>NZ_JBSFVA010000033.1:0-114556 GCF_053592075.1 Nonomuraea sp. NPDC002799
CAGTACGGGTCCTTCTTGGCGTCGGCGAGTTGCGCGCACTGCTCGGCGTAGCCGAGGTGCCCGCCCCGCTTGCGGTACTCGCGGCGCTGTTGGAGGCCGGTGTTCCACACGCTGCGGCAGATCCCGCCCAGCACGCGAGTTCAACGGCGAAGACGACCACGTCCACCTGCTCGTCAACTACCCGCCCAAGATGGCGGTCTCCAAACTCGTCAACTCCCTCAAGGGCGTCTCATCCCTCTACCTGCGCAAGGAGTTCACCGGCCGCGTCAACCGCGTCCACATGAGGGGCCACTTCTGGTCGCCGTCCTACTTCGCCGCATCCTGCGGCGGAGCCCCGCTCACCATCATCAAGGCCTACATCGAACAACAGCGCCGCCCCACCTGACCGCTTCAGGGTCCGCGCCACGCGCTCCGGGATACCCCGCCTCCGCCGGGCCATCACCTTCGGAGACCACATTCATCCCCGGCCTGAAGGCCAAGGCTTTCTGTGGATCTTCGGTAACGTGGCCGTGTGGTCACAGTCGACGAGGTACGCCAGTTAGCTCTGACGCTCCCGCGCACGTCGGAGCATCTCATCAGAGACCGGGTCAAGTTCCGTGTGGGAAAGATCGTCTACGTGGCGTTCTCGCGTGACGAGACGCTGATGGGCTTCGGGTTCCCCAAGGAGGAACGCGAGGCGCTGGTGGCGGCCGAGCCCGCCAAGTTCCTCATGCCGAGGGAGTCCGACCTGCGTTTCAACTGGGTGGTCGTGCGGCTGGCGGCGCTCGACCCGGTGGAGATGCGCGAGCTGGTGCTGGAGGCCTGGCGCATGTGCGTGCCGAAGAAGGTCCGCCTGGAGCAGCAGCTCGGCTCTCAGCACCCCTGAGACCGGCCCGGTCGCCGCGTACGCCGCTGGTGCTGCCTGATGTGGTCCGTGGCCGTCATCGTGTCCCTCCGGTGGATCTAGGAGAGGCTGCGGTAGAGGTCTCGGGTGAGCGTGGTGACGCGCTTGACCGAGGAGCTCCACGTGGCGCCCGCCGGGTGCGCCGTCAGCACCGCCATGACGTAACGCTCGCCCTTGCCCACCAGACCGGTCGTGTACAACACCGGGCGGCCGTAGTCGGGCACGCCCGAGCCGGTGGCGCGCCGCGCGATCCACGAGATGGGCGCTCCGACGGCTCGAGCGTCGCACCTGACCGGCGGCGTCGTGCCGAAGCCCGACCAGCCCTGCTTGACCGCCCACGGCTTGGGCAACGCGTCGGGGATGCCGAACGTCTGGTCGAAGCCGTCGGTGCCGCACGGCGTGGACTGCCGCAGGTGGCCCAGGATCGTCTCCCTGACCTGGGGGGCCGCCCTGTCGAGCAGGTAGCGGTAGGTGCGGACGATGTCGTACGCGCTGAGCGAGGTGTAACCCCAGAAGCCGGGCTTGGAGGCGGGCGGCGGCGCGGTGTCGGACAGGCCGAGCTTGCGGGCGGTCCTGGTGATGATCTGCCCCTTGCCGCCTCGGTCCCAGAACGTCGTCGCCGCGCCGTCGTCGCTGGCGCGCAACATGACCTTCAGCAGGGCGGCGTCGGCCTTGGGCACGCTCTTGCGCCGCTCCAGGTAGTCGATCGCGATCAGGATCTTGACGACGGAGGCCGAGCGGTATCCGCGGTGCGCGTTCTTCGTGGCGACGAACCTGCCCGCTTGCCGGTCGAACACCAGCCACGCCGCCGTGGTGCCGGCGGGGACGCGGGGCGGCTTGGCCGCGGCGGCTCCCGGGGCCTGCGCGGCGCCGGCGGGCGCGGCGGGGGCGACGAGCGCGGCGACGACGAGGGGCACGGCGGCCAGAGGCTTCATACGCACCCGCATATACCTACCAGATTCGGCACGCTCGCTCTTGACCACCCAACGAAAACGGGTATAAACACAGAATAAACCAACTGGAAACGGCGGTGAATCAACATCATGTACGCCGAGGAGCGGCAGCAGGAGATCCTGCGGAGGGCGCGGTCCGCCGGCCGGGTCGACGTGGTGACGCTGGCCGCCGAGCTCGACGTGACCACCGAGACGATCCGCCGTGACCTGACGTCGCTGGAGCGGGCGGGCGTGCTGCGCCGCGTGCACGGGGGCGCGATCCCCGTCGAGCGGCTGGGGTTCGAGCCCGCGCTGGCCACCCGCGACGAGGTGATGACGGCGGAGAAGGAGCGCATCGCCAAGGCGGCGCTGTCCGAGCTGCCCGAGGACGGGTCCGTGATCATCGACGCGGGCACCACCACCGGCCGCCTGGTCCAGGTGCTGCCCGCCGACCGGGAGCTCACCGTCGTGGTCAACTCGCCGCCGCTGGCCACCGCCCTGGCCGCCCGCGCCAACCTGCACGTGATCATGCTGGGCGGGCGGGTGCGCGGCAAGACCCTGGCCACGGTCGACGACTGGGCGCTGCGCCCGCTGGCCTGCCTCAACGTGGACGTGGCGTTCATGGCGACCAACGGCTGCTCACCCGGCCGGGGCCTGACCACGCCCGACCCGGCCGAGGCGGCGATCAAGCGGGCCATGGTCGGGGCCGCGCAGCGCAGCGTGCTGCTGGCCGACCACACCAAGTTCAGCAACACCTACCTGGCCACGTTCGCCGAGCTGAGCGAGATCGACGTGGTGATCAGCGACACCGGGCTGGACGTGACGCTCGCCGCCGACCTGGCGGCGGCCGGTCCGGAGGTGATCCGGGCGTGATCCTCACTCTGACCCTCAACCCGAGTCTCGATCGGACCATCGAGATCGGCGCGCTGGACCGGGGCGCGGTCATCCGGGCCGCCGCCGCGCGCCTCGACCCCGGCGGCAAGGGCGTCAACGTCTCACGCGCGCTGCTGGCCAACGCGGTCGCCTCGCGCGCGGTGGTGCCGTTCGGCGGTGACGAGGGCAGGCAGCTCGTCCGCCTGCTCGCCGCCGAGGGCCTCGACATGGTCACCGTCCCCGTGGCCGGCACGACCCGCTCGAACGTCACGCTCGCCGAACCCGACGGCACCATCACCAAGATCAACGAGCCGGGCACCGCGCTGTCGGCCGCGGAGCTCGACACGATCGCCGACGCCGTCCTCGCCGCCGCGCACTCGGCCGACTGGGTGGTGGCCTCGGGCAGCCTGCCGCCCGAGGTGCCCGCCGACGTCTACGCCCGGTTGTGCCGCAGGTTCGCCGGGGCGGGCATCCACGTGGCCGTCGACACCAGCGGCCCCGCGCTCGTCTGCGCGCTCGGCGCCGCGCCCGCCCTGGTCAAGCCCAACCTGGAGGAGTTGTCGGCGGCCACCGGCAGGTCCATCAGCCGGCTGGGCGACGTGGTCGAGGCGGCGGGCAAGCTCCGGGCCGCCGGCGCGCGCACGGTGCTGGCCAGCCTGGGCGCCGACGGCGCACTCCTCGTCGAGGAGCAGGGCAGTTGGTACGGCGAGGCCGCGGTGACCGAGCCACGCAGCTCCGTCGGCGCGGGCGACGCCATGCTGGCCGGTTTCCTGGCCGGCGGCGGCCACGGCCCGGACGCGCTGGCACGGGCGCTGGCCTGGGGAGCGGCGGCCGTACGCCTGCCCGGCAGCCGGATGCCCGGCCCCGGCGACATCGACCCCGGCGCCGTCACCGTCGGCGCCCCCGACCCCGCACGCCCTCTCACCGCCGGCGCCCCCGACCCGAAACGCCCCCGCACCTCCCCTTCAGCCCGTCTCCCCTGATCCAGCCCTCCAACGTCACCTTCTATGTCCGGCACAGCGGCTTGATCACCTGCTCATCCCCCCGAAGGAGCACGTCCCATGGCCGACAGTTACACACCCACGGTCACCGGAACCGGCGTCAAGGCCACCATCCAGCGCATCGGCGGCCACCTGGCCGGCATGATCATGCCGAACATCGGCGCGTTCATCGCCTGGGGCCTGATCACCGCGCTGTTCATCCCGACCGGCTGGCTGCCCAACGAGACGCTCGCGAAGATGGTCGGCCCGATCATCTCGACCCTGCTGCCCGTCCTCATCGCCTACACCGGCGGCCGCATGGTCCACGGGCAGCGCGGCGCGGTCGTGGGCGCGGTGGCGGTGATGGGCGTCGTGGTGGGCACGGACGCCCCGATGTTCCTCGGCGCCATGGTCATCGGCCCGCTCACCGCCCTGATCCTGAAATATGTGGACAGGTTCACGGAGGAGCGGACCAAGTCCGGCTTCGAGATGCTGGTGGACAACTTCTCCGCCGGCATCGTGGGCGGCGCGATGGCCGTGGTCGGCATGCTGGGCATCGGCCCGATCGTGCAGGCGGTCACCACGGCCGCGGGCAACGCGGTCAGCTGGCTGATCACCAGCAACCTGCTCCCCGTGGCCTCCGTCCTGATCGAGCCCGCCAAGGTGCTGTTCCTGAACAACGCGATCAACCACGGCGTGCTCAGCCCCCTGGGCGTCACCGAGGCAGCCCAGGCCGGCAAGTCGATCCTGTTCATGCTGGAGTCGAACCCGGGTCCCGGGCTGGGGCTGCTGCTGGCGTACCTGCTGTTCGGGCCACGCGAGCTGCGGCCGAGCACCCCCGCCGCGATGATCATCCACTTCTTCGGCGGCATCCACGAGATCTACTTCCCGTACGTCCTGATGAAGCCCCGTCTCATCCTGGCCGTCATCGCGGGCGGCGCGGCCGGCGTGTTCACGTTCATGATCATGGGGGCGGGCCTGGTCGCCACCCCGTCGCCCGGCAGCATCTTCGCCTACCTCGCGGTCACACCGAGGGGCGGCTGGCTCGGCTCCGCGCTGGGCATCCTCGTGGCCACGGGCGTGACGTTCGCCGTCGCGGCCCTCCTGCTGGGCTTCGGCAGGGGCGAGAAGAAGGCAGAAGAGCCCGCCACCCCGGCGGAGCACGTGACCGAACCCGCCACCAAGGAGGCGTGAGCCATGGCCGGCATCGACAGCAAGGACATCCACAAGATCATCGTCGCCTGCGACGCGGGGATGGGGAGCAGCGTGATGCTCGCCTCCCAGCTGCGCAAGCAGCTCAAGGCGACCGGCGTCAGCGTCGAGCACACCCCGGTGAACTCCATCCCCGACGACGCCGACGTGGTCCTGTGCCACGCCGGGCTGGCCGACCGCGCCAGGGCGGCGGCGCCGGGGAAGGTGCTGGTGTCGTTCCAGATCTTCCTCGGCGACCCGGCGGTGACCAGGCTGGTGAACACGATCAAGAACGGCGGCACGGTCGATGCGTGACGACCTGCTCGACCCGCGCGCCGTGCTGCTGCACGAGAGCGCCGCCGACCGCGACGCGGCCATCCGCCGCTGCGGGCGGGCGCTGGCCGACGTGGGGGCGGTGGCGGAGCCGTACATCGAGGCGATGCTCGAACGCGAGCGCGTCATCTCCACCTACGTCGGCGAGGGCGTCGCCATCCCGCACGGGACGAACACCGCCAAGGACGACATCACCCGCGACGCGATCTGCGTGGTCCGCTTCCCCGGCGGCGTGGACTGGGACGGCGAGCGGGTGACGCTCTGCGTCGGCATCGCCGCCAAGGGCGACGGGCACGTGCCGCTGCTGGCGGCGCTGGCCGAGATCCTGCTCGATCCCGGCCGCGCGAGGGCGCTGCGCGAGGCCACCGAGGTCTCCGAGGTGCTGAAGGAGCTCACGTGAAAGTCGCCAGATTCCACGCGCCGGGCGACATCAGGATCGAGGACGCGCCCGAGCCCGTCGCCGGCCCCGGCGAGCTGAAGATCCGGGTACGCAACTGCTCGACGTGCGGCACGGACGCGAAGATCTTCGCGTTCGGCCACCACCACATCAGGCCGCCGCGCGTGATGGGCCACGAGATCGCCGGGGAGGTGGTGGACACCGGCGCGCGCGTGCAGGTGATCGCCGCGATCCCGTGCGGGACGTGCGCCGAGTGCCGGCGCGGCCGCCAGACGGTCTGCCCCGACCAGGAGTCGATGGGCTACCACTACGACGGCGGCTTCGCCGAGTACCTGATCGTGCCGGCCAAGGTGCCGGCCGTGGGCGGCGTCAACGTCATCCCGCCCGGCGTCGGCTTCGCGGAGGCGTCCGTCGCCGAGCCGCTCGCCTGCGTCCTGAACGGGCAGTCACTGGCCGGCGTCGGCGCCGGCGACGACGTGGTGGTGATGGGCGCGGGGCCGATCGGCTGCCTGCACGTCCGCCTGGCGCGGGCGCGCGGCGCGGCCCGCGTCTTCCTCGTGGACGTCAACGCGCGGCGGCTGGCGATGGCGGCCGAGCTCGTCCGCCCGGACGCGGCCATCGACGCCGACCCCGTCGAGCAGGTGCTCAAGCTGACCGGCGGCCGGGGCGCCGACGTGGTGATCACGGCGGCGGCGTCGGGGGCGGCGCAGGAGCAGGCGGTGCGGATGGCGGCCCGGCAGGGGCGGATCAGCTTCTTCGGCGGCCTGCCGAAGGACGACCCGATCATCGCGCTGGACGCCAACCTCGTGCACTACCGTGAGCTGAGCATCGTCGGCGCCAACGGCTCCAGCCCGGCGCACAACGCGGCGGCGCTGCGGCTGGTGGCCGAGGGGGCGGTGGTGGTGTCCGACCTCATCACCCACCGGCTGCCGCTGTCCCAGGTGCTCGACGGGATCGACCTCGTCAGCCGGGGCGCGGCCATCAAGGTCACGATCGAGCCCTCACCGGGAGGATAGCGATGGCACATCGAACGGTCGCCGTGGCCTCGGCCAGCGGGCTGCACGCCCGTCCCGCCAAGCTGTTCGTGCAGGCGGCGATGAAGCTGGGGGTGCCGGTGACGGTGCGGCTCGGCGAGAAGACGGTGCCGGCCAAGAGCATGCTGGGGGTGTTGTCGCTGGGGGCGGTGCGCGGCACCGAGGTGCGGCTGGAGGCGGACGGGCCGGGGGCGGAGGAGGCGCTGGACGCGCTGGCGGCGCTGCTGTCGCGCGACCTGGACGCGGAAGAGGCCGCCGATGCCTGACCCCGCGCCCGCAGACCCCGTGCCCACCGACCCCGTGCCCGCCGACAGCGGCCCCCGAGCGGGTGCCTCTGAGCGGCTGGGCGGGCTGGGGGTCAGCCAGGGCCGGGCGGCGGGCCCGGTCATCCGGATGGCGGGACCGCCCGCGCTGCCCGCGCCCCGCCCGGTGACCGACGCCGGCGCCGAGGCGGCCGCCGTCGCCGGGGCCCTGCGGGCGGTGAGCGCCGACCTCGGCCGGCGCGCCGCCGCCGTGGACGGGGCGGCCGCCGAGATCCTGGAGGCGCTGGCCATGATCGCCGACGATCCGCTGCTCCTGGAGGACGCGGAGCGGCGGGCGCACGACGGCATGGACGCCCCCCACGCCCTGGACGCGGCCTTCGCCCAGCACCGCGCGGCGCTCGCCGAGCTGGGCGGCTACCTCGCCGAGCGGGCCGCCGACCTGGACGACCTCAAGCACCGGGCGGTGGCGTTCGCGCTCGGCCTGCCCATGCCCGGCCTGCCCGCCCCCGGCCACCCGTACGTGCTGGTGGCGGCGGACCTCTCCCCCGCCGACACCGCGGGCCTGGGCCCGGACGTGCTGGCGCTGGTCACCGAGCGCGGCGGCCCGACGAGCCACACCGCGATCCTGGCCAGGGGCGCGGGGCTGCCGGCGGTGGTGGCGTGCGCGGGCGTCCTGGAGATCCCCGACGGCACGGTCGTCGGCGTGGACGGCGGGACCGGCGAGATCACCCTCGGCCTCACCGCCGAGGAGGCGGACAAGATCACCGAGCAGGCCGGCGCCGAGCGGGCCAGGCTGGCGGCGAGCAGCGGGCCGGGCAGGACCGCCGACGGCCATCCGGTGAAGCTGCTGCTCAACATCGGCTCGGCGGCGGACCTGCGGCCGGGCGCGGAGGGGGTCGGGCTGTTCAGGACGGAGTTCCTGTTCCTCGGCCGTACGACGGCGCCGTCGTTCGAGGAGCAGGTGGCCGCGTACGCGGAGGTGTTCGAGCGGGCGGAGCAGGTGATCGTGCGCACGCTCGACGCGGGCACCGACAAGCCGCTGCCGTTCCTCGGGCTGCCGGAGGAGCCGAACCCGGCCCTGGGCGTCCGCGGCCTGCGCGTCGACCGGCTGCTGCCCGGCGTGCTGGACACCCAGCTCGACGCGATCGCCGAGGCCGCCCGCGCGACGGGCACGCCGGCGTGGGTGATGGCGCCCATGGTCACCACGGTGGCGGAGGCCGCCGCCTTCGCCGGCCGCGCCCGCGCGAAGGGGCTGGCCAAGGTCGGCGTGATGATCGAGGTTCCGGCCGCGGCGCTGCGCGCGGGGCGGCTGCTGCGGGAGGTGGACTTCCTCAGCATCGGCACCAACGACCTGGCCCAGTACACCTTCGCCGCCGACCGCCAGCACTCCGCCTTGGCCGACCTGCTCGACCCGCGCCAGCCCGCGCTGCTGGAGCTGATCGCGATCTGCGCCGAGGCGGGGCGGGCGGCGGGCAAGCCCGTCGGGGTGTGCGGGGAGGCGGCCGGCGACCCGCTGCTCGCGCCGCTGCTGGCCGGGCTGGGGGTGACGAGCCTGTCCATGGCTCCCGTGTGCGTGCCCGCCGTACGGGAGGCGCTGGCGGAGCTCACGCTGGAGGAGTGCCGGGAGCGCGCCCGCACCGCCCTGGACTGACCCCGGCGCGCCCCTGAAGCCGGGGCCCCGTGACCCCGCCGCTCCTAGACGTGCTCGGGGTTGTACGCCCTGAGCCGCAACCGGCCGTCCTCGACGTCGATCGCGACCCTGCCGCCCTCGGCCACCTCACCGGTGAGCAGCATGGTGGACAACCGGTTGTCGACCTCCCGCTGCACGGTCCTGCGCAGCGGCCGGGCCCCGAACTCGGGCTGGTAGCCACGCTCGGCCAGCCAGTCCATGGCCGCGTCCGCGACCTCCAGGGAGACGTCCTGGCCGCGCAGCCGCTGCCGGGTGCGCTCCAGCAGGAGCTCCACGATCTGCCGGAGCTGCTCGCGGTCCAGCCGCTTGAAGATGATCGTCTCGTCGATGCGGTTGAGCAGCTCGGGCCGGAGCGAGTGCCGCAGCAGGTCCATCAGCCGGTCTTCCAGCTCAGCGGCGTCGCCCGCGGCGTCCAGGATGAGCTGGGCGCCGATGTTGCTGGTCATGATGATGATCGCGTTGGTGAAGTCGACCGTGCGGCCCTGCCCGTCGGTGAGGCGGCCGTCGTCGAGGAGCTGCAGCAGGATGTTCATGACGTCGGGGTGGGCCTTCTCGATCTCGTCGAGCAGGATCACCGAGTGCGGGTGGCGGCGGGCGGCCTCGGTGAGCTGGCCCGCCTCCTCGTACCCGACGTATCCGGGCGGCGCGCCGATGAGACGCGAGACCGTGTGCCGCTCCTGGAACTCGCTCATGTCGATGCGGATCATGTGATCCTCGCCGCCGAACAGGGCGGCGGCCAGCGCGCGGGCGAGCTCGGTCTTGCCGACGCCCGTCGGGCCGAGGAACAGGAAGCTGCCGATCGGGCGGTTCGGGTCCGACAGGCCGGCCCTGGCCCTGCGTACGGCCTCGGCGATGGCGACGACGGCCTCGTCCTGGCCGATCACGCGCTGGTGCAGGTGCTCTTCGAGGCGCATGAGACGCTCGCGCTCCTGCTCGGTGAGCTGGGTGACCGGGATGCCGGTGCGGCGCGAGACGATCTCGGCGATGTCCTCGACGCTGACCTGCGGCACGGCCTCCCGGCTCTGCCTGGCGCGCTGCACCTCGGGCCGGAGCTTGTCGATCTGCGTCGTCAGCTCCTTGGCCCGGTCGAAGTCGTCGGAGTGCTTGGCCTGGTCCTTGTCGCGGCGCAGCCCGTCGAGCCGCTCCTCCAGCTCGCGCACGTCGGCGGCCGGCGTGCTGGAGCGCAGCCGCACCCGGGCGGACGCCTGGTCCATCAGGTCGATGGCCTTGTCGGGCAGGAACCGGTCGGCGATGTAGCGGTCCGACAGGTGCGCGGCCGCGTTCAGGGCCTCGTCGGTGATGCGGACCTGGTGGTGGGCCTCGTAGGTGTCGCGCAGCCCGCGCAGGATCTCGACCGTCTCCTCCACGGTGGGCTCGGGCACCAGGATCGGCTGGAAGCGGCGTTCGAGCGCGGCGTCCTTCTCGATGTTCTTGCGGTACTCGTCGATCGTCGTGGCGGCGATGACGTGCAGTTCGCCCCGGGCCAGGGCGGGCTTGAGGATGTTGGCGGCGTCCATGCCGCCCTCGGCCGAGCCCGCGCCGACCAGGGTGTGGACCTCGTCGATGAAGACGATGGTCTCGTCGGCGTGCGCCCGCACCTCGTCGATGACCTTCTTGATGCGCTCCTCGAACTCGCCCCGGTACTTCGACCCGGCCACCATCCCGGTCAGGTCGAGGGCGATGACCCGCCGGTCCTTGAGCGTGTCGGGGACGCCGCCGTTCACGATGCGCTGGGCGATGCCCTCGACGATGGCCGTCTTGCCGACGCCCGGCTCGCCGATGAGGCACGGGTTGTTCTTGGTGCGCCGCGACAGCACCTCGATGCACTGCTCGATCTCGTCCTCGCGGCCGACCACCGGGTCGATCTTGCCCTGGCGGGCTTCCTCGGTGATGTCGCGGCCGAACTCGTCCAGCGACGGCGTCTCGCCGGAGGCCCGGCGGGCGTCGGACGAGCGGGCGGCGCCCGACCTGGTGGCCTGCTGCAGGTCCTCCACCGAGGCGCCCCGCTCCCGCAGCAGGCGGGCCGCGGCGGAGTCGCGGTTGGCGGCGATGCCGAGCAGCAGGTGCTCGGGCCCGATGTAGGACGACTCCATGGCGCGGGCGATGCGCTGCGCGTCCAGGATGGCCCGCTTGGCCGCCGGCGAAAGCGTCGAAGGGGGCTCGCCGGCCTGGCCGGGACCGGTCAGCTCGTCGATGCGGTCGCGCAGCCGGCCGACGTCGGCTCCGGCCGTGCGCAGCAGGTTCTGGATGGCGTCGTCGTCGGTCAGCGCGTCGAGGAGGTCCAGGACGTCCAGGTCCGGCGCGCCACGCCGGCCGGCCGCCTCCAGGGCTCCGCTGAGCACCTCCTTGGCGGGCTCGCTGAGCAGCTTGCCCACGTCCACCCGCTGCACGCCGGGCCTGGACGGCGGCCAGCCCTCCATGCCGCCCATCATCCGTCCGGTGAGCTCCTCGAACCCTCGGAACGGGTCCCCGCCAAAAAATGACCTGAACGGCATGTCCGACATGAATGTCCCCCTGAGTAGTCAGGGGACATCTAGCCGCACATGCCGCAAGTCATAGCCAGCAATCGGCAAAGCATCCGGTCAAGGACGTCTGCGGAGGTTCGGGTCGGTCAGCTCCGGCGGCTGCCAGCCCGCGTCGGCCGGGTTGAGCGTGACGCCCGGCGGGACGATCTCGTCGATCCGGTCGAGCACGTCGTCGCTCAGGCGTACGCCGGTGGCGGTGAGCTGGCTCTCCAGGTGCTCCATCGTGCGCGGCCCGATGATCGCCGAGGTGACCGCCCGGTGCCTGATCGTGAACGCCAGCGACAACTCGATCAGCGTGATGCCCGCCTCCTCGGCCAGTACGGCGAGCCGTTCGGCGGCGTCCAGCTTGCGCTGGTTGGCCTCCACCGACATGTCGTAGCGCTGGGGCAACATCGCCGACCGGCGGGTCTCCGGCGGCTCCTGGCCCTTGCGGTAGCGGCCGGTCAGCCAGCCGCCGGCGAGCGGGCTCCAGACGATGACGCCCATGCCGTGCTTCTCCGCGACGGGCAGCACGTCGGCCTCGATGCCGCGGGCGAGCGGGGAGTACGGCGGCTGCTCGCACACGAACCGCTCCAGCGAGCGCCGATCCGAGGCCCACTGCGCCTCGACCATGCGGTGCGCGGGGAAGGTGGAGCTGCCGAGATAGCGGACCTTGCCCTGGCGGACGAGGTCGGTGAGGGCGCCGAGGGTCTCCTCGACGTCGGTGCCGGGGTCGGGCCGGTGGATCTGGTAGAGGTCGATCCAGTCGGTGCCGAGGCGGCGCAGGCTGTTCTCGACGGCCTGGAAGATCCAGCGGCGGGAGTTGCCCCGCTGGTTGGGGCCCTCGCCCATGACGCCGTGGCACTTGGTGGCCAGCACGACCTGGTCGCGCTTGCCCGACTTGGCCAGGGCCTGGCCGACGAACTCCTCCGACTGGCCCTGGGAGTAGACGTCGGCGGTGTCGATGAAGTTGATCCCCGAGTCGAGCGCCCGGTCGATGATCCGGGCCGACTCCCCGGGATCGGCCTCACCCCACCAGCCGAACATCATCGCGCCGAGGCAGAGCGGGCTGACCTTGAGACCGGTACGTCCGAGTACGCGATATTCCGTCACGCCCTCACTCTGTCGCAACGAGCTCCACGATGGGCGTGCCGCCGGAGACGAGTTCGAGCGTGCGGCGGGCGGTGCCCGGGTTGGCGAGCAGCGCCACGATGACCGCGGCCACGTCGTCGCGCGGGATCGAGCCCGGCGGGACCTCGGGGGCCAGCAGGACCAGGCCGGTGCCGGGATCGTCGGTGAGGCGGCCGGGGCGCAGGATCGTCCAGTCGAGGTCGCGGGCGCGAAGGTCGTCCTCGGCCTCGGTCTTGGCCTTGATGTAGGCGGCCCACACCTCGTCGCCTCCGGGCTTCGGCGCCTTGCCCGCGCCCATGGAGGAGATCTGCACGAACCTGCCCACGCCCACCCGCTCGGCGGCGTCGGCGAGCAGCACGGAGGCGGCCCGGTCCACGGTGTCCTTACGGGCGGCGCCGCTGCCCGGCCCCGCGCCCGCCGTGAACACCACCGCGTCCGCACCCTCGACGATCCCGGCCACGTCCTCGACGCTCGCCCGCTCCAGGTCGCACACGACGGCCTCGGCTCCGGTGGCTTCGACGTCGGCCACGTGCGCCGGGTTGCGCACCAGGCCGACGGCGCCCGAGGCGAGGCGCTCCGCCAGGCGCAGGCCGATCTTCCCGTGGCCACCCGCGATGATGATCCGCATGGTTCCCCATGGTGTCATGGAGCCATGGACGACTTTCCGCAGGCCCCGACGCCGGCGTTCCTGTTCGACCTCGACGGGACCCTGATCGACAGCGTCTACCAGCACGTCATCGCGTGGCGGCAGGCCCTGTCCGGCCTGGGCATCGATCTGTCGGTGTGGCGCATCCACCGCCGCATCGGCATGAGCGGCGGGCTGTTCGTCAGCGCGCTGCTGCGAGAGACCGGGCTCAAGCTGAGCAGGGAGCAGATCGACGAGCTGCAGACGACGCACGCGGAGGCGTACGAGCAGCAGGCCGGCTCCGTCAGGCCGCTGCCCGGCGCGCCCGAGCTGCTGGCGGAGCTGACCGCGCGCGGCGTGCCGTGGGCCATCGCCACCAGCGGCTACGCCCGTACGGCCCGGCGCGCGCTGGGCCTGCTCGGGCTGCCCGAGGACACGCCGATGGTCACCCGTGACCTGGTGCGCAGGGCCAAGCCGGACCCCGACCTGTTCCTCGCCGGTGCGGCACTGGTCCACGTGGACCCGGCGCATGCCATGGTGGTGGGCGACAGCGTCTGGGACCTGCTCGCCGCCCGCCGGGCCGGCGCGCTCGGCATCGGGCTGCTCTCCGGCGGGTACGGCAGGGACGAGCTCGAACGCGCCGGAGCCTTCCGGGTGTACGCCGATCCGGCGGACATGCTGAGCCGGCTCGACGAGCTCGGTGTGCGGCTCGACGACTGATATCCGGAATATCCTGCCGAACCCCCGGGCTGGATCATGCGTATCCCCCACAGAGGAGCTTTGATGGACTTGGCAGACATCGGCGTCACCGGCCTGGCCACCATGGGGCGCAACCTGGCCCGCAACCTGGCCAGGCACGGATACGCGACAGCGGTGCACAACCGGTCGCACAGCCGTACGCGGCAACTGGTCGAGGAGTTCGGCGGGGAGGGCACGTTCGTGCCGTCGGAGGACCTGGCCGGCTTCGTGGCCTCGCTGAAGCGGCCCCGGCGGGCGATCATCATGGTGAAGGCGGGCGCGGGCACCGACGCGGTGATCGACCAGCTCGCCGACCTCATGGAGCCCGGCGACATGATCGTCGACGGCGGCAACGCGCACTTCGACGACACGCGGCGGCGCGAGGCCGCGCTGCGGGAGCGGGGCATCCACTTCGTCGGCACCGGCATCTCGGGCGGGGAGGAAGGCGCCCTGAACGGGCCCAGCATCATGCCGGGCGGGTCGAAGGAGTCGTGGGAGGCGCTCGGCCCGATCCTGCAGGACATCTCGGCCAAGGTGGACGGGGTGCCGTGCTCGGTGCACGTGGGCCCCGACGGTGCCGGACATTTCGTGAAGATGGTTCACAACGGCATCGAATATTCGGACATGCAGCTCATCGCGGAGTCCTACGACCTGCTGCGCCAGGCGCTGGGGGCGACGCCGGCCGAGCTGGCCGGGGTGTTCAGGGAGTGGAACCAGGGCGAACTCGACTCCTACCTGATCCAGATCACCGCCGAGGTGCTGGAGCAGGTCGACGCCGAGACGGGCAAGGCGATCGTGGACGTCGTGGTGGACCAGGCCGAGCAGAAGGGCACCGGCCGCTGGACCGTGCAGAGCGCGCTCGACCTGGGCGTTCCGGTGACGGGCATCGCCGAGGCGGTCTTCGCCCGCGCGCTGTCCGGCCATCCGGAGCAGCGGGCCGCCGCCGCGTCGCTGGAGGGCCCCCAGCTGTCCGGCACCGAGGGACGCGAGCTGGTCGAGGACGTGCGGCAGGCCCTCTACGCCTCCAAGATCGTGGCGTACGCCCAGGGCTTCGACCAGATGGCCGCCGCCTCGAAGGAGTACGGCTGGGACCTGGACCTGGGGGCGATGGCCACGATCTGGCGTGGCGGGTGCATCATCCGGGCCAAGTTCCTGGACCGGATCCGGGCCGCGTACGACGCGAACCCCGGCCTGCCGACGCTGCTGGCCGACCCGACGTTCGCCGCCGCGCTGAACACGGCCCAGGAGTCCTGGCGGCGCGTGGTCACCACGGCGGTGCGGATCGGGGTGCCGACGCCGGGCTTCTCCTCGGCGCTGGCCTACTACGACGGGTTGCGGCGCGACCGCCTGCCGGCGGCGCTGATCCAGGGGCTGCGCGATTTCTTCGGCGCGCACACCTACCACCGAGTGGACAAGGAGGGCGCCTTCCACACCGACTGGTCCGGCGACCGCACCGAGCGCCCGGCCTGACGGAGAGCGTGCGGCCTGACCGAGGGCGCGCGGCCCTCCGCCACGCCCGGCCCTCCGCCATGCCCGGCCCTCCGTCATGCCCGGCCCTCCGTCATGCCCGGCCTGACAGAGGGCGCGTGGCGGGCGGTCAGCGGCCGCCGATGGGGACCGCGTTGGCCACCGCCGTGACCACGCAGAAGCCGATCGGACCGGTGGTGTCGTGCAGGGTGACCTGCCCTGTCGCGACACCGCCGGCGCTCAGGTGCCCGGTGGACTCCACCCCGATGAGGTCGGTCCCGGGCAGCCGCGCCAGCGTCAGCGTGTAGTCGGCGTTGATGAAGCGCAGCCCGTCGGACCCGGCATTGCTGAGCGGGCTGGCGAAGTCGGCGGCCAGCGCCGTGCCGACGAACGGCGACACCGGCTCCTCGTCCACCAGCGGGTGCGTCTCCCGCAGCCACACCCGTCCCGGCCCGGGCTCGCCCCATCCGGTCAGCCGCCACAGGTCGAACGGCGGCGTCCAGTCCCCGCTCGTCACCGGCGGTCCCTCGGGCGGCCGCTCGTCCCAGGGCGGCGTGACGATCGCCTGCGCGCCGCCCGGCTGCTCGCCCTGCCGCAGCAGCACGGCGCCGGCCCGCGCGATCACCCCCTGGTCGGTGGAGATCGTCACGTCGACGACCCGGATCCTGCGCCCGTCCCTGACGAGCGAGGTGTGCACTTTCACCGGCAACATCGGGCTGTTGCGGAACAGATCGACGGTCAGCCGGGCGAACTGCATCCCCGGCTGGGCGTACTCCTGCTCGATCGCGCGGGCGGCCAGCCCGCCGAGCAGGCGGCCGTGCAGCATGTCAGGGGACCAGGGGCCACGGGCGTGCGGCGCGGGCACCAGCTCGCCCCGCTTGAGCATGAAGAACGGTTTGTCCGTATGGAACGTCGACGACACAGAATGAGATTCTAGTGGAGAGCCGGTGCTGGTAGGGAACCCGTGGCCCGCACCTCCGGTGGATTCGGCTCCGCGCGGGCCTTAGGCTCCTGCAATGCGCGATCTAGGTGAGGACCCCCAGCCCGCCCGGGGCTCGGTACGCGAGATCCATGCCCTCAACGCCCCCGTCACTCTGGCGTACTCCCCCGACCTCGACGGCCTGGCCGATCCCGGGGAGATCGTCTGGGCCTGGGTGCCCTACGAGGAGGACCCGGCCCGGGGCAAGGACCGGCCCCTGCTGATCGTCGGCCGCACGGGGCGCCGGCTGCTCGGCATGATGTTGTCCAGCAAGGGCGATGACGGGCCCGACTGGCTGGAGATCGGGCCGTGGGGGCGTGACGGCAAGGTGTCGTACGTACGGCTGGACCGGGTCTTCGTCCTGGACGAGGACGACATCCGGCGGGAGGGCGCCGTCCTGGACGGCGAACGGTTCGCGCGGGTGGCGGCCCGGCTCATGAAGTCCCACGGCTGGGACGCCGCCCGCTGATCCCGGCCCGCCGGGACCGTGGCACGGCGGCCCGGCGAAGGGGCGGGTCCCGTCTCCTTCGCCCAGCGGCGTGCCGGACGTCGTGCAGGCCCGCACCTCTCCGTCCGCGGCGCACCAGACGGTCGTCCCGTCCGACGCGGCGGCCCGGACGGGACGGGGCAACTGGACGGCGGCGGTGCGGAGAAGGCACCGGTCCCGCACCCGCAAAGCACGGAAAAGGCCGCGAAGGGGTATGCGCATGGCAAGCGACCGATCCCCGCATCAGCCCAGGTGAACACGGCTGCGATCATGAGTTCATGCGTGTTGTGGTGATCGGGAACGGCATCATCGGAGCCAGCGCGGCCTACTACCTGAGCGGCCGCGGCGCGACGGTGACGGTGGTCGACGGCGGCTACCAGGGCGCCTCGACGCAGGCGGGCGCGGGCATCGTGTGCCCGTGGGTGGACCACCCCGAGGACGACGACTGGTACCGCCTGACCCGGGCGGGCGCCCGCAACTATCCGGATCTGGTGGAGGAGCTGGGCGAGGACATCGGGTACGCCAAGGTGGGCGCCCTCCTGGTGTCCGAGGACCCGGCGGACCTGGAGCCGGTACGCGCGCTGTTGCGCCGCCGTCACCCCGCCGCGCCCGAGATGGGCGACATCACCGACGTGGCCACGCCGTCCGATCTGTTCCCGCCGCTGTCCGACACGCTGAGCGCGCTCCTGGTGCCCGGCGCGGCCCGCGTGGACGGCCGTTCGGTACGCGACGCGCTCCTGCGGGCCGCCGCCGCCCAGGGCGCCGAGATGCGCGCGGGCACCGCGACCCTCACCCCCGACGGCGAGGTGCGCCTGCACGCCAACCAGCCGACCGGCCCGCAGAGCAGCACGCCGGAGCCGCCGGACACCACCGCCTCGCCCCGGCTCCAGCCCCCGAACAACACCCCGTCCCACCCCCAGAACACACCTCGTCCCCAGAGCACGCCTCACCCCCAAGGCACGTCTCACCCCGAAGCCACGCCTCACCCCCAAGGCACGCTCCATCCGCAGGACAGGCCCCACCCGCAAGGCACATCTCACCCCGAAGCCACGCCTCTCCCCGAAGCCACGCCTCACCCCCAAGGCACGCTCCATCCGCAGGACACGCCCCCGCCAGGCGGCACCTCGTCCCGATCGCGGAACTCCGGGGGCGAGCCGGCCGCGGCCGGGCATCCTGGCGCGGTGAGCGGAGAGCCTGGATCGTGGCGTCAGGCCGCGCCCCTCGTCCCCGCCGCGCCCACCCCCTCTTCCACCGGCCTCGGCCGGCCCGCCGGCGAGGGCGTCCCGCTGGACGCCGACATGGTGATCGTCACCGCCGGGGCGTGGACCGGCGAGGTCTGCCGGCCGCTGGGCGTGGAGCTGCCGGTCTTCCCGAGGCGCGGTCAGATCCTGCACGCCACCCTGGAGGGCGTCGACACCGCCTGGTGGCCGATCGTGCTCCCGCACGCCGGCCCGTACCTGCTGGGCTTCCCCGGCTCGCGCGTCGTGGTGGGCGCGACCGTGGAGGACGTGGGGTTCGCGCCCCGCGTCACGATGGGCGGTCTGGACGAGGTGATCGAGGCGGGACTGCGGGTGGCGCCGGGGCTGTTCGGCGCGACGGTGACGGAGGTCAGGGTGGGCCTGCGCCCGGTGTACGCCCCCGGCCAGGCGCTCATCGGATTCCTGACCCCGCGGGTGGTGGTGGCGACGGGCCTGAGCGCGTACGGGCTGACGGCGGGCCCGCTCGCCGGCCGGATCGCCGCGGCGCTCGCCCTCGGCGACGAGCCGCCCCTCGACATCACCCCCTACGCCCCGCCCACTCCCTGAGCACGAGCGGCATCCACGAACCGGACACCCTGCCTACAAAGCGTGATAAGCGGCCACGTATGATCGGTTTCCTCCCCATCGTGATCTCGTGGGGAGGCCGCGTTGCCGCTGTTCGTGCTGCTGATCCTGCTGCTCCTGCTCGCCACCGGCTGCGGCGCCGAGCCACCCGTGGGGCCCGCGCCGCCACCCTCCGCCCAGCCCTCCACCCAGCCCTCCACGCTGCCCTCCTCCGGACCGCCCCGGCTCGAGTTGCCCCGGGTCGAGCCGCCCAGGGTCGCCCCGAAGGTGCGGGTGCCGCACGCGGCCTCGGGGACGTACGCGGTCGTGCACGGCGACGCGCCGCCGCGGCCCGGCCGTGGCCCGGTGGTGCGGTACCTGGTCGAGGTCGAGCGCGGCCTGCCGTTCGACCCGCGCGCCTTCGCCTTCGAGGTGCACCGCACGCTGAACGACGTCCGCGGCTGGGCCCGCTTCCGTCGCGTCGACCGCGGCCCGGTGCGCATCCGTGTCGCCCTGTCCAGCCCCCGCCTCACCATGCGCGAGTGCCGGCCGCTGCGCACCGGCGGCACGTTGTCCTGCTGGAACGGCACCCGCTCGGTGATCAACGCCCTGCGCTGGGCGAAGGGCGTGCCGCAGTACGAGGGCGACCTGGCCGCGTACCGGCACTACGTGGTCAGTCATGAGGTCGGGCACGGCCTCGGACACCACCACCGGTCCTGTCCCGGCCCCGGCCGGCTCGCCCCGGTCATGACGCAGCAGTCGAAGTCGCTGGGCCGCTGCCGCCCGAACCCCTGGCCCTTCCCCGCTCGCAAACCCGGCGAAAGCGACGACACTGAAGAGCGGAGGCCGTGAGCGCAGAGGGGATCCCGGGATGATCAGCATCGGCGGCGGCAGGGTGGCGGGCACGCGGGGCGACGACGGCATCGCGGTCTTCAAGGGCATACCGTTCGCGAAGGCGCCGTTCGGCCCGCTCAGGTTCGCCGCGCCGGTGCCGCCCGATCCGTGGGACGGCGTGCTGGCGGCCGACCGGTTCGGCGCGCGCCCGCCGCAACCGCCCATGCTGCCCGGCATGCCCCCGTGGGACCCGGCCGGCGGGCTCGACTGCCTCACGCTGAACGTCTGGACCCCCGACCCTGGCGGCTCCGGCCTGCCGGTGATGGTGTGGATCTACGGCGGCGCGTACCGCTCCGGCTACGCCGACCTGCCCCTCTACGACGGCGGGACGCTGGCGGGGCAGGGCGTGGTGGTGGTCACGTTCAACCACCGGATCGGTTTCGAGGGTTACGGCCACCTCGCCGGGGCCCCGGCCAACCGCGGGCTGCTGGACCAGGTGGCGGCGCTGCGGTGGGTGCGGGAGAACATCGCGGCGTTCGGCGGCGACCCCGGCGCCGTCACCGTGTTCGGCGAGTCGGCGGGGGCGGGCGCGATCGCGTCCCTGATGGTGATGCCGGCGGCCGAAGGGCTGTTCAGGCGGGCGATCGCGCAGAGCGTGCCGGGGATGTTCGCCACGCCCGCGCACGCCGCCCGCGTCACGGCGGCGATCGAGGCCAGAGCCGGGGGCTCCTCACTGTACGAGAGCGCGCCGGAGGCGCTCGTGGCGGCGGCGGAGGCGGTCGTCGAGGACGACATGGCGGGGAACGTCGAGCAATGGGGCCCGATCTCCTTCGCCGCCATCGCCTTCGCCCCGGTCGTGGACGGCGAGGTGCTGCCCGACGACCCGTGGCACGCCCTGGCCGCGGGCGCCGGCCGCGACGTGGAGCTGATCACCGGCTACAACCGGGACGAGTACCGGCTGTTCCACGTGATGAACGGCGGCTGGGGCGGCGACCTGGGAGCGGCCATGGACGCCCTCGCCCCGCCCGGCGCCGAGTCCGCCTACCGCGCCGCCCTGCCCGGGGCCTCCGACGAGGACCTGTACGTGCGGCTGCTGTCGGACTGGATGTTCCGGATGCCGAGCGCGCTGCTGGCCGACGCCCACACCGGCCCGGCCTTCGTCTACGAGCTGACCTGGAGCCCCTCGCCCACCTGGAAGGCCTGCCATGGGCTGGACGTGCCGCTGGTGTTCGGGACGGTCGGGGACGAGCTGGCGACGCTGCTGACCGAGGACTCGCCGGACCTGGCGAACCTGTCGGGGCAGTTCCGCACGGCGTGGACCGCCTTCGCCGCCACCGGCGATCCGGGGTGGCCCCGATACGAGCCGGAGACCGCCGTCACGCACCTGTTCGACGTCGAGCCCGCCGACGTGGCCGACCCGGAGGCCGCCTCGCGCGCCCTGTGGTGCAAGACCGGCGTTTCGCCGATCGGGTGAGAACGTCCAGGTCCCGGCGGCACGTCAGGTCGGGACGGATCTCCAGGACTCCAGGGTCGCTTCGGCGATGACGCCGACGCGGCGCCCGTAGGCCGGATGCCCGTCGGACACGAAGCTGCCGTCCGTGCACGGCAACTGGCAGAACGAGGCGCGGAAGCTCCCGGGAGCCCCGCCCGCCGGAAGCGGCGCGTACGCCGCCGGCGGCGCCATGTCATAGCCCGGCCGTGCCCGGTGCGAGTTGCGCGCCACCTGGTGCGCCATCACGCGAAGCAGCGCGTCGAGGCCCTCGGCCACGAAGAGCTGCAACCAGCGGAACTGCCCGTCGAGATACTTCTCCCGGCTCCCGGACGGATGCTGCAGGAGGTACGCGCAGACCACCGGCGCGTGCCACCGGTACATCTGCGGATCGGCCTGCTCCTCGGCCAGGATCGCGTGGTAGTAGTCGGCGCACACGCCGAGCGGGCCGGCGCTCGCCCCGCAGTCGCACCGCCGCATGCCGGAGCTGTCCGTCATGATCTGCACCCTAGGGAGGCGGCCACCACCCTGTCGACCGCATTTCGGTCCCCTGATGGCGGCGCGCTAAGCGAGCCCCTGACCTGTGCCGACCCCGCGCAGCAGCGTGTCGACCACGCGCGCCGCGAGCGCGTCCGGATCGCCGTCGCGGCGCTGCGCCGACTCGTGGATCAGCGCGTAGTAGACCCGCCTGGCCCAGCCGGCATCCACGTCGGTTCGGAGCACTCCCGCCTCCCGCGCCCGCGTGAAGAGCTGGTCGCACCTCGCCTCCACCTCGGCGTGCACGCGAGCCACCTCGGGATCGGACGACAACGTCCGGCCCATGGCGAAGCCCCAGTCGATCTTCACCCGCAAGACGTTCGCCGTCACCTGGTACAGCGCCACCAGCGGCGGCGTGGTGTCGGGATGGGCGGCGTCCACCGCGTCGGCGAACTGCCGGGTCGCCCACGCCGTCATCGCGTCCACCAGCGCCTCCCGCGAGGCGAACCGCCGGTGCACGGTCGTCCGCGCCACCCCCGCCGCCTCCGCGATCTGCTCCATGCCGGCCGCCGGATTCTTGCTGAGGACCCGCTCGGCCGCCTCCAGGATGCTCCGCACCGTGCGTTCAGCGTCGGACCGCAACGCCCGCGTCGTCTCACTCACCCCCTCAACGGTACGGCAACGTAGCCACTGAACTCTAACTTGCGTCATCAGTGTTGCAAGTCGTAGAGTTCCGGCATCTTAACTGACGCACATTGCTCCAAGGGGAACTCATGGACATGCGACTCACCGGCAAGACCGCCGTCGTCACGGGCGCGAGCAGGGGCCTGGGCCTGGCGATCGTCCGGACATTGATGGACGAGGGCATGCGCGTCGTGGCCGGCGCGCGCACGATCTCGCCCGCGCTGAAGGAGACCGGGGCGACCCCGGTGGCGGCCGACCTGTCCACCGCGCACGGCTCCGCCGAGCTGGTCGGCCAGGCGCTCACCGCGCTGGGCGAGATCGACCTGCTGGTCAACAACGTGGGCGGCGGCGACGGGGGCGAGGGGCAACTCGACGGCTTCCTGGGCTTCGGCGACGACGAGTGGCACCGGGCCTACGACCTGAACTTCCTCAGCGCCGTCCGCGTCACCCGCGCCGCCCTGCCGAGCCTGCTGCGGCGGCGCGGCACGGTGGTCAACATCTCCTCGAACGGCGCCCGGATGCCGCACGCGGGCCCGATCACGTACACGACGGCCAAGGCGGCGCTGACCGCGTTCGGCAAGGCCCTGTCCGAGGAGGTCGGCCCGCGCGGCGTGCGGGTCAGCACGATCTCGCCCGGCGCCATGCGGACCTCGATGTGGGAGGCCCCCGACGGGTACGGCGCCGCGCTCGCGGCCTCGCTCGGCCTGGCGCACGAGCAGTTGCTGGCGGGGCTGCCGTCGAGCACCGGAATGACGACCGGTAGGTTCGTCGAACCGGAAGAGGTCGCCGCTCTGGTGACATGGCTGGCATCGCCGCACGCCGGAAGCGTCAACGGCGCCGACTACGTCATCGATGGCGGGGCGATCAAAACGGTCTGACCTATCGCGATATATCGTAGAAACCAAGAACAGTGGGGCATCCCGTGCGGCTGGCCGGGATGGACTGACTTCCAGGGGAGTGTTTGCTATGGGAGAGAAGCGGCGGGGCTCGGCGGCGCGGCGGGTCCTGACGGGCGGTGTGGCGCTCGCGGCGGCGGGCTGGGCACTGCGCGAGGTGCCCGCGGAGCTGGGCGTGCGGCCTCTGACGTCGGGGCCGGACCGGGCGGCGCGGGTGCGGCGGTCGCCGCAGTTCCGGGACGGGACGTTCGTCAACCCGATGCCGGAGCAGACCACCCTGATGACCGCCCCGCCGGTGGGGCTGCTCGGCGAGCTGGCCAAGGACCGGGAGCAACGCCGCCCCGGCGGCCTGGTCCCGGTGCGCGTCCCGCCGTCCGGCCCGCCGCCCGCCGACGGCCTGCGCGCCGTCTGGTACGGCCACGCCTCCACGCTGGTGGAGATCGAGGGCAAGCGGGTGCTGTTCGACCCGGTGTGGAGCAAGCGGCCCTCCCCCTCGCAGCTCGTGGGGCCGAAGCGGCACCACCCGGTGCCCGTCAAGGTCGGCGAGCTGCCCCGGGTCGACGCCATCGCGATCTCCCACGACCACTACGACCACCTCGACCTGGCCACCGTGCGCTCGCTGACCAGGACGCAGAAGGCGCCGTTCCTGGTGCCGCTGGGCATCGGGGCGCACCTGGAGCGGTGGGGCGTGCCCGCGTACCGGATCATCGAGCTCGACTGGGACGAGGAGGCCGAGGTGGCGGGGCTGCGCTTCGTCGCCACGGCGGCGCGGCACTTCTCCGGGCGGGCGTTCACCCGGAACGACACGCTGTGGGGCTCGTGGGTGGTGGCCGGGGCGAGCAAGCGGGTCTTCTACGCGGGCGATTCCGGATATTTCGCGGGTTATCAGGGCATCGGGTCGGCGCATGGGCCGTTCGACCTGACGCTGATGCCGATCGGCGCCTACAGCCCCGCCTGGCCGGACATCCACATGAACCCGGAGGAGGCCGTCAACGCCCACCTCGACCTGGGCGGCGCGCTGCTGCTGCCGGTGCACTGGGCGACGTTCACCCTGGCGCTGCACCCCTGGGCCGAGCCGGTGGAGCGGTTGTGGCGCGAGGCCAAGGCCAGGGACGTCAACATCGTCGTGCCCCGGCCGGGCGAGGCCGTCGACACCACCGCCGCCCCGGCCGTGGACGGCTGGTGGGAGACGCTGGCCTGACCGCGCGCGGCGGCCGCGCCCGGCGAAGCCGTACAGTCGTGGCGTGAGCAACCTGGAGCTGGATCCGCGGGAGCTACGCTGCGGCGCCGACGCCGGCGCGGAGCGTGAAGTGCTGGCAGGACGCGAGGTCCCGCTGGGCGGGCCGCGCGCGATGACGGTGAGCAGGACGCTGCCGGGCCGGCAGCGGCGCATGATCGGCGCCTGGTGCTTCGTGGACGCCTACGGGCCGCAGCGGTCGGCCATGCGGGTGCCGCCGCATCCGCACACCGGCCTGCAGACGGTGAGCTGGCTGCTCGCTGGCGAGGTGCTGCACCGCGACAGCCTGGGCACCCTGCGGCAGGTACGCCCGGGGCAGCTCAACCTGATGACCGCCGGTCGCGGCATCGCGCACTCCGAGGAGTCGCCGGAGACGGTGCTCCACGGGGTGCAGCTCTGGGTGGCGCTGCCCGGCGAGCACCGGCACACCGCCCCCGCCTTCGAGCACCACCCGTCGCTGCCCGTGCTGGCGGAGCCCGGCTTCGAGGCGCGGGTCGTCATGGGGACGCTCGGCGGGGTGACCTCGCCCGCCACCGCCTACACCCCGCTCGTGGGCGCCGAGATCACCGTGGACGGCGCGGGCGAGGTGCCGCTCGATCCCGCGTTCGAGCACGGGCTGCTGCTCCTCGACGGCGCGGTCGCGGAGGTGGAGCCGGGGCCGCTGGTCTACCTGCCGCCGGGCGCGGACGGACTGCGGTTGTCGGGGCGCGGACGGGTGCTGCTGATCGGCGGCGAGCCGTTCGCCGAGGAGATCGTCATGTGGTGGAACTTCGTGGGCCGCTCCCACGACGAGATCGCCGCGTTCAGGACGGACTGGATGGAGGGCTCGGGGTTCGGCGCCGTCGAGGGGTTCGACGGGGCGCCGCTCCCCGCGCCCGTCCTGCCGACCACCCGGCTGAAGCCGCGCGGCCGGGTGCGCTAGTAGACCGAGATGTGCGGATGGTCGTAGTGGTTGGCCGTCGTGCCGCCCCGGTCCGTCATGGTGCGCCAGCCGCCCGTCCTGGCGTGCCAGATGCGCTGCCGGTAGATGATGTACATGATGCCCAGCCGCTTGGCGTTCTTGATCGCCCAGGCGGCGATCTCGTCGCCGCGCCCCACCTCCGAGCCTGCCGGCATCGTGCCGCCCCGGCTCAGCATGAAGTCGCAGGCCCGGCCGAGCGGATGCTCGCCACCGTCCTGGATCGCCCGGTAGCACCCGATCCCGTACGGCACCCCGAACCGCTCCTTGATGAGCTGCCTGACCAGCGCCATCCGGGGCGTGATGTTGTCGGCGCCCTGCGGGAGCTGCGGCACCCACGTCCCGTCCGAGCGCCGCACCCCCGGCGCGCTGAACAGCAGATCGATCTTGTCCTTGATCTTCTCGATCTGCTTCTCGGCCTTCTTCTTGCGCTTCTCCTGGTCGTCGATCGTGCCCGCGAGCTCTTTCGCGCGGGCGGTCGCCTCGTCCTTGGCCCGCTGGTGGTCGTTCCTGACCTTGGCGTAGCCGCGCAGCCGGGCGTCCTGGAGATCGATGAGGTGCTGGGTGAGCGCCAGCCTGCGGATGACGGCCGGCGGGTCGGCGTTGCCGGTGAGGAGGAGGATCTGGTCGGGCTGGCCGCCGGTGTACTCGGCGAGGGCGATGGCTCGGAGCTCGGTGGACTCGCGGTCGTAGACCTGCTGGGCGGCGGCCAGCTTCTCCCGTGCCGATTTTTCGGCTTTTTCCGCCTTCTGCTGGGCGATTCTGCTGTTGTAGTAGTCGGTGATGAGCTTGTCCGAGTCCTTCTGGAGCTCGGCCAGGTCCTTCCTCAACTGCTTGACCGTGGGCTTGGGCGCCTGCGCGGCCTGCGCCGTCGTCGCCGTTCCTGCCACGAGGAGCAGCGCGGCGAGGGCGGGCCAGACGCTCAGGGCGAACGTGCGGGCTGTGCCCCGCAGCCGGTCGGTGGAGGACGGAACCGCCACTCTTCTCCCTTACCCCGAGCCGCAGGGCGGGTTCCGGTCAGCAGTAAATCCGGCCGGGGGACGCCCTCTATTCGAGGCCGATAGTAGAGGATCCCACGTCCCGGCACGCAACTTACGACTTTTCAGCGTTCTCCCGGCTTGCCGGGATCGTCCGGGGACTCCGCGTCGAGCCACGTCGCCGGGTCGCGTGGCCGCCGTACCCGGCGGACCACCAGGTGCCGGCCGAGCAACATCGAGCCCGGCACCACCACCAGGCCCAGCAGGCTGGAGCCCAGGCCCAGGTCGATGTCGGCGTCCAGCAGGCCGTCACCGTCCCCGCCGAGCAGCGGCACGCCGAGCGACACCTTCACCGAGACCGACAGGAGCGGCTCCTTGGCCTTCGCCGCCGGCGTGGTGGGGTCGGGGGCCCGCGTGGCCGGCGGCTCGGTGGCGGGCGGCTCGGCGGCGGGCGCCTTGGTGGCGGCCGCCTTGGTGGCGGGCGGCTTGCCGGCGGGCTGGTCGGCGGCCTGCTGGTCGCGATCCGGGGGCGCGCTGGTGGCCGGGCGGGTGCTCGGCTGCGGCCGGTCGGACCGGGCCGGCGCCCGCGTCGCCTGGCCGGGGGCCGGCACGCGCGTGCTCCTGGGCGGTGCCGTGGCCGGTCCGCCCCAGGTCGGATACTGCCCGAGCGTGGGCGGAGTGGACGGGAGCGCGCTCGGCTGGCCGGCGTGCGTGACGGACGGCGTGCCTGTGACGGACGCGTCCGGGGTGGGCAGGACGGACGTCGGCGAGGTGGGCGAGCCGGTGAACGGCGGGGCGGAGGAGGCGGGCGGCAGCGCCGTACCGCTCTCCGGCTCGGGCGTGTCGTGCCAGATCACGAACGCCGACGCCACCGCCGCCGTGGTCGCCAGCACCAGCCCGCCCGTCACCGCGAGCTTGGCCACGGGCGTGATCGCGTTCTGGAACAGGCTCGTGGCGCCGCCCTCGGCAGCCGGTTGCGGCTCGGGCAGCAGCGCGGCCAGCGGCACGGTCAGGATGCCGAGCCCGGTCCGTCCCCGCAGCTCCCACTCGTCGCCGTACGCGGCGAGCGCCGCCGCCTCCAGCTCGGCCAGGAACGCCTCGGCCGACGCGGGCCGCTCGGCGGGGTCCTTGGCCAGGCCGTGCTCGACCAGCGGCCGCAGGGCTTCCTCGACGTCCGTCAGCGGCGGCGGTGTGTGCTGGTGCTGGTAGGCGAGGGCGGCCATGTTCTCGCTGCGGAAGGCGCGGTGACCGGTCAGGCACTCGAAGAACACCAGCGTCGCCGCGTACACGTCGGAGGCCGGACCGGCCGGCGCGTCGTCCCACTGCTCGGGCGCCATGTAGGCGGGGGTGCCGGCCAGGGCGCCGGTCTCGCCGGAGTGCGCCGCCACGCCGAAGTCGACGAGCTTGCTGTCACCGTCCTGGGTGACGATGACGTTCTCGGGTTTGAAGTCGCGGTGCACGACCTCGTGCCGATGGGCCTCGGCCAGCCCCAGCAGCGCGCCCTTCAGCAGCACGAGCGCGGCCTCGGGGCCCGTCGGGCCCTCGTGCTCCAGCAGCCGCCGCAGGGTGACGCCGTCGACGAGCTCCATGACGATGACGGCGTCGCCGCCCGCTTCGGTATATTTCAGCAGGCGGGCGATGTGCGGGCTGTCGATCTCCCGAAGGACGCGTGCCTCCGCCCGGAACCTCGTCACGAACTCCTTGTCCGCGCGCAGCCGCTCGGATAAGTGCTTGATGGCGACGGCCAGCCCGTCGGAGTCGCGAACGGCCAGCATGACCCGGCCTGTCCCGCCGTGTCCGAGTTCCCGGATCTCCGTGTAGCCGGGAACCCCCATGGTTAATCCTCCTGACCGGATAAAGATCCTTATGTCAGGACGCTAACCCGGCGTCACACGCCGTGTCGACCCCCTCCTCGCGAGTAACCACCACCCTGCCGCAATCGGTATTTTTACTACTTCCTATAGTAGTTCCGTGTCGCTCACCGATCATCTGCGCGCGTGGCTCGGAGCCTGGCCGCCGAGGGAGAGACTCCATGTCACGGGCTCCGACCGGCGCACCACGCCCGGCTGGGACGGCCACATCCACCCCGCGCTCGGGGTCGGCACGCCGGACGGCTCGGTCCTGTCGGTGCCGCCGGAGCACGTGACCCGCGTGGCCGCCGCCCGCACACTGGGCGAGGTGCCCTCGCTGGTCGGGTACGGCGAACGCGGCTGGTTCGATGTCGTCTACCGCTGGACCACCCGGCCCGCGCCGCTGGAGGACGCCGGGCGGTGGCTGCCCGCGACCGCTCCGGAGGTGCCCGACTGGCTGCGGATGTTCGGCGGCGAGGTCCTGGTGGCACTCGATCCCGGGACCGGGGAGCACCTGGCCGGGGTCGGGATCAAGCGGCACGACGCGTACGGGCACGAGTTGTCGGTGGTGACCGCCAGGGAGGCGCGGGGACGGGGTCTCGCCCGGCGGCTGGTCGCGCAGGCCGCCCGGCGGGTGCTGGACGAAGGGGCGGTGCCGACGTATCTGCACGCCGTCACGAACACGGCGTCGGCGGCCGTGGCCGAGGCGGCCGGCTTTCCCGACCAGGGGTGGACGGCGTTCGGCGTCGCCGAGAAGTGAGGGCCCTCCCTGAACGGCCCGAGGGAGGCGCCGCGCGTCAGGCCGGGTTGAGGTGGTGCCAGCCCCTGGCCCTCCAGCGCCTGAGCGTGCCTTGAGCCGCAGGCCCGTGCGGATCCCGGCAAACGGTCTTCGCCTGTCGGGCCGCCGTCGGGGCGTTCCTTTTCCGGTCGAGAACGCATATCCGGTCCCGAAGCCCGTCAGGAACGACAATCCCGGCGGCCATTCTCCGATCATCGGCCGGTGACCTTTTCGCCGCTCCGCCATTGCCGAATCATTCGAGCCGGAACGTGTCCGCCACCGGCCGCCGCCGCCCTGGGGTGACAGCGCCGGGCCCGCGTGATTTCCTATGGGGCTATCGGCTGTGAAGGGGGAACCCTGGTGACCGACGAGGCTGCCGCGGCGCGGCTCCCGCCCGGCGCCCGCGACGCGCTGGTGGCCGAACTGGCAGAGCTCGTGCTGGAGCGGGCGGCGCCGGAGGAGCTGGTGCTGTTCAAGGAGAACGCGGCGGAGTTCTTTCGCGATCCGGGGGCGCTGCGGGCCGCCCAGGGGCGGGACGAGCCGGTGGGGTTCGGGCTCGATCTGGCGATGATGACGCCGTACGCGCTGGTCGTGGCGGTTCCGGTGGTGCAGTTCCTGCTGACGACCATGGCCGAGGCGGTGGCCGAGGAGTACGCGGGGCACGTGGTCGGCGCGGTGCGCCGGCGCTTCCGCCGCTCCGGCCGCCCCGGCCCTTCCGCATCCGAGGAGCCGGCGCAGGTCGAGGGGGCGCCGGAGCCGCTGACCGCGGAGCAGCTCGAACGGGTGCGCGAGATCGCCTTCCGGGCGGCGCGGGGTGTCCGGCTGGACGAGGGCCGGGCGAACGTCCTCGCCGACGCCGTGGTGGGCGGGCTCGTGACGCGGTGAACCGTGAGGCCGGACGCGCTGGCGTATCCGTCGCCGACGACCTCGCGCTTCGTGCTGCTGCTGGCCGGGCTGCTCAGCGCGGGCGCCTTCGTCGGCGGCTGGGTGCACGACACGATCCACAGAGACTGGCTCGCCCTCGCGGCCGGTTGTGAGGGCGAGGCGCGGCAGCAGGTCGCCCGCCTGACGCCGGCCGAGATGGAGACGCTGACGCGGGTCTCGCCCGGGCCCGCGAACACGCTCATGCCGGTCTTGGCCCAGGAGCTCCTGGCGCGGCGGTGCCGGACGACGTACGAGCGGCGCAGGACGGTCTTCGCGCTGACCGGCACCGGCGTCGCGGGCGTGGCCGGGCTGGCCGTGCTGGCCGTGACGCCCTCCGTCATCGAGCGCAGGCGCCGGCTGCGCCCGCTCGCCCCGCTCCTGCCGCAGGCGGCCGGGCGGGTCGCCGAGCTCGCGGCGCAGGCGGGGCTGGCGCGCTGCCCCGCAGTCCTCCTGGGGCCGGCCACGCTGCGGGACGGCTTCAGCTACGGCCGGCCGGGACGTTACCGGATCGTGCTGCCACAGGCCGTGGCCGTGCGGTGGCGAAGCGGGGAGCTGTTCGACCCGTTCGTCCGGCACGAGCTCGCGCACATCGCCCACCGTGACGTCACGCTGGCGTGGCTGGCCCGATCCGTGGAGTACGTCCTGGCGCCGCTGCTCATCCTGCCGGTCGTGGTCATCGCGTGGTCAGGTGACCCCGCTGGGCTGCCCTCCTACCTCTGGCGGGTGGCCCTGCTCGCGGTGATCGCCCTGCTGGTGTCGAGGGCGTTGCTGCGCTCGCGTGAGCATGACGCCGACCTGCGGGCCAGCGGACCAGCGACATTCGCGACGAACGACCTGCGGGCCAGCGGGCCGGAATCGTTCGCGGCGGTCCTCGGCCGGGCGCGGGTCCAGGAGATGCCGTGGTACCGGCGGCCCCTGGCCTTCCATCCCACGCCCGATCGTCGCCTGGCCGTGCTGGAGCGGCCCGAGCTGGCCGGCGGGGTCACCTTCCTGGACGGCTTCGGGGGCGCGTTCTTCGCCGCGCTCACGCTGCCGTTCCTGGTGAGCGGGCTGGCGGGGCTCTTGTCGGAGCGTGGCGAGCTCGCCCACGCGGTCACTGCCGTGCTCTTCGGGCTGCTGCTCGGCGGCTCGGCGGGGCTCGGGCTGTGGCGCGCGTCCCTCCTCCAGCGCGCGTCCCAGACCCCAAGCGGAACCGGCACCCCGGCCGGGACCGGGAGCTCGGGCGGAACCGGGAGCTCGGGCGGGAGGCGGGCTGGAGGGGGTGCGCGGGTGGGGGCGCCGGCGTTCGGGGTGGCGGTGGGGCTGGTCGCCGGGCAGTTCGCCTCGCTGGCCGAGACCGGCACCGACCCCTCCCCCTCGGTCCTGGTCGTGGGATGGGCCGGGCTGGGGGCGACGGTGCTGGCGGCGGGGCTCGGGGAGCTCTGGGCCGATGCCGCGCCCGCGCTGACCCGGCGGGCCTCCTGGATGATCGCGCTCGCCGTCAACTGGGCGCTGTTCGCCGCGGTCCTGTGGCTGGGCGCGATGCTGGACCTCACGCTGAGCCAGGGCGGCTGGGAGGTGGCCCGGCTGGGGCTGGTCAACATGCCGTGGGACGGGCCCGTCCTCGTCATCGCCCTCGCTCTCTCCGCCGTCGCCGCCTGGACGCTTCTAGCCTCCCGGCGTCCCGCCACCACCCCCGGCTGGCTGATCGCCTCCGGCGAGCCACAACCGTGGCCGGTGCCGGGACGACCCGGCACGGCCGGGTTCACGCGGACCGGCCCGGGTCGATCCGCGCGGGACGGTGGTGTCGTGTCAGGGTGGACGGCCGTGTCGGCCGGGCTGGCCGGCAGCGCCGTCGCGCTCGTGTTCGGTCTGCTCGCGGGCCCGCCGAGCTCCGTCCCTGAGCAGCTCCAGCGCTTCTACACGTTCGTCTGGGTGGCAGGGGCGGCCGTCGTGGTGGCGGCGCTCGTGCTCGCGGTGCTCTCGCCACGGCGCGGGGCGGGTCTCGGCCTGGTCGCGGGCCCGCCGGCGGGGCTCGTGGCCGGCGCCGGATGCCTCGTGGCGAACGCCGTCACCGGTGGCCCTGCCGCCGCCACGTTCGCGGCCGGCGCCGTGCCCCGCCTGCTGCTCCTCGGTTTCGTGTTCATGGTGCTCGCCGCCCCGGCGACCCTGCTCCCCTGGCGCCGCCGCACGGGTCAGGGCCTGGAGCGGGCCTCCGAGCAAAGATCTGAGCGGGCATCCGGGCAGGCATCCGAGCGGGCATCTGAGGGGCGGTCGCGACGCCGGTCGTGGGTGGCGGCCGCGGTCCTCGGCGTGGCCGTCTGCGGCGCCGTGGTCATCGCCCGCGTTCCGCTGGTGGGCGCCGTCGAAGCCGTCCCGCCCCTGCCCGACGTGACCGCCCGGCTGGAGGCCGCGCACTACATCGAGAACCTCTCGGGCCGCTACATCGGCAGGCTCGGCGCCCTACGTACGGTCAAGGCCGAGATCGACGCCGACCCGGACGCCGCGCGGATGCGCGAGGAGGTCCTGGCCCCCATGCGCATGCTGCTCGCCGACTCGAAGGCGTACCGGCCGGTCAGCGCCCAGACCCGGGCCGCCCACGCCGACTGGCTGGCGTTCGCGCAGGCGGAGGTGGACGCGTTCGAGCTGCTGGCCGCCTCCATGGAGAACGGCGACGAGAGCGCCGCCCGCAGGGCCGCCGCCACGGAGGAGCGGGCGTTGCGCCACCTGCAGGCGTGGGGCGAGAAGGTCACCGGCGACTGCCCGGCCTGTCTGCCCGCCGTCGCCGGCGGCTAGGGCCGGGGGTTCGGCGAGCGGGCGGGGGCGGTCGAACCCCGGACGATCAGCTCGGTGGCGAGCTCGACATGATGGGAGTCGATCTTCTCGCCGGCCGCCAGGCGCAGCGCCGTCCGCAGGGCGACCCCGCCCATCTCCCGCAGCGGCTGCCGGACGGTGGTCAGCGGCGGCGAGGCCATCCGGGCGATGTGGGTGTCGTCGAAGCCCACGATGCTGAGGTCCTCGGGAATGCGCAGGCCGCGCGCCCTGGCGGCCTCCATGATGCCGAGGCCGATCTCGTCGCATCCCGCGAAGATCGCCGTCGGGGCCCGCGGCAGGTCGAGCACGGCGGCGCCGCCGACGACGCCCTCGTGGTAGCGGAAGTGCCGCGCCTGCACGTAGCCGGGAGGCACCGGAGCCCCTTCCGCCTCCATGGCGGCGCGGTAGCCGTGCAGCCGCGCCTGGTTGCAGGACGCGGTGGCGGGGCCGCCGATGTAGGCGATGCGCCGGTGGCCGAGCGAGAGCAGGTGCTGGGTGGCGGCCAGGCCGCCGGTGAAGTTCGTCGATCCGATGCTGGTCATGCGGGTGCGCGGCAGGTTCAGGGGGTCGATGAGGACGACCGGCAGGCGGGCCCGTGACAGCGCGGCGAGCTGCCCGGAGGTGAGCTCGCCGGTGACCGCGATCAGCGCGCGCCGACCGGCCGCGACCAGGTCGCGGGCCCACGTCGTGGCGCGGCGGGTGTCTCTGCTGATGCTGACGACCACCCCTACGCCCGCCTCGGCCCCGGCCGCCACCGCGCCCTGGATGATCTCCAGCGAGTACGCGTTGAGGTCCGCGTCGAACTGCACCTCCACGGTTTCCTCCCCCCGGCGCGGCGACGGCGCGACGTAGTCGTGCTGGCGCAGCAGCGACTCCACCAGGGACCGGGTGGCGGGCGCGACGTCGCTGCGGCCGTTGAGCACCTTGGACACGGTCGCGACCGACACGCCCGCCGAGGCGGCGACCGTGGCGAGCGTGGCGCGCCTAGGAACGGCCGGCATCGTCACTACCTTGGCCGGCCTCATGACGGGTCCCGGAGCCGGTCCCAGGCCCGGTCTCGGGGGCCGCCGGGCCGACCTCCACGGGTGTGACGAGCCGCCGGTCGGCGCCGGCCACGCGCAGCGGGCCGGTGAGGCGGACGCTGCCCCGGCACGGCAGGTCGGCCGCCGACGTGCCCGCGTACACCTCGATCTCGCCCGGCTCGACGATCCGGAGCAGGTCGCGGCCGGTGAAGGCGGTGCGGTCGGCGTGCACGTGGAAGCGCACGTCCGCGCTCTCGCCCGGCTCCAGCCGCACCCGGGCGAAGCCGGCGAGCTGCCGCACCGGCCGGGTGACCTGCGCGAGGACGTCTCTCAGGTAGAGCTGGACGACCTCCTCGCCGGCCCGGCCGCCGGTGTTGCCGACCCGGACCGTCACGGTGAACTCGCCGTCGGTGGGCACCTCGGCGTCGCTGATCCGCAGGTGGCCGACGTCGAAGGTGGTGTAGGAGGCGCCGTACCCGAACGGGTACAGCGGCGTCGGGTCGACGCTGCTGATGCCGTGGCTGTTGGAGCCGAGCGGCGGCTGCAGGTACGTGCCCGGCTGCCCGCCCGGCGACCGGGGGATCTGCACGGGCAGCCGGCCCGCGGGCTGGACCCGGCCGGACAGCACGCCCGCGATGGCCGCGCCGCCCTCCTCTCCGGGCATGAACGCCTGGACGAGCGCGGCGGCCCCGGCGCGCACCTCGCCCAGCGCGTACGGGCGGCCGGAGACGACCACCACGACGACGGGCGTGCCGGTGGCGGCGAGCTCGGCCAGCAGGTCGGCCTGCACGCCGGGCAGCCGCAGGTCCTCGGCGTCGCAGCCCTCCCCCGAGGTGCCCTGCCCGAACAGGCCGGCCAGGTCGCCCACGACGGCCACGCACAGGTCCGCCTCGCGGGCCGCGGCCACCGCGGCGGCGAAGCCGGAGCGGTCATCGCCGCGCACGTCGCAGCCGCGCTCGTGGCTGACGCGGGCCTGTGGCAGCTCCGCCTTGAGCGCGTCGAGGACGGTGGGCGCCTCGACGCCGAGCCCGAGCCCGGGGTGGCGGGGCAGCACGTGGTTGGGGAAGGCGTAGCAGCCCATGAACGTGCGCGGGTCGTCGGCGGCGGGCCCGACGACGGCGACGGAGCTCAGGCCAGGGCCGAGCGGCAGGACGTCACCGGCGTCCAGCAGGATGATCGACCGCTCGGCCAGCTCTCTGGCCAGGGCCCGGTTGCCCGGCGAGTCGAGGTCCACCGCGTCGGCGTCGGGCACCTCGGGCGTCCAGCCGGCGTCGAGCAGGCCGAGTTGCGCCTTCTGGGTGAGCACGCGGCGCGCCGCCCGGTCCACCAGCGACTCCGGCAGTTCGCCGCGCCGTACCCGCTCGGTGAGCTGCTGGCCGTAACCGAGGGTGTCGGGCAGCTCGACGTCGATGCCGGCGGTCAGCGCCAGCACGCCGGCCTCGCCGGTGTCGGCGGCCACCTCGTGCATCGTGGCCAGGAACGGCACGGACCAGTAGTCGGACACGACGGTGCCGGTGAATCCCCATGCCTCCCGCAGCACCTCGGTGAGCAGCCAGGAGTCGGCCGCGGCGGGCAGGCCGTCCACGTCGGAGTAGGAGTTCATCACCGAGCGGGCGCCGCCGAGCGCGATGGCCGTCTCGAAGGAGGGCAGGATCATGTCCATCAGCTCGCGGCGGCCCATCGGCACCGGGCCGTGGTTGCGGGCCGCCCGCGACGCGGAGTAGCCGGCGAAGTGCTTGAGGGTGGCGATGATCCCGGCGCTCTCCAGGCCGCGGACGTAGGCGGCGCCGAGCACCGAGACGACGTACGGGTCCTCGCCCATCGTCTCCTCGACCCGGCCCCACCGGTAGTCGCGGACCACGTCCAGCACCGGCGACAGGCCCTGGTGCACGCCCACGGCGCGCATGTCGCGGCCGATCGCGGCGGCCATCCGCTCGACCAGGCCGGGATCGAACGTCGCCGCCCAGGCGATCGCCGCCGGGTAGACGGTGGCTCCGTAGGCGGTGAAGCCGGTGAGGCACTCCTCGTGCACGATCGCCGGGATGCCGAGCCGGGAGGCCGCGACGACCACGCGCTGCAGCCGGGTCACCTCCGTGGCGCCCTCGGCCGGGGTCACGGGGGCGCTGCCGTGCACGCGGGTCAGATGGCCGAGCCCGTGCCGGGCCGCCTCTTCCAGCACGATCGTCCCGGAGGCGGCGAAGACGTCCTGCATCGGCGCCACGTTGAACGTCTCGGCGTCGGGCTCGGGATCGGGGTCCTGCATGTCGTTGCCGATCCACCGGCTGCCGAGCTGTCCGACCTTCTCCTCCAGCGTCAGCTCTCCGAGGAGGGCTTCGACCCGGTCGGCCACCGGCAGCGCCGGATCCTGCCACGGGCGCACGGCCCGGCCGGACGGAGGAGTGCGATCTAGGGCCGTCATCTGCTGCTCTCCTTAAGAGGTGAGGTTCTGTCGCAATGTTTCGAAATATTTCGACGACGTGGGGGGACCTCTGCGTAGAACCTCCTTGCACGGAACGGCCTGCTGGGCAGCGAGCGCGAGCGTACCTCACCAAGCCTTGGCGAGCCACGGGTCTTGACACCTCAATAACCGAAACCTAGATTGGCGAGCCCCGCGGTCATGTCGAAAATGTTTCGAAGATCTGACTCAGGAGGAGGCGACGAGTGGCATCGGCACCCGCCGGATCCACGACCGCCGGCCACCGCATCCGATGATCAACGAGCCGCGGCCCACCCCCCACGGCGTTCGAGTACGGAGATCAGCGTGGAGTCCAGGAACACCTCTCGCCGCACCTTCCTCAGCCTCTCCATGGGCCTGCCCCTGGGAGCCGCCCTGGCCGCCTGTGGCAGCTCGGGACCGACCAGACCCGGCGGCGGCGGCGCCAGCAGTGGTGGCGGCTCCAGCGCTACCTACTGGTACCTGTCGACGCAGCCGCAGGAAGGCGTGCGCACCCGAACCATCGAGCGGTTCAACAAGGCCAACCCCAACAGCACGATCAAGGGGACGACCTTCCAGAACGACGCGTTCAAGACGAAGATCAAGACGGCGATCGGCGCCGGCCAGGCGCCCACCCTCATCTGGGGCTGGGGCGGCGGCACGCTGCGCAGCTACGTCCAGGCGGGCCAGGTGGAGGACCTCACCTCCTGGTTCGACCAGAACGCCGCCGTCAAGGACCGGCTCTTCCCGTCCTCCTTCGGCGCCGCCACCGTGGACGGCAAGATCTACGCGACGCCCTGCGAGACGATGCAGCCGATCGTGCTGTACTACGACAAGCGCTCCTTCGAGAAGATCGGCGCCCAGCCGCCCCAGACCTGGGGCGACATCATGGACCTGGTGCCCAAGTTCAACGCCAAGGGCATCGCGCCGTTCTCGCTCGGCGGGCAGTCGCGCTGGACCAACATGATGTGGCTGGAGTTCCTCTTCGACCGCCTCGGCGGCCCCGAGGTCTTCCAGGCCGTGTTCGACGCCGAGAAGGACGCCTGGAACAACCCGATCGCCATCGACGCCCTGGGCAAGATGCAGGAGCTGATCAAGGCGGGCGGGTTCATCAAGGGCTTCTCCTCGATCACCGCCGACTCCAACGCCGACCAGGCCCTGCTCTACACCGGCAAGGCCGCGATGATGCTGCACGGCGGCTGGACGTACGGCAGCATGTCCACCGACGGCGGCGACTTCGTCTCCGGCGGCAACCTCGGCTACATGAACTTCCCGCCGATCGACGGCGGCACGGGCGACCCCGGCAACACGGTCGGCAACCCCGGCCAGTACCTGTCGATCTCCTCCAAGGCGACCCCCGAGGAGAAGGAGATCGCCAAGAAGTTCTTCGCCACCGAGCTGATGGGCGACACGGCGGTGAAGGAGTGGGTCGGGACGGGCGCGGTGCCGATCGTCAAGGGCGCCGACAGCGCGTTCGCCGGCTCCAAGGACGCCGAGTTCCTGAAGTTCGTCTACGGCATCGCCTCCAACGCCAAGACCTTCGCCCAGTCCTGGGACCAGGCGCTCAGCCCGACCGCCGCCGAGGTGCTGCTGGACAACATCTCCAAGTTGTTCCAGCTCTCCATCTCGCCGAAGGAATTCGCCACCAACATGAACGCGGTCATCGGAAAGTGAGCACGGCCGCCACCCCCGCCGCGACCGGTACCCGCACCGGCCGCGGCGGCGGCCTCGCCTGGCTGGCGCTGCCGGCGCTGCTGTTCTTCATCGGCTTCGGCGTGATCCCGCTGTTCGGGGTTCTCGCGCTGAGTTTCAGCTCCTGGGACGGGCTCGGGGACATCAGGTTCTCCGGTCTGGACAGCTGGCGCGCCATCCTCGCCGATCCCGGGCTGCCGCACGCGTTGTGGGTGACGTTCCTGGTCATGGCCCTGTCGTGGGCCGTTCAGACGCCGGCGAGCATCCTGCTGGGGGTGTTCCTGGCCGGCTCGCAGCGTTACCGCGCGGTGTTGTCGGTGTTGTACTTCATCCCGCTGCTGCTCAGCTCGGCCGCCATCGCGATCACCTACAAGGCGCTGCTCGACCCGAACTTCGGGCTCGGCGCGGGGCTCGGGGTGCCGCTGCTGGTGCAGGACTGGCTCGGTGATCCGGTGCTGGCCTTCGGCGTGGTGATCTTCGTGGTGTCGTGGCAGTTCATCCCGTTCCACTCGCTGATCTACCAGGGCGGCGTCCGGCAGATCCCGCGCTCGATGTACGAGGCCGCCGAGCTGGACGGCGCGGGCCGGGTCCGCAAGTTCTTCAGCATCACGCTGCCGCAGCTCAAGTACACGATCATCACCTCCTCCACGCTCATGGTCGTCGGCTCGCTGACCTTCTTCGACCTGATCTTCGTGCTGACGGCGGGCGGCCCCGGCGACGCCACCCGCGTGCTCGCCCTCGACATGTACAAGCGCGGATTCCAGGCCAACCTCATGGGCCCGGCCAGCGCGATCGCGGTCATCCTCGTCCTCGTGGGCCTGGTGCTGGCGCTCGTACTGCGCCGGCTCGGCGGGCGCGACGCCTCGGCGAGCCAGTTGGAAGGGGCCTGACATGGCGGCCACGCTGACGAAGGAACCGCGGCGCACGACCGCGCACGGGCCCCGGCACCGCGAGAGCACGGTCGCCCGCCACCGCAACTGGCTGGGCGGCTCGGCGGGCTGGCTCTGGCTGATCGTGGTGATGGTGCCGATCTACTGGATCGTCATCACCAGCTTCAAGGCGCAGAGCGCCTACTACGCGAGCAACCCGTTCACGCCGCCGGGCGAGCCGACCCTGGCCAACTACCGGCTGGTCATCGAGTCGGACTTCGCGCTGTACTTCCTCAACAGCCTCATCGTCACCCTCGGCGCGGTGGTCCCGGCGGTCGTGGTCTCCTTCATGGCCGCCTACGCCATCGTGCGCGGCGGCCGGGGCCGGTTCCTGCGCTGGACGAACTCGTTGTTCCTCATGGGGCTGGCGATCCCGCTGCAGGCGACCGTGATCCCGATCTATCTGATCATCATCCGGCTGCACCTGTACGACTCCCTGCTGGGGATGATCCTGCCGTCGATCGCGTTCGCCATCCCGCTGTCGGTGCTGGTGTTGTCGAACTTCATCCGCGACGTGCCCAAGGAGCTGTTCGAGTCGATGCGGCTGGACGGCGCCACCGAGTGGGGCACGATGTGGCGGCTGGCGCTGCCGCTGACCCGGCCGGCCGTGGTGACGGTGCTGGTCTACAACTCGCTGCAGGTCTGGAACAACTTCCTGCTGCCGCTGATCCTCACCCAGAGCCCGGACAAGCGCACGCTGCCGCTGGCGCTGTGGTCGTTTCAGGGGCAGTACAGCGTGAACGTGCCGGCCGTGCTCGCCTCCGTGGTCCTCACCACGCTGCCCATCCTCATCATGTACGTGGTGGGCAGGCGGCAGCTCCTCAGCGGCTTGACGGCCGGCTTCGGCAAGTGACCCCCGTCAGTCGCCGGCAAAGCCGCCGCACCGGCCTTCCTCCGGCAGGTGCGGCGGCGGGAGAGCGCTCTCCGAGGGTCGTGCTATAAAGACGGCATGAGTGAAGGCCGGACGCCCAGCCCGCCCACCCTCGAGGACGTGGCCAGGGCGGCAGGCGTCTCCCGCGCGACCGTCTCCCGCGTGATCAACGGCATCCGCAACGTCGATCCCGCGATCCAGGAGGTGGTGCGGCGCTCGATCGCCGAGACCGGCTACGTGCCCAACCAGGCGGCGCGCTCGCTCGTGACCAGGCGGGCGGGCGCCATCGCCCTGGTGGTGTCGGGGGCCGGCGGCGAGCCGGCGGAGAACCCGTTTCCGAGCCAGGTCTTCGCCGATCCGTTCTTCGGCCGGGTGGCCGGCGGCGTGGTGGGCTTCCTGCGGCCGCTCGGCATCCATCCGATCCTCATGTTCGCCGAGACGGAGGAGACCCGGCGTCAGGTCATCGCCTACCTCCGGCAGGGCAACGCCGACGGGGCGCTCCTGGTGTCCACGCACGGCGCGGATCCGCTGCCGCACCTGCTGGTGGAGGCGCGGTTGCCGGCCGTGCTGTTCGCCCGGCCCGCCAGACCGCTGCCGATCAGCTACGTGGACCTGGGCCATCGCGCGGGCGCGCGGCTGGCGGCCGACCGTCTGGTGGCCAGGGGATGCCGGCGGGTGGCGACGATCGCGGGGCCGCTGGACGTGCCGGCCGCCCAGGATCGGCTGGCCGGGTTCCAGGAGGCGATGGCGGTGCACGGCCATCCCTGCGTTCCGGTCGCCGAGGGCAACTTCACGCCGGCCAGCGGGGAGTCGGCGATGGAGCGGCTGCTGGCCGAGCACGCCGACCTCGACGGGGTGTTCGCGGCCAACGACGTGATGGCCCAGGGGGCGCTGGCGGCGCTGCGCCGGCATGGGCGGCGGGTGCCGGACGAGGTGGCGGTCGTGGGGTTCGACGACAGCAGCGTGGCCGTGGCGTGCGTGCCACCGCTCACGACAGTGCGGCACCCGGTGGAGGACATGGCGGCCGAGATGGGGCGGCTGCTCCTCGCCCACCTCGACGATCCCGGGCAGCCGCCCACGTCGAAGATCTTCGAGCCCTCCCTGGTCGTCCGAGACTCCGCCTGACGCCCCGCACTTTCCGGTATTGACATCCGTGAGCGGTGGGCCTTCCATTGGGAGAGCGCTCTCCGAACTGCCAGCCGTTCCGATGTAGAGGAGATGCCATGCGTTCATCCCCGTCACGGTTGTGCGCCGTCGCCGCGATGCTGGCGGCGTTCCTGGTCGCGGTCGCCGCGCCCGCGTCGGCGGCCGACACGCTCCTGTCCCAGGGCAAGACCGCCACGGCCTCCTCCACGGAGGGCGGCGCGAGCACGGCGGGCGCCGCGGTCGACGGCGATCCGGCGACGCGCTGGTCCAGCGCGTTCAGCGATCCGCAGTGGCTCCAGGTCGACCTCGGCGTCCAGGCGGCGCTCGCCCGCGTGGTCCTGCGCTGGGAGGCCGCCTACGCCCGATCCTTCACCCTCCAGGTCTCCGGCAACGGCACGAGCTGGAGCACCCTCTACTCCACGGCCGCCGGCACCGGCGGCACGCAGACGCTGACGGTGTCGGGCGCCGGCCGCTACGTCCGGCTGACCGGCACCCAGCGCGCCACCCCATACGGCTACTCGCTCTGGGAGCTGCAGGTCCACGGCGAGGCGACCGGCGCCGACTACGTCACCCACCGCGAGTTCCAGGCCAACTGCGCGGTCACCGCGAACCGGCCCGACGACCCCATCGTCGTGCCGGGGCTGCCCGGGGCGTCGCACATGCACACCTTCATCGGCAACACCACCACGAACGCGCACAGCACGCTCGCCTCCCTCCTGGCCGGCGGGACCTCGTGCACCAACCCGCATGACCGGTCGGCCTACTGGTTCCCCAGCTTCTACAAGGGCGACCAGCTCATCCAGCCGACCGGGCCGCAGGTGGTCTACTACAAGTCGGGCGTACGGGACTACACCACCGTCAGGACGTTCCCGCAGGGGCTGAGGTTCGTGGTCGGCAGCCCGAATCAGAGCCTCGCGGAGTTCCGGGACGCGCCAGGAGCGGTCGAGGGGTTCGAGTGCGGCGACAGCGCCCACAACTACGACCTGCCGGGCACCTGCCCCGCCGGCACCCAGGTGAACGTGCGCTTCCAGGCCCCGAGCTGCTGGGACGGCGTCAACCTGGACAGTTCCGACCACAAGCGGCACATGGCCTATCCGGTGGACGGTCTCTGCGCGGCCACGCATCCGGTGCCCGTGCCGATGCTGGAATTCAAGATCGCGTTCCCGGCGGACGGCGATCTGTCGCAGGCCCGGCTGTCCAGCGGGCGGGGCTACTCCTGGCACTACGACTTCTTCAACGCCTGGGCGCCGGCCATCCTGCAGGCGCTGGTGCGGCACTGCGTCAGCGGCGGGCTGCAGTGCGACGGGCGCGGATACGACCAGTACAAACCACACCGGGGCGCCGCGCTCGACGCCAACTACAACCTGATGTGAGGGCGGAGCGGAACCTGGCCCGGTGCCGGGCCAGGTTCGTCCATGTCCGCCCGGTACGACCGGTCGCCGCCCCGGGCGATGTGGCCTTTTATCACCAGATTCCCAGATAGACCGGATAGAACAGCACCATGGACGCACCGAGGCCCAGACCCGCGGACAGTCCCGTGGTGCTCGTGGTGGACGACGAACCGAACATCCGCGAGTTGCTGCTCGACGCCCTGGAGCTGCACGGTTTCCGGGTCCGCACCGCCGCCTCCGGCACCGAGGCGCTGGCGTGCGTGGACCGCGAACGCCCGGCCCTCATCGTCCTGGACGTGATGCTGCCCGATCTCGACGGGTTCGCGGTGGCGCAGCGCCTGCGGCCCGACGGCGACGGGCCGCCCGTGTTGTTCCTGACCGCGCGCGACACGGTCGCCGACCGCATCGCGGGGCTGACGGCGGGCGGCGACGACTACGTGACGAAACCGTTCAGCCTGGAGGAGGTGGTGCTGCGGATCCGCGCCATCCTGCGCCGTACGGGGCCGCGCGAGGAGCCGGGCGACGACGGGCTGCTGCGCTACGCGGACCTGGAGCTGGAGGAGGAGACCCACGTCGTGCGGCGGGCCGGGCGGCGCGTGCACCTGTCGCCGACGGAGTTCGGCCTGCTGCGCTACCTGATGATCAACGCGGAGCGGGTGGTCAGCAAGACGCAGATCCTCGACCGCGTGTGGAACGACGGCTTCGGCTCCGACAGCCGGATCGTCGAGTCCTACATCAGCTACCTGCGGCGCAAGATCGACGTGACGGACCCGCCGCTGATCCACACGCTGCGCGGCGTCGGCTACTCCCTGCGCGACCAGCGTCTGCTGGACCGGGGCCGATGAGGCCGATAGGCCGGTCCCGGCCGCTGCGGCACCGGCTCGGACCGGGCCGATGAGGCCGATAAGCCGGTCCCGGCCGCTGCGGCACCGGCTCGGACCGGGCCGATGAGGCCCATGGGCCGGTCCTGGCCGCTGCGGCACCGGCTGCTGGTCGCGCTGCTCGGGTTGTCGGCGGCCGCGCTGACGGTGTTCGCGGCGGCGGGGGTGTTCCTGCTGGACCGGTCGCTGCTGTCGCGGGTGGACACGCAGCTCACCGACTTCGCCCAGACGTTCGGCAAGAGGCCGCCCCCGGGCGCGCCGCCGCCGCGCCGGGGCGACCTGGAGCTGCCCACCCAGTTCCGCGTCGGCGTCTACACCTCGTCGGGGATCCTGGTCAGCCGCGCGGGCAGCGCCGGCGACGGCCCGGCGCTGCCCGCGAACGTGCTCGCCACGATCCCGCCGGGCCCGGTCACCGTGCCCGCCGTGACGGGCGCCGGCGAGTGGCGCACGCTGGTGGTGGCCCTGCCGGACGGCAACCGGGCGGCCGTGTCGATGTCGCTGGAGTCCAACCGCGCCACCGTGCACGAGTTACTGCTCATCGAGGCGGCGGCGGGGGCGCTGGTGCTGGTCCTGCTGGGCGCGGTCGCGCTCGTCGTCGTACGGCTCGGGCTGCGCCCGCTGACCAGGATGGAACGTACGGCCACGGCCATCGCGGCGGGCGAGCTCGACCGCCGGGTGTCCGACAGCGACCCGCGTACCGAGACCGGGCGGCTCGGCCGCGCGCTCAACATCATGCTCGGCCGCCTCGGCGAGGCCCTGCGCCAGCGGGAGCACTCCGAGCGGCGGCTGCGGCACTTCCTGGCCGACGCCTCGCACGAGCTGCGCACGCCGCTGACGTCCATCCGCGGCTTCGCCGAGCTGTACCGGCACGGCGGGAGCGAGCCGGATCCGGTGGTGGCCCGCATCCTGAGCCGTATCGAGGGCGAGGCCGAGCGGATGGGCGTGCTGGTGGCGGACCTGCTGCTGCTGGCGCGGCTGGACCAGGAGCGGGCGCTGGAGCTGACGGAGGTGGACCTGCACGTCATCGCGGGCGACGTGGTGCACGGGGCGCGGGCCAGGGATCCCGGCCGGACGATCGAGCTGGTGCTGGGCGCCCGGCCGGTCCGGGTGGCCGGGGACGAGCACCGCCTGCACCAGGTGGTCGCCAACCTGGTCGGCAACGCCGTCGCCCACACGCCCGCGGGCACGGCCGTGCGCGTCACGGTGGACGAACTCCCGGCCGCACCCCCATGCCCGTCCCCATGCCCGTCCCCTTGCCCGTCCCCTTGCCCGTCCCCTTGCCCGGAGACCGACGCACCGAGGACCGGCGCCGCGAAGGCGGGCGCGGCGGACACCGAGGCGGGGTGGGCGGGTGCGGTCGGCGGGATGGCGGTGGCCGTGGCGGGGATGGAGGTGGCCGGACGGGTGGCGGTCGTCGAGGTGCGGGACAGCGGCCCCGGCATCGAGCCGGAGCATCTGGCCCACGTGTTCGACCGTTTCTACCGCGCCGACGCCGGCCGTTCCCGCGACAGCGGCGGCACCGGCCTGGGGCTGGCCATCGCGGCGGCGCTGGTGGAGGCGCACGATGGCCGCGTCGAGGCGCACAGCCGCACCGGCCACGGCACGGCCTTCCGCGTCCTGCTCCCGGTCGAGGGCCCCGCCGGCGCCTGACGTTCACCTCCGGGCCGGGGTTCGTTCACACATTATTCCCAGGTTGTTGCGGTCCCATATGGGCTGACACGAAGGGAGAGACATGCTGCGTGGATTCCGCCGGCGCACCACCCCCGAAGGCCGGCCCGCCGTCCCGGCCGAAAGCCCTGCCGCCATCTCCACCGCGAGCACTGCCGCGAGCACTGCCGCGAGCACTGCCGCGAGCCCGGAGGAGGCCGGGCACGCGCTGCGTGCCCCCAGCACGCTGCACGCGTTCAACCGGTACGAGATCAAGTATCTCGTCGACGTGGCCGCGGCGGCCGAGCTGCGCAAGGAGATCGAGCAGCGGCTCGACCCCGACCCCCACAACGGTGAGCAGGGCTACGGCATCTGGAGCGTCTACTACGACACCCGGCAGCTCCGGTTCTACTGGGAGAAGATCGAGGGCCTGCGGTTCCGCAGGAAGTTGCGGGTGCGCCACTACGGCGACCGCTTCTCCGTCGACGCCGGCACGCCGGTGTTCGTGGAGATCAAACAGCGGGTCAACCGGGTCACCCAGAAGCGCCGGGCCCGCCTGCCGTACGCCGACGCGCTGCGCCTGTGCGACGGCCGGCAGCAGGTCGGCCACGAGCCGGGCCGGCGGGCGTTCCAGGAAGAGGTGCTGGACCTCGTCCTCCGCCTGGACCTGCGGGCCACCGCCGTCACCGGCTACACCCGGCACGCCTACATCGGCCGGGACGCCGACGTGGGCCTGCGCGTCACCTTCGACCACCGTGTCCGTGGCCGCGACCGTGACTTCCATCTGGGAGCCGACGCCGAGAACCGGCTGATCGTGCCGGCCGGCAAGGCCATCGTGGAGGTCAAGGCCAACGAGCGTGTCCCCTACTGGCTGACCGATCTGACCGCCAAGCGGAATTTGCAGGTCGTGCGCGTGTCCAAGTACTGCCAGAGCGTGGAGGCCTATGGCCTGGCCCCGCGCTCGATCTTCCACATCCCCGACCACGACCTCGACCCCCAGCGGTCGATCGCGTACACGGAGGCCTGACCCCCTATGGACTTCTCTTTCCAGGACCTGTCCGGCACGTTCAGCGTGGCCGACATCGCGATCGCGATGTCGCTCTCGTTCGTGCTCAGCGCCATGATCGGCTGGGTGTACCGGGCGACGCACCGCAACGTCTCCTACAGCCAGTCCTACGTGCAGACGCTGGTCATCCTGGGCATGCTGATCTCGCTGATCATGCTGGTCGTCGGCTCGAACATCGCCCGCGCCTTCGCCCTCGTCGGCGCCCTGTCGGTGGTGCGCTTCCGCAACGCCATCAAGGAGACCCGCGACGTCGGCTTCATCTTCCTGGTGATGGGCGTCGGCATGGCCGTCGGCACCCGCTTCTACCTGCTGGGCATCGTCGCCGCCGTGGCGATCTCGCTGATCATCATGATCATGAGCCGGTTCAACTGGTTCGCGCTCAACGTGCGGCGCCAGGTCGTCAAGGTGCAGGTGCCCTCCGACGAGGACTACAGCGCCGCCATTCAGGATGTGCTGGTGCGGCACACCGACGAGTTCGAGCTGGTCAGCATGGAGTCGATCAGGGCGGGCGCGCTGGTCGAGCTGATGTACACGATCAAGATCAAGAAGGGCAGCGAGCCGGCCGACGTCATCGCCGGGCTGCGCGAGCGCAACCACGGCCAGTCGGTCACCGTCCTGACCGGATACGACCAGACCGACCTGTAGGCGGCCATGGCGCATCTCAGACACCGCATCCCCGTCAAGCTCCGCCACAACTGGAAGCTGGTCGCGCTCTGCGTGGCGTTCCTGGCCGCCTGCTGGGGCGTGTTCGGCAGCGGGACCATCCGCCCGTACGTGACCACGAGCCGGACCGCCGAGGCCGACGAGGTCGTCCAGAACCTCGCCGGGACGGCGGAGCTGTTCGACGGCACGGCACCGCACCAGGTCGAGCTCACGTTCAGGGACGAGAGCTACCAGGACATGCTGACCGAATACTTCAAGGACGGCGACAAGAAGTACGTCGAGGCGGACCTGACCATCGACGGGACCAGGATCCCGAGCGTGGGCATCCGGTTGAAGGGCAACTCCACGCTGATGGGGCTGAGCTGGAAGGGGCAGACCCGGCAGCGCTCCATGCCCGGCGGAGGCGGCGGCGACCGGCCGGGCGGCGGCTTCCAGCCTCCGGACGGCGACTTCCAGCCTCCCGGCAACGGCCTCCCGCAGGGCAACGGCCAGCCCCAGGGCCAATTCCCAGGCCAGCCGCCAGGCCAACCTCAAGACCAACCGCAGGATCAACCTCAAGACCAACCCCAGGGCCAAGCGCCAGGTCAGCCGCAGGGGAACGGGCAGCGGCCCGGCGGGTTCGGCGGGGGTCCCGGCGGGACGCTCAAGGCCGAGGAGCCGGAGAGCCTGCCGTGGCTGATCAGCTTCGACGAGTTCGTGGCGGGCCGCCGCTACCAGGGCCACACCCAGCTCGCCGTACGCCCGGCCGCCGCGCAGTCCTCGACCCTCCTGAACGAGGCCGTGGCCATCGCCATGGTCGGCGCCGCCGGTGAGCCCACCCAGCGCTCCGCCTACACCGCCTTCACCGTCAACGGCCGCGCGTCCAAGCCCCGCCTCCTGGTCGAGTACCTGGACGAGGGTTACGCCGAGAACCTCGGCGACGGCGTCCTGTACAAGTCCCTGGCCTCCAGCTCCTTCACCTACCAGGGCGAGGACCAGACCGAGTACGTCGACGACTTCAAGCAGGTCAACCTGGTGGGCCAGCGCGACCTGCAGCCCGTCATCGACCTGATCAAGTGGGTGGAGCAGGCCCCGGCGGCGGACTTCGCCAAGGGGCTGGGCGATCGGCTGGACGTGGCGTCGTTCGCCCGCTACCTGGCCCTGCAGAACATCCTGGTCAACTTCGACGACATGTCGGGCCCCGGCCGTAACTACTACCTCTGGTACGACCTGGGCACGAAGAAGTTCAAGGTGATCAGCTGGGATCTCAACTTCGCGCTCAGCGGAGACGCCACGGCCGGCCCCGACGACACCATCGGCATGGGCGGCATGGGGCGCCCGGGCGGCGGCGACCGGACCGGCGCCGGCCCACCCCAGCAGCCCGAAGGCCAGGCGACCCAGCAACCCGGAAACCGGTCGACCCAACAACCCGAAAACCAACCGACCCAGCAACCGGGAACCCAGCCGACCCGGCAACCCGGAGGCCGGCCGCCTCAGCAGGATGGAGACCAGTCGGCCCGGCAACCAGGAGGGATGCGGATGGGTCACGCGCTCAAGGACAAGTTCCTCAAGGACGCCACGCTCAAGAAGGTCTACGACCGCGAGTACGCCGCCCTGTACACCAAGCTCCTGGCCGACGGCACCGCCACGGGCCTGCTGGACACGGCGGTCGCGGCGTACGGCAGGAACAAGGGCGCCGACCCGGCGAAGGCCGCCGACGAGGCGGCGGCCGTGCGGACCACGCTCGAAACCCGAGCCGAGGCGATCAGAAAGGCGCTGTGATCACCGGCGCGAGCCGAACGCGACGGCCGTCGTCGAGGTGATGGCCGTCACCAGCACCACCATGACCACGACGGAGCCCAGCGGATGGGGGCGGCGAGCCGGCGGCACGGCGTGCTTGACCCACGCGCGGGCCGCCGGCGTCGGGGTCGGCGTGGGTGTCGGGGTCGGCGTGGGCGTGGGGCTGGGCACGGGAACGGGAACGGGAACGGGCCTGGGCGGTACCCGCGTCGGCACCGGCACCGGCCGGCTCCGGGGGCGTGTCCTCGTGCGCGGGCACTCCCCCACCTGGGTCCCGCTCATGCACACCCCGTCGCGGTAGATCGTCACGCCGGGCAGCGTGATCTTGGGCGCCGTCCGGCGCCTGGGCGGGGGCATCGAGATCGACACCCTGGGAAACGGCGCCCGCCGCGCCGACACCCGGGGGACGGTCACCCTGGGGCCCACGATGACACCCTTGGGGGGCGCCGGCGGGCGGACGGTCACCTTGGGCACGGGCTTCGGCACGGGCTTCGGGTCGGCCGCCGCCGGACCCGCGGCGCAGAGCGCGACCAGGGCGGCGGCGAACAGCAACCGGACGCGCACGATCACATCCCTCCCGCGATGCGGGTGAACTCCTGCAACGCACTCTGGAACGCCTCGGGCCCCACGGCCAGCGGCCCCGCGAAGGCGTGGGCGATGTCCCAGGTCAGGTAGGTGCCGAAGCCGAGCAGCCCGGCCATCGCCACCAGCGGCAGGATCGTCAGCCCGCGCGGCCGGGCCCCGGCCAGGAACGGGAAGAGGATGACGATCACGCCGGTGAGGATGGTCAGCAGCAGCAGGCCATCGGGCGGGGTGGCGGCCGCGTCGGCGCTGCGCAGGGCGCGGGTGGTCGAGATGACCCGGACGTGATCGAGCAGCATGGCCTTGGCCTGCTTCTCGCCTTCGCCGCTCACCGGCAGCGCGGCGATCCGGCCGCGCAGCGCGTCGATCCTGGCGGCGCCGACCGGGTCCATCCGGCCGTCGGCCATGAGTGGCCACTCGTCCCTGACGACGAAGGTGACGTAGTCGCGCAGCGCCGTGCGCATCTGCTGGGGGGCTTCGCCGGGCAGGCCGCCGGCCGCCCAGTAGGCGTCGACGGCGGCCTGGCTCTCGGCGTAGGTGTTGTGGCGGGCGGCGTCGGCGCTGGTCCACGGCACGATGATCGCGATGGCGAACACCAGCAGGAACATGGCCGACAACATCCCGCCCGCATGGGCGGCGGAGGGACCACCCGGGTCACGGTCCTCGCCGGCCCGTTTCACCAGCCTGAACATCAGCGCGGTGAGCACCACCACGGCCACCGCCGCCACGATCGAGAGGATGTACGCCACCATGAAGATCTCCCGAACCTCTTCGAATACGCAGTGTCACTTTACTATCACACACCGCATTGATGGCGTCAGGTCCGCAAAGGTAAAGTCCCGGGCAAGCACCCGCACAGGGCCCGGGACGGCCACGTCGGCTACGGGGCGCGGCCTGCCCGGGGCCTCCCGGCGCGCCGGCATGGCGGTCGAGTATCACCTGGGCAACGCCTACGCCAAGCTCGGGAGTGGCGCTCACCACCAAGATCCTGGACTGACCGTCCGCCGCGCGTCCGCCGCCCGGAGGGGGGCTGGACGGATTGCCGGACGTTGACAGCGGGCCATCACCATATGTCTAGCCGGGTGCTGATATTTCGGAAATGTTCGGGAGCATGGGGGCGTGAATCTCAACGGTCGTGAATTCGTGATGGTGAGCTCGACGGCGAGCGCGGTGGACCCGGACAGTCCTACGGAGTTCCGGTACTGGGAGGCCGACGGAGTGGTGTGGGGCGACTACACGGGCGACACCGTGATCCATGGGCGCTTCGTCGGGACGCGGGACGGCGACCAGGTGACGATCTCCTACGTGCACGCGCTGAAGGCCGGGGGCACGGCGGGCGGGCAGAGCCGCAGCCGGGTCGAGGCGGCCGAGGGCGGGCTGCTCCGGCTGGTGGAGGAGTTCTCCTTCGACGGTGACGACACCGTGCACGTGAGCGTGTGCGACGAGGTGCCCGCCGCCGCCTGACCCGGCCCCGGAGCGGCCGCCCCGCCGCAGGCGGCGTCGCGGGCTGCTCAGTCGTCCTTGTGCAGGGCGGCGCGGCCCTCGGCGGCGCCGACGAAGCGCATCTTGCCCAGCGGCACGTCGCCCTGCGCCTCCTGGGCCGGCCGCCGCCGCTGCTCGCGGGCGGCCTGGTCGCGGTCGCTGGGCAGCACGTACGGCCGTTTGAGCACCTCGTCCAGGATGAACACGGTCTCGGTCGCCTTGACCGCCGGGATGTTGGCCAGCCGCTCGGTCACCATGGCGTGCACGGCCGCCACGTCGGAGACCCGCACCTGGATCATGGCGTCGTGCTGACCGGTGGTGATCGCGCAGTACTCCACCTCCGGCATCCTGGCCAGCTCCGCCCTGAACTGCTTCCACATCTGCTGCCGCACGGTCACGAAGATCAACGCGGTGATGCCGAGCCCGGTCCGCACGTGGTCGATCTCGGCGGTGAACCGCTTGATCGCGCCGTCCGCGCGCAGCGCCTCGAACCGCGTGTACGCGCTCGCGCGCGAGATGCCGACCCGTTCGGCCAGCGCGGCCACCGAGATCCGGCCGTTCTCGCGCAGGACCTCAAGGATCTTCAGATGGATGTCGTCGAGCTCGAGACCGATGCCGATCCGTCCAGCCTGACCGCTGCCGCCGACACCATTTCTGGAAATATCACTCATCATTACCTCACTGACCTTTATATACGTCTCGCGGACCGCACGGTACCTGGACGTTCTGCCGGACAATCCTCGGCATCCTTCTACCGAACGTCCATTTGGAGGACTTCATGGCGACCCGAACGCAGACGGCGGCTGTGCTGCTCGCCGGTGCACTCGCCCTGGCCGCCTGCGGAAGCGGCGGCACCTCACCGGCTCCGGCCGCCTCCGGTGCCGGGGGCAAGACCCTCGTCATCGACACCTCCTTCGACCTCAAGACCGCCGACCCCGGGCGCACGTACGAGCCGACGGGGCTCATCGTCGGCAAGGCGATCTACGAGACGCTGCTCACCTTCGACGGCTCGGACGTGACCAAGCCGGTGCCGGCCCTGGCGGAGTCGTACGAGCTGGCCGAGGACGGCAAGACGCTCACCCTCAAGCTCAAGCAGGGGGCCACCTTCGCCGACGGGTCCGCGATCACCGCGGACGACGTGGTGTTCTCGCTGACGCGGGTCCGTGACATGAAGGGCACTCCGTCGTTCCTGCTGGACGGCGTCGAGGTGGCCAAGACGGACGAGTCGACGATTCAGCTGACGTCGAAGACGGCGAACCCGGCGCTGCCCTACATCCTGCCGAACCCGGCCCTCGGCATCATCAACAGCAAGCTGGCCAAGCAGAACGGCGCGACCGCGGACGCCCAGGACAAGGCCGAGCAGTACCTGAACGCCCACTCGGCCGGCTCGGGCCCGTACATGATCGAGTCGTTCAACGTGAGCAGCCAGGTCACGCTCAAGGCGAACCCCCAGTACCACGGCGCCAAGCCCGCCTACGACAAGGTCGTGCTGCGCAACGTCGAGGCCGCCACGCAGAAGCTGAACGTGCAGCGCGGCGACAGCCAGGTGGCGCTGAACCTCTCCGGCGACCAGGTCACCTCCATGCCCGCCACCCTGCAGGTCAAGAAGGTCGCCTCGGCGAACGTCATCTTCCTGCTCGCCAACCAGGACCCGGCGGTCAGCAAGACGACGCCGAACGCCAAGTTCGTGGAGGCCGTCCGCAAGGGCGTGGACTACCCGGGGCTGCTGGAGCTGGCCGGCGAGGGCTCCACGCAGGCGCCCGGGGTCATCCCGTCGCAGCTCCTCGGGGCGCTGCCCGCCGAGCAGGCGGCCAAGCGGGACGTCGAGGGCGCCAAGGCCGCGCTCGCCGCCAGCGGGGTGCCGAACCCGAGCGTGAAACTCGAGTATCCGAGCGAGCTGACCGTGAACGGCCTGTCGTTCCAGCCGCTGGCCGAGCGTATCCAGGCCAACCTCAAGGAGGTCGGCATCACGGTGGACCTCCAGCCCGCGCCGGTCACCACGGCGCTGGACAACTACCGCAACGGCAAGGAGGAGATGGGCCTGTGGTACTGGGGTCCTGACTACCCGGACCCCAGCGACTACCTGGCGTTCCTGCCCGGCAAGACGGTGGGCCTGCGGGCCGGCTGGAAGACGGGCGCGGCCAAGGAGATCGAGGCGGCGGGCGACAAGGCCGCCACGACCATCGGCGACGACGCCCGCAAGGCCGCCTACGCCGACGTGCAGACCAGGCTCAACGCCTCCGGGCCGTTCATCCCGCTGATCCAGCCGAGCCAGAACATCGTGACGGCCGGGTCGGTGACCGGGCTGGAGTACCACCCGGTGTGGACGGTCGACGTCGCCGACCTCGGCGTGAAGTAGGGACCCGCAGGTGTCCGACATCCCGGGCGCGGCGGCCGGACCGCCGCGCCCCGGCGCCGCCGGCGGGCCCTCCGGCGGCGGTGCCCCCGATCCCGGCGGCCCCGGCCCCGGTGCTTCCGCCTCCGGTCCTTCCGGCCCCGGTGCTTCCGGCGGGCCCGCTCGCGGGCGGCGGGGCGTTCCGCCGCTGGCGCGCTTCCTCATCCGCCGCATCCTCCTGGCCGTCCTGATGGCCTGGGGCATCACCCTGATCACGTTCGTCCTGACGAACCTCGTCCCCGGCGACCCCATCTCCGCGAACCTGGGCCAGCGGGCGCTCGGCGATCCGGCCATCGTCGCCCAGTGGCGCACCGAGCACGGCCTCGACAAGCCCCTGTGGCAGCAGTACGCGCTGCATCTGCAGGGGATCGTCCACGGCGACCTGGGCACCAGCCAGCAGAGCCACCGCCCGGTGAGCGAGGACCTGGCCGAGTTCGTGCCGGCGACGCTGGAGCTGGCCGGAGCGGCGATCCTGGTCTCGCTGGTGCTCGGCGTGGCCTTCGGGGTCATCGCCGCCCTGCGCCGCGACCGGCTCGCCGACCACGCGCTGCGGGTGCTGAGCCTGATCGGCATCTCGGTCCCGACGTTCTGGCTGGCGCTGGTGGCGTTCTACGTGTTCTTCTACCGCCTGCAGATCACGCCGGGCAGCGGCCGGGTGGACGTGGCGCTCGGCTCGGCCCCGCCGGTGACCGGCCTGCAGACGGTGGACGCGCTGCTGGCCGGCCGGATGGACATCTTCTCCTCCGCCGTCGGCCACCTGATCACGCCCGCGCTGGTGCTGGCGCTCTACACGATCGGCCTGCTCACCCGCTTCACCCGCTCGGCGGTGCTGGAGGTGCTCGGGCAGGACTACGTGCGCGCCGCCAGGGCCAAGGGCCTGCCGGGCCGGACGATCCTGTTCCGGTACGTGCTGCGCTCGGCCCTGGTGCCCATCATCACCGTGGCGGGACTGGCCTTCGGCAGCCTGTTGTCCGGCACCGTGCTGGTCGAGGCCATCTTCGCCTGGCCGGGCGTCGGCCAGTACGCCTACAAGAGCGCCACCGCACTCGACCTGCCCGCCGTCATGGGCGTCGGCCTGGTCGTGGGCATCGTCTACCTGGTCATCAACCTGATCGTGGACGTCCTGTACGGCGTCATCGATCCCCGAGTGAGGCTGCGATGAGACGGGACCCCCTGGCCCGCAAGGGGCTTCTGGGACGCCTGCCCGAGGCGTGGCGGCAACCGCTGGCCGTCGTCGGCTGCCTCATGGCGGTGGCCTGGCTCGTCATCGCGCTGGCCGCGCCCCTGCTGGCGCCGCACGACCCGCTCGCCCAGGACCTGCCCCGGCTGGCGGAGCCGGGCCCCGGGCACTGGTTCGGCACCGACCAGCTCGGGCGCGACATCCTGAGCCGCGTCATGTACGGGGCGCGGGTGTCGATCCCGCTGACGCTGCTGCTGGTGGTGTTGTCGGTGCTGATCGGCGGCCTGCTCGGAGCGTGCGCCGGATATTTCGGCAAATGGGTGGACGAGACGATCATGCGGGTGGCGGACCTGGTGTTCGCCTTCCCGACCGTGATCCTGGCCATGGTGGTGGCGGCGGCGCTCGGGGCGAGCCTGACCAACGCGGTGCTGGCCGTGCTGGTGGTGGCCTGGCCCGCCTACGCCCGGGTCACGCGCGGGCTCGTGCTGGGCGTGCGCGAGCGGGAGTTCGTGCTGAGCGGGCGGCTGCTGGGGTTCTCGGTGTGGCGGTCGCTGCGCGTGGACGTGCTCCCGAACGTGACCGGCCCCATCCTCGTGCTGGCCACGCTCGACATCGGCACCGCGCTGCTGCTGCTGTCCGGCCTGTCGTTCCTCGGGCTGGGGGCCAAGCCGCCCTCGCCGGAGTGGGGGGCGATGGTGGCCTCCGGGGTGGAGGTCTTCGACAGCTGGTGGGTGGCGACGTTCCCCGGGCTGGCGATCCTGACGGTGGTGCTGGCGTTCAACTTCCTGGGTGACACGCTGCGGGACGCGCTCGACCCCCGTACCGCCCGCGCGATCAAGGAGCGTGCGCTGTGACGCTGGACATCACCGGTCTGAAGGTGTCGATCGGCGGCAAGGAGATCCTGCGCGGCGTCGACCTGAGCCTGCAGGCCGGGCGCGTGCACGGGCTGGCCGGGGAGAGCGGGTCGGGCAAGACCATGACCGGGCTGGCCGTCCTGGGGCTGCTGCCGCACGGCGCGCGGACGTCGGGCGCGGTCCGGCTCGGCGAGCGCGAGCTGCTCACGCTGCCGCCCAAGGAGCTCAACCGGGTCCGCGGCGGCGAGGTCGCCATGGTGTTCCAGGATCCGGCGACCAGCCTGCACCCGATGCTCACCATCGGCCGGCAGCTCACCGAGCACATGCGGCACCACCTGCGGCTGGGCAAGGCCGAGGCGCGCGCCCGCGCGGTGGAGCTGCTCGGCAAGGTGCGCATTCCCGGCCCCGGCGAGGCGTACGGGCGCTTCCCGCACCAGTTCTCCGGCGGGATGCGGCAGCGCATCGCCATCGCGATCGCGCTGGCCTGCTCCCCCAAGGTGCTGATCGCCGACGAGCCGACCACGGCGCTGGACGTGACCGTGCAGGCCGGGGTGCTGCGGCTGCTGCGCGGGCTCTGCGACGAGCTGGGGCTGGCGGTGCTGCTGGTCACCCACGACCTCGGGGTGATGTCGGCGGTGGCCGACGAGGTGAGCGTGATGAAGGACGGCCTGGTGGTGGAGTCGGGGCCGCGCGGCCGCGTGTTGCGGGAACCCGCGCACGCCTACACCCGCGCGCTGCTGGACTCCCTGCCCGATACGGAGGGGCGATGACCCTGCTGACCGTCGACGACCTGGTCGTCGAGCACCGCTCCCCCGGCCGTCCCGTCGTGCGGGCGGTGGCCGGGGCCAGCCTGACCGTGCGCCCGGGCGAGGTCGTCGGCCTGGTCGGCGAGTCCGGCTGCGGCAAGTCGACGCTGGCCCGCGCGGTCTGCGGGCTGAACCCGATCACCGAGGGCTCCATCGCCTTCGACGGCGAGCCGGTCACGCCGCTCGGCCTGCGGCGCAGGAAGCTGACCGGCATCCAGATGGTCTTCCAGGACCCGTACGCCTCCCTGAACCCGCGCCGCCGGGTCGGCGACCAGATCGCCGACGGGCTGCGCACCTCCCGTGACACCACCAGCACGCCCGCCGACCTGCTGGAACGCGTCGGCCTGCCGCGCGACTTCGCGGGGCGGCATCCGCACGAGTTCTCCGGCGGGCAGCGGCAGCGCATCGCCATCGCCCGCGCGCTCGCGGCCCGGCCGCGGCTGCTGATCGGCGACGAGCCCATCTCGGCGCTGGACGCCTCCGCGCAGTCGCAGGTGGCCAGGCTGATGCGGGATCTGGCCGTGGACGCGGGCGCGGGGCTGCTGTTCATCAGCCACGACCTGTCCGTGGTGCGGCTGATCGCCGACCGGATCGCGGTCATGTACCTGGGCAAGATCGTCGAGGTCGGCGACACGGCCGAGGTGTGGGCCGAGCCGCGGCACCCGTACACCAGGGCGCTGCTGGGCGCCATCCCCAAGCCCGACGGGCTGGGGGTGCTGCCCGCGGAGCTGCCGGGCGACGTGCCGGACCCGGCGAACCCGCCGCGGGGGTGCCGGTTCAGCCCGCGCTGCCCGCTGGTGATGGACGTGTGCCGCGAGCGGGAGCCGGACTTCGGACCGGTCGCCTGCTGGCTGCACGAGCCGAAGTGACGCAGGAGCCGCCCGCCACGCCCGCGCGGTCCGGCCGGTTCTGGGCGGCGGTGCGGGCGGCCATGGACGAGGGCGGCCTGGACGCCCTGGTGTTGCGGCCCTCTCCCGACTTCCGCCTGCTCGGCGGCGGCCACGGCCCGTTCCTCGTGGTGACGCGGGACGCGGTCGCCGAGACCGCCGATCCGGCCGGGCTGGTGCCCGCGGGCGCACGCCGGGTGGGGGTGGACGCGGAGATGCGGGTGCGCGAGCTGTTCGGGCTGGCGATCGAGGCCGAGCTCGTGCCCGCCTCCGCCGTGCTGGCGCCGTTGCGGCTGCGCAAGGAGCCGCATGAGGTCGAGGCGATCGGGCGGGCGGTGGCGGCGGCGGAAGGGGTGCTGCGGCACGCGCTGGAGTTGTCCTGGTTCGGGGCCAGCGAGCGGGCGATGGCCCACCGGCTGCGGGGGCTGCTGCTGGAGTCCGGGTGCGAGGAGGTGGTGTCGCTGCGGGTGGCGGCGGGCGAGCACACCGCGCTCGCCGCGCATGTGCCCGGGGAGCGGGCGATCTACCCCGGCGACGCGCTGCTGGTGTCGGTGTGCGGGCGCTGGGCCGGTTACTGCGCGGAGGTCGCCCGCGTGTTCGCGGTGGCCGAGCCGCCCGAGGACTTCGAGGCGATGTACTCGGTGGTGCTCGCCGCCCGGCGGGCCGGGCTCGCCGCGTTCCTGCCGTCCGCTCCGGCCGGCGCGCCGGCGCGGGCCATGGGCGAGGTGATCGACGGCAGCGGGTACGGGCTGTTCGCGGCGGCGCACACCGGCCGGGGCGTCGGGCTGGGGCACGACGAGGGGCCCCGGCCTGGCGAGGACACCGTGCTGGCGCCCGGGATGACGTTCTGCCTGGAACCGGCGATCTACGTGCCCGACCTGTTCGGGGCCCGGGTGGCCGACGTGGTGCTCTGCACGCCCGGCGGGCCGGTGCCGCTGGGGTCCCACCCGCACGCTCTGCACGTCATCGACCGATAGCCGGCCGGGCGGCCGGTGGTGGCTCGCCCGGCCGCGGCGGCCGCTCGATTACGCTGGTCACGGCGATCATCGGGGGGTGTCGTGGATCAGTTCGTGCTGCTCATGCTGGTGCTGCTGGGCGCGCTGATCATGGTCCCGCTGGGTGACCGGCTGGGGTTGCCGTCGCCGGTGCTGATGACGGTGCTCGGCATCGTGCTGGCCATCCTGCCCTTCGTCCCCAACGTGGACATCCCGCCCGGCATCGTCCTGCCCCTGCTGCTGCCGCCGCTGCTGTACGCGGCGGTGCGGCGCACGTCGTGGCGGCAGTTCGCGGCGAACTGGCAGGCGATCTTCCTGCTGGCCGTGGCGCTGGTGTTCGTGACGACGGCGGCCGTGGCGGCGACGGCGCACGCGCTCGTGCCGGGGCTGCCGCTGGCGGCGGCCGTGGCGCTCGGGGCGCTGGTGGCGCCGCCCGACCCGGTCGCGGCCACGGCGGTGGCGGGGCGGCTCGGGCTGCCCCGGCGCATGGTGTCGCTGCTCGAAGGCGAGGGGCTGTTCAACGACGTCACGGCGATCGTGCTCTACCACGTGGCGATCGCGGCGGTGGTGACCGGCTCGTTCTCCTGGCCGGGGGCGCTCGCGGAGTTCGTGTTGTCGGCGGTCGTGGCGGTGCTGGTCGGGCTGGGGCTCGGCTGGCTCGGCGGGCGGCTGATGGCGCTGCTGGGCGATGCCACGCTGCAGGTCGGGCTGTCGCTGGTGATCCCGTTCGTCAGCTACGCGCTGGCCGACGAGCTGCGCGGGTCCGGGGTGCTGGCCGTGCTGACGTGCGCGTTCTATCTCAGCGATCGTATGTCGGACGCCGACGACGTGCTCGGCCGGTTCGCGGCGGCGACGTTCTGGCAGGTGGTCGACACGCTGGTGACGGGGGTGGCGTTCGGGCTGGTCGGGCTGGAGCTGCACGCCACGTTCGGCACCATTCACGGGGGGCTCGGCGAGGTGGTCGCCTGGAGCGCCGCCGTGGTGGCGGTCGTCGTCCTCGTCCGGCTGATCTGGCTGCTCCCGGCCGCGTGGCTGGCCAGGAAGGCACGGCGGAACGAGCGCGAGGACACCGAGATCCCGCACACCTGGCGCGAGACCATGGTGTTGTGGTGGGCGGGCATGCGCGGGGTGGCCACGGTGGCGCTCGCGCTCGCCATCCCGCTGGAGACCGATGCCGGGGCGCCGTTCCCGCACCGGCCGGTGCTCGTGTTCATGGCGTTCGCCGTCGTCCTGGTGACGCTGGTCGTGCAGGGGCTGACGTTGCCGTGGCTGGTCACGCGGCTGGGGGTCAAGGGGGACACCGCGGCCGAGCGGGAGCTGGAGAAGCAACTGGCGATCAGTGCCGCGAAGGCGGCCAAGCGGCGGTTGCGGGAGATCGACCAGGCCGAGGACCTGCCCGAGGACGTCATGGAGGTGCTGACCCGGCGGATGATGGATCTCGGCATGCGGATCAGCCCGGGGGCGGCCGACGAGGAGCGGCGGGAGGCGTTCGAGCGGCGGACGGAGCGGTTCAGGCTCATCAGGCGGGTGCAGGCGGAGATGATGTCCGCCGCCAGGCAGGCGGTGCTGGAGGCGCGGCGGGATCCGCGGGCCGATCCGGTCGTGGTGTCGCGGGTGTTGCGGGAGCTGGACGCCAGGAGCCTGAGATGAGTTCGTCCGCGTGGACACCACCTCGGAGGGGTAACGGTGTGTTACGGTTCGCGGCAAAGGGTAGTCAATGACTATGCTGCGCATCGGCACGTGGAGCTCGGCCGGATCGCTCGACGTCGTCGCCTGCGGATGGCACGACGGCGGCCCCGGGCAGGTCGAGACGGGCATCAAGCTCATCTACGGGATCGGCGGCGCGCTGCCGCGGCTTCCGGGGCTGCGTGCCGCCACCGAGGCCGCGCGGAGCGCCGAGGAGATCGCGCGGGCGCTGCTCCAGGGGCTCGACGTGGTGATCACCGCCCCGGGCTGCTGCCCGGCCGCGCCGGTGGTGGCGGCGGGCATATGGCACTACGGCTGGACCCGCGGCGACCTGGGCGCGCTGGCGGGGGCGACGGTGGCGGGGCTGGCGCTGGCGGCGCAGCGCGGGCCGTGCTGGGTCGAGATCTGCCGTGACGGGCGCGGCTCGCTGGCCGGCGACGTGACGGCGGCCGCCGTCCGCGCCCGGCTGGCCGCGCGTTTCTCCGGCGGCCGCTATCGCACGCCCGAGGTCACGGTCCCCCTGGAGTCGGTGCGCCTGAGCCAGGAGGCTCCGAGCAGGATCCGCATCGCCCCCTGCGCCGGCACCCGGTAGGCCCGCGCGCTGGGCCCGCCGGACGAAGGACGGCGCTCCTCTTGGTGTTCCGGCACGAATCCCGGTGGCCGCACCATGGCATACGGTCGCCAGTGGGTGTCCATGAGGAGAGGCGGCAGGGTGATCGCGGTCAGGGAGCTCCACGAGATCGCGGAGTTCGGGCGGCTCAACGCGCTGTTCGACGACATCTGGCATTTCGAGCCCGGCGACCAGCCCGTGACCGTCGAGGTGATGCGGGCGTTGTCGCACGCGGGTGGCTACGTGGCGGGCGCCTTCGACGGCGAGCGGCTGGCGGGCGGCTCGGTCGGGTTCCTGGCCGCGGGCAACGCCCTGCACTCGCACATCACGGGCACGCTCACGGGCCGGGGCGCCGGCGCGGAGCTGAAGTGGCACCAGCGGCGCTGGGCGCTGGAGCGCGGCCTGGACCGGATCACCTGGACCTACGATCCGCTGGTGCGCCGCAACGCCCACTTCAACCTGGCCAAGCTGGGGGCCCGGCCGCGGGAATACCTTCAGGGCTTCTACGGCCTCATGGAGGACGCGATCAACCAGGGCGACGAGTCCGACCGCCTGCTCACCGAGTGGCCGCTGCCGGCCCCCCACGTGGCGGCGCTGGCGCGGCGGGAGCCGTACGCCACGGCGCTCCCGGCCGACGCGGTCGTGGCGCTGGGCGACGAGGGCGGGCGGCCGGTCGCGGGGCCGGTGGACGCCCGTATCGTGCTGGTGGCGGTGCCCGCCGACATCGAGGGGTTGCGCGGGTCCGACCCGGGAACGGCGAAGGCGTGGCGGCACGCCGTCCGCGAGGTACTGGGCGGCCTGATGGCCGAGGGCCGCACGGTCACGGGGTTCGCCGGGAAGTCCTACTACGTTGTGGAGAGCTCGTGAAGATCACCGGAGTTGAGCTGCGCCGGATCGCGATGCCGCTGGTGGCGCCGTTCCGCACCTCGTTCGGCACCGAGACGGACCGTGACGTCCTGCTGGTGCGGGTCGTGACGCCGGACGCCGAGGGGTGGGGCGAGTGCGTGGCCATGAACGAGCCCCTCTACTCCTCCGAGTACACCGACGGCGCGGCCGAGGTGATCCGCCGCTTCCTGCTGCCCGCGCTGCCGAAGACCCTGGACGCCCAGGACGTCGGCCGCGCGCTCGCGCCGATCAAGGGCCATCGCATGGCCAAGGCCGCGCTGGAGACGGCGGTGCTGGACGCGCAGCTCAGGGCGGCGGGCGAGTCGTTCGGGCGCTTTCTCGGCGCGGCCGTCCCCCGGGTGCCGTGCGGGGTGTCCGTCGGCATCATGGACTCGATCCCGCGCCTGCTGGACGCCGTCGAGGGCTATCTGGACGAGGGCTACGTCCGCATCAAGCTGAAGATCGAGCCCGGCTGGGACGTCGAGCCGGTCCGGGCCGTGCGCGAGCGGTTCGGCGACGACCTGCTCCTCCAGGTCGACGCGAACGCCGCCTACACCCTGGGCGACGCCCGCCGCCTGGCCAAGCTGGACGCCTTCGACCTGCTGCTGATCGAGCAGCCGCTGGCCAACGACGACCTGGTGCAGCACGCGAGCCTGGCGCGGCTGCTCGCGACGCCGATCTGCCTGGACGAGTCGATCGAGTCGGCCGAGCACGCCGCCGCCGCCATCGCGCTCGGCTCCTGCTCGATCGTCAACATCAAACCGGGCCGGATCGGCGGCTATCTGGAGGCGCGGCGCATCCACGACCTGTGCCGGGCGAACGGGATCGCGGTGTGGTGCGGCGGCATGCTGGAGACCGGCATCGGGCGGGCGGCGAACGTGGCGCTGGCGGCGCTGCCGGGGTTCACGCTGCCGGGCGACACGTCGGGGTCGCGGCGTTACTACGCGAGGGACGTCACCGAGCCGTTCGAGCTGGTGGACGGGCATCTGGAGGTGCCGACGGGGCCGGGGCTGGGCGTGGAGCCGATCCCGTCCGTGCTCGACGAGGTCACCACCGGCACCGAGTGGATCGCCCTGTGAGCCGGGGCGCCGCCGCCTGCGCCGGGCGGCCCGTCGCTAGCGGCCCAGGATCCGCATCTGCAGCATCACCGTGAGCCGCGCGTCGGGGTCGGACAGGTCGAGCCCGCTGATCTGCACGAGGCGCCGCAGCCGGTAGCGGAAGGTGTTGGGGTGCACGTGCACCCGGGAGCAGGCCGCGTTGACGTCGCCGAAGGCGTCCAGGTAGGCCCGCAGCGTGGCGGTCAGCTCGGTGCCGTGCTCCGCGTCGTGGTCGAGCAGCCGCCGGTAGGGGCCGGTGGGCGTCTGCTCCTCGGCGGCGGCCACGTCGGCGACCTGGAGCAGGAGCGCCTCGAAGTGCACCTCCGCGTAGCCGGCGGCCTGGCCCGTGACCCCTCGGGAGCGCAGCACCCGCAGCGCCCGGTCGGCGTCGGCCCGTGACCTGGCGACCTGGGCGAGGTTGAGCGCCAGGCGGCCCACGCCGATGTCGGCGGCGTGCCGCGGGCCGACCCTGGCCAGGAAGCTCTCCGCGACGCGTACGGCGCGGGCCTCCTCCTCCCCCTGGCCTCCAGGCCCTCCCGGGCCTCCCGGGCCTCCTGGGCCTCCTGGGCCTGCCGGGCCTGCCGGGCCTGAGGCGTGCAGGGGCAGCACGGCGTAGGCGACGGAGCCGACGAGCGCGGCGGCGGCCTTGGGATGGATGGCGCCGACGTGCAGCGCGAGCGCGTCGCAGAAGCGCTGCCGATCGCTCTCACCGCGAGCGGGGTCGGCGGCGTCGGCGAGCTGGGCGGCCAGCACGCACAACCGGGTGGTGGCGACGCCGAGCCGCTCGGCCGCCTCGGCCGCGTCCGCGCCGCCGGCCAGCACGGTCGACAGCAGGTCGGCGTGGAGCCTGCGCCGGGTGTCGGCCCCCGCCCGCTCGCGCAGCAACCGCAGCGCCACGATCTTGGCGGCGTCGGTGAGCGCGCGCTCCCGCTGCTCGCTGAGCGGCTCGTGGACGGCGACCCAGATGGAGCCGAGGATCTCGTCGCCGCTGCGCACCGCCAGGGCGACCCGGTTGATCAGCGTGTCGTCGTCGAACTCGACGTAGATGGGCTCGCGGCTCTGGTAGAGCCGCTTGAAGACGCCCTGCTCGTCGAGCAGCCGCAGGTAGCGGTCGGGCACCTGACGACCGAGCACGGTGTGCACCCGGCCCTCGTCGGCCTCCTCCTGCCGCCCCGAGTACGCCAGCACCCGCGAGGAGCGGTCCTCGATCGTGACGGGCGCGTCGAGCAGCGCGCAGACGGCGTTGGCCAGCGCGAACAGGTCGCCCTGCGGCTCCTCCCCCGGCTCGGCCAGATCGCCCTCCGCCAGCAGGGAGCGCAGCAGCGCGGAGACCTGGGCCCAGGAGGCGGCCCTGGTGAGGCCGAGCACGGCCACACCGGTCTCCAGCACGCTCGCGCGCACCCGCTCGTCCACGGGCACGGGCAGCTTGACCACGACGGCCGCGGCGTCCGGAACCTGGGCGAGCAGGGCGCTGAGGTCGTCGGCGCGATGCATCCCGACGGCGAGCACGATCGCGCCGGGAGGCACGACCAGCTCGTCGAGGGGGTCGTGGATGTGCACGCCGGTGACCTCGGCGCCGAGGTCACCGGGGGAGGCCGCCACGTCGAGGACCGTGGTGCCGAGATCCTCCAGGATCCGGCCGAGGCTGGCACGCGGACGGTTCCGCATCCGATCACGATAGTCCACGGGAACCGGCCTCAGCGGAACCGCCCGGCCATGGTGCGCACGGCCGGGCCGGACGGCTTCCGCCGGGGGGAACCGCCCGGCCATGGTGCGCGTGGCCGGGCCAGACCGGAACCGCCCGGCCGTGGTGCGCCTGCGGCCGGCCTGGGCGGCTGCCGCGGGCGCACGCCGCCGGTCTCAGCCGGTCTTCGGGGTGGCGCGGGCGCCCAGGTGCACGTACGGGGACCCGTCGGGCAGCTCGTAGAAGACGACGGACGCCCAGTCGGGGTCGTCGGGCGACTTCCACACGAACGTGGCCTCGTCCACCGCCACCAGCGGGTTCTCCTCCGGCTTGTCCTGCAGGGCGGCCAGCGCTCCCGTGGCCTCGTACCGCATCCAGGGCACGCCGTCGCGGACGGACACCGTGAGCCGCGTCCCCGCCCGCTCGTAGAGCCCGGCGTAGCGCGCGGGATCCACCTCGACCGGCGTCTGCGGCGGCCCGAGCGGCGGCGGCGGGGTCAGCCCGTCCAGCTCGGCGAACAGCTCCGCCGCCAGGGCGCGGGTGAAGGCGTTGCTGTGGCCGCCGTTGGCGGTGGCGCAGACGATGGTGCCGGTCTCGGGCACGGCCCAGAGCATGGCGTGCTGGCCGATGGTGTTGCCGCCGTGGGAGATCACCCGCCGGCCGTCCCACTCGTCGAGGATCCAGCCGACGCCCCACTGGGGGCCCAGGGTGTAGGGGTTGGGCACGTCGGCCTGCGGCTCCCACATGGCCGCGGCATCGTCGAGCAGCCCGCCTTCGAGGTGGGCGCGGGCGAAGGCGACCACGTCGGCGGGCCTGGCGCAGATCAGCCCGGCCGGGCCCATCGCGCGCATGAGGCCCCACGCCGGCGCCGGCTTGCCGTCCTGGTGACCCATCGCGGCGCGGAAGCGCAGCACGTCCTCGGGCAGCGTCCAGGTGTGGGTGAGGCCCAGCGGCTCGGCGATCTCCTCCCTGATCACGTCGTCCCAGCGTTTGCCGGCCAGCCGCTCGACGATGCGGCCCGCGACGACGAACCCGGAGTTGCAGTAGGACTGGGTGGCGCCGAGCGGATGGCTCTGGATCAGGTCGGCGCAGGCCTCGACGTATTTCGCGACGCAGTCGTCGCCGCGCCCGGTGTCGATGAAGAGGTCGCCGTCGATGCCGCTGGTGTGGGAGAGCAGGTGCCTGATCGTGACGGTCTTGGTGACCTCCGGATCGGCGACCTTGAACTCCGGCAGCACGTCCGCCACCGGGGTGTCGAGCGTGAGCTCGCCCCGTTCGATCCTGCGCATGATCAGGGTGGCGGTCCACACCTTGGTGATCGAGCCGATCTGGTAGAGCGCGTCCGTGGTGGCCTCGACGCCGGTCGCGGTGTTGAGCGTGCCCGCGGCGAGCTCGTGCAGCTCCCCCTGGTGCAGGTACGCCAGGGCGGCGCCGGGCACCTCGTACTTCGCGATCAGCTCGGGGAGTCGCCGACCCATTGCTTCAGCCACGCGATGATCCTTTCGTTGTGGTCAGCGGCATGCCGCCACCGTAAGCCAGGATCCCCCGGTCATCTTCGGTCCGCCCGACGAACGACGGCCTTCCTGTTGTCCTGAGGACCAAGCCGGCCGCCCGGAATATCGTGTTGCGCCCCCGACGCCGACTCCCGCACCATAGACCTCATGTTCCTGCACGCACGCCACGCGACGCCCGCCATGCCGGGCGCCTTCGGGCCTGCCTGCGACGGCCTGGAGCGCTGACCTCTTCCCGTAAGTCCTTGAGAGTGACCCGGCGGGGGGAGGTCGACCGGCCCTGACGGGTCACACCATCTCCAGGTTCGAAGAGGGACGACCATGGCCAAGCAGGCCTACGTACGGAACAAGCCGCATCTCAACATCGGCACGATGGGGCACGTCGACCACGGCAAGACCACGCTGACCGCCGCGATCACCAAGGTCCTGGCGGAGCGGGGGCAGGCCACGTACACGCCGTTCGAGCGGATCGACCGCACCCCGGAGGAGGTCTCCAGGGGCATCACGATCAACATCTCGCACGTCGAGTACGAGACCGCCACCCGCCACTACGCCCACGTGGACATGCCGGGCCACGCCGACTACGTGAAGAACATGATCACGGGGGCGGCGCAACTCGACGGCGCGATCCTGGTCGTGTCCGCGCAGGACGGGATCATGCCGCAGACCAGGGAGCACGTCCTGCTCGCCAGGCGGGTCGGCGTGCGGCACCTGGTCGTGGCCGTCAACAAGGCCGACGGCGCCGACCCGGAGCTGACCGACCTGGTCGAGCTCGAGCTGCAGGACCTGCTCGCCGAGCACGGCTACCTCGGCGTGCCGATGGTCCGGGTGTCCGGGCTGCGGGCGCTGGAGGGCGACCCGGTCTGGACGGCGTCGGTCGAGGCGCTGCTCCAGGCGGTCGACGAGCACATCCCCGTGCCGGTCCGGTACGTGGACGCGCCGTTCCTGATGCCGGTCGAGAACGTGCTGACGGTCACCGGCCGCGGCACGGTCGTCACCGGCGCCATCGAGCGCGGCACGGTCCGGGTCGGCGACACGGTGGAGGCGGCCGGGTTCGGCGAGGGGTTCAGCGCCGTCGTGACGGGCGTGGAGACGTTCGGCAAGACGATGGAGCGGGGCGAGGCCGGCGACAACGCCGCCGTGCTGCTGCGCGGGGTGCGCCGGGAGCAGGTGCGGCGGGGCATGGTCCTGGCCGAGCCGGGCAGCCAGCGGGCCCGCACCTCGTTCACCGCCCGCGTCTACCTCCTCACGCCGGAGGAGGGCGGGCGGCGCGGGCCGATCGTGTCCGGGTACCGGCCGCAGTTCTACCTGCGCACCACCGACGTGCCAGGTGAGCTGACCCTCAGCGGGCCCGCGCGGCCGGGTGACACGGTGGAGGTGACGGTCGAGCTGGGCAAGGCGGTCGCGCTCGAGCCGGATCTCGGCTTCGCCATCCGCGAAGGCGGGCTGACGGTGGGCGCGGGCACGATCCTGACCGTGCCCGGCGCCTGACCGGGCCGCGACCGAGGCTCGAACAGGAGGCCGGGCCCCGCGCTGAGCGGGACCCGGCCTTCCGCCGTCAGGCAGGCGCCGCGCGTTACCCGGACTGCCGAGCCCGCCCGGTTCTCCAAGGTCAGGCAGGGGTGAAGCGGAGCTCGAAGGTGGTCCGCCGCGCCGTCAGGTCGTAGTGCGGCAGCGTGCCGGGCCCGCACGTGGCCGTGCCGATGCCCTGCTGGGCCAGGTCCAGGTGCAGGTGCACGCGGTCCCCCGCCACCAGGTCGGGCCGGTGGCGGGCGGCGGCCAGCTCGTCGGTGCTCCACCGGCGCGCGGTCATCCCGAACACCGGCGACCCCGACACCGTGAACACCCCGAACGAGGCCCACCGCACCTCGGCGCGGTGACCGTTCTCCTGCGGATAGACGTACGGCGTCTGCAGCTCCTCGACCGTGGCCGTCCAGCGGCCCACCCGAGCGGCCAGGCCCGTGTCCGGATACGCCTCCCCGGGCCCCCGCCCGAACCAGGTGACCCGTTCGACCGCGGTCCCCGGCAGCGTCATCGTGACGCCGAGCCGCGGGATCGGGTCCGGCCAGTCGCCGTCGGGCTCGATGTCCAGGCTCAGCAGCAGCCCGCCGTCCCCGGATCCGCGCCACCGGTAGGTCGCCTGCATCCCGAGGTCCGTGGCGGCCGGCGCGACCCGGGTGCGGACGGTCAGCCCGTCGCCGCCGGTCTCGACGGCGTCCACCCGGTGGGTCAGGCGGTGCAGGCCGAGGATGCGCCACCGCGTTTCCAGCCCGCCGTAGCGGTCGTTGTCGGTGGGCGCCCGCCACAGGTCGAGCCGGGGGCCTTCGACGTCCAGCCCGAACAGCCGCACGAGCCGTCCCGTCGCCGCGTCGAAGGTCGCCGCGTCCAGGGCGCGGGTCCCGACGGAGATCTCGCCCCGCTCGGGCACGAACGTGGCGACGACCGGCAGCCGGTCACCCACGTCACCGACGTACGGCCGGGCGCCGGCATCGTTGCCGTGCGGCCGGTCGGCAGCGTCACCGGCGGGTGGCCGGTCGGCAGCGTCGCCGGCGGGTGGCCGGTCGGCAGCGTCGCCGGCGGGTGGCCGGTCGGCAGCGTCGCCGGCGTGCGGCGACGGCAGCGGCGTCTGGCCCCACGCGACCTCGTGCCCGGCCGCCGCCCACGGCTGGTCACCCGCCAGCACCGCCCGCACGGTCAGCCACCGTTCCCCCGCGCCGCCGGGCGCGACGGGCAGCTTGACCTCGCCGCCTTCGGCGGCCACCGCCAGCCGGTGCTCGGTGACGGGCTCGCCCTCCTCCGCCACGGTCGCGACGAACTCCAGGTGGGACAGGTCGCTGAAGTCGTAGCCGTTGACGACCCGCACGACGCCGTCCGCGAACCCGAACCTGACCGGCTCGAACACCTTCTTCAGATCGGCCAGCCCAGGCGACGGCGTGCGGTCGGGGAACACGAGCCCGTCGATCACGAAGTTGGCGTCGTGGACGGGCTCGCCGTAGTCGCCGCCGTAGGCGTACTCGTGGCCGGGATGCGCCAGGCCGTGGTCGATCCACTCCCAGATGAAGCCGCCGGCCAGCCGCGGATGGCGCTCGAACAGCTCCTGGTACTCGGCCAGCCCGCCGGGCCCGTTGCCCATGGCGTGGGCGTACTCGCACTGCAGGAACGGCATCGCCCGCCGCCGCGCGTCCAGCTCAGGGTCGTCGAGGGGGGCCTCCTCGCGCCGGCCGATGGCCTCGACCTCGGCGTGCGAGGCGTACATGCGCGAGTAGACGTCGGTGTGCGCGCACGACAGGTCGCCCTCGTAGTGGAGGGGACGGGACGGGTCGCGCTCGCGCGTCCAGTCCGCCATGACGGCCAGGTTGCGGCCGACGCCGGCCTCGTTGCCGAGCGACCACATGATGACGCTGGGGTGGTTCTTGTCGCGTTCGACCATCCGGCGCATGCGGTCGAGCAGCGCGTCGGCGTAGCGGGGGTCGTCGGTGGGGTTGCCGCGCCAGCCGACCTGGCCGAAGCCGTGGGTCTCCAGGTCGCACTCGTCGATCACCCACAGGCCCAGCTCGTCGCACAGGTCGAGGAAGGCGGGGTGCGGCGGGTAGTGGCTGGTCCTGACGGCGTTGACGTTGTGCCGCTTCATCAGCAGCACGTCCTCGCGCATCGTCTCGTACGGGACGGCGCGGCCGTGCTCAGGATGGAACTCGTGCCGGTTGACGCCCTTGAGCAGCAGCGGGCGGCCGTTGGCCAGGAGCACGCCGTCGGCGATGGCGATCGTGCGGAACCCGACGCGCAGCCGCACCGACTCCTCGGGGCCGGTGACGACGGCGTCGTACAGGCGGGGCGTCTCCGCCGTCCACGGCTCCGCCTCGACCGTGACCTCCACGCCGGGCTCCAGGCCCGCGACGCCGAGCTCGGGGACGCTCAGCGTGCCGGGCCCGTCGAAGGAGAGCGTGCCGAGCCCGCCGGCCCAGGCGGCGCGCACGAAGACGTCGGCGGTCGAGCGGGTGAGCGTGACGTCGCGGAAGATCCCGGGCAACCACCACATGTCCTGGTCTTCCAGGTAGCTGGCGGCCGACCACTGGTGCACGCGCACGGCCAGCACGTTGCGTCCCGGCCGCAACCACGGCCCGGCGTCGAACTCGACGGGCAGCCTGCTGCCGGTCCAGAAGCCCAGCTCGTGGCCGTTCAGCCAGACGCGCGCGAAGGAGTCGGCGCCCTCGAACCGCAGCCGGCCGCCCGTCCAGCCCTCGGGCAGGTCGAACGCGCGCCGGTGGTCGCCCGTCGGGTTCTCGGTGGGGACGTGCGGCGGGTCCACGGGGAAGGGGTAGGCGACGTTCGTGTACGCGGGCGCGCCGTGGCCGTGCAGCGGCCAGTGGGACGGGACGGGCAGGTCGTCCCAGGCCGCGTCGTCGTAGTCCGGACGGGCGAAGTCGTCCGGGACGTTCGCGGTGGGTGAGAGGCGGAAGCGCCACGTCCCGTTGAGGTCGAGAGCGGGCGCGTCGGAGCGGAGATCCGCCCGGGGTTCGAGTCGCCCCGAACCGGGCGCGAAGGTTTCGAGATCCATCGTGGCCGAGCCTAAAGGTTCGCACGCGATTTAGGCAGGGATGTCGGTATCCGCGCTTTGATCCGGCGGGCGGAGCCGAATGGCTCAGGCGCGGCCGGCTCACCAGGCGCCAGGCTCACGTGTTCCTGGAGGAGGCGCTGGTGCGGCTGCCGGCGGACATCGTTCCGCTCGTGCTCGACGACGCCGCCAGATAGCCCGCCAGCAGGGCCTCGGCGACCGCGCCCACGCTCTCGTCGCCGGGCAGGAACGCGGGGCTGTGCAGCCCGGCCGCCGTGTCCACGCCCACGAACATCATCAGCGACGGTGCCACCTCTCCGTAACGCGCGAAGTCGTCGGCTCCGCAGGAGCGCAGGTCCTCGTCCACCGTCCAGCCCTGCTCGCGCAGCAGCGCCGCGGCCCCCGCCGCCAGGAGGGCATCGTTGACCAGCACCGGCTCGCCGGGCAGGATCGCCACCTCGGCCACGCATCCGTACGCCCTGGCCACGTCCTCCACGAGCTGCGTGAACCGGAAGTGCAGCTCCTCGCGCCAGCTCTGCTCCATCGTGCGCAGCGTGCCCCTGGCCACCGCCTCCCCGGGGACGGCGTTGGGCGTGGTGCCCGCGTTCACCATGCCGAACGTGACCACGGTCGGCACCATCGGGTCGGCGGCCCTGCTGACGAGCTGCTGGGCGGCCACGATCACCTGCGCCATGGTGGCGACGGGGTCGCGGGTGAGATGCGGGTAGGCGGCGTGACCCTCCGCCCCCTTCACGGTCACCCGGAACTCGTCGGACGCGGCGTTCACCGGGCCTGGCACGCAGGCCACGGCGCCCTCGGCGAGGACGGGCTGCACGTGGGCGCCGATCATGGCGCGGACGCGGTGGCGTTCGAGCACGCCCGAGGCGACGACGTCGAGGGCGCCGGACGGGAAGGTCTCCTCGCGCGGCTGCAACACCACGAGCAGCGGCCTCATCGGCCCGCCGGGCGCCGGGGGCGCGGCGGCGTCGAGGCGGGCCAGGGCGCGGGCCAGCGCGACGGTGGCGGCCAGGTGGACGTCGTGCCCGCAGGCGTGCATCGCCCCGTTGACCGAGGCCCACGCCACACCCGTCCGCTCGGCGATCGGCAGCGCGTCCAGCTCCCCGCGCACCCCCACCGCCGGTCCCGGTCCACCGATCCGCACCACCGCGCCGGTCCCCGCCACGTGCTCGGCCGCCCCGCCGGGCAGCGCGTCGAGCACCCGTTTGAGCGTCGGCCCCTCCTGGCCCGACACGCGCGGCGCCGCGTGCAGCTCCCGCCGCAGCGCCTGCGCGGCGGGCAGCTCCAGGTGCAGGGCCGCCCTCAGGGCCGTCTCCGAGAACGCGCGGCCATCCCATGCTCCGCTCACGCGACGGCCCCCAGACCGTAGACCCGGCGCGCGTTCCCGACGCCGGTCAGCGCGGCCACGTGCAGGGCCTGCGCGATGGACCACTCCCCCTCGGCCACGAACCCGCCCAGCACCCGCGCCATCGCCCGCCGCCACAACACCGCTCCGAGGTGGTGCAGCTCGGCGGGCCCCCAGGCGTCGGAGGAGAAGAGCACCTTCGCGAACGGCGCCACCTCCAGGCTCTCCGCCACCAGCGCCGCGCCGCGCGCCCCCGAGTGGTTCACGGCCAGGCCCACGTCGAAGTAGACGTTCGGATACGCCTGCGCGAGGAACCCGGCCTGGCGGTGGTACGGATAGCAGTGCAGCAACATCAGCGGCACCCCGGTGGGCTCGGCCAGCTCGATCAGCCCGCGCAGCCGCAACGGGTCGGAGCGCCGCAGGTCCACGTCAGGATCCCCGAACCCGACGTGCAGTTGCAGCGGCAGCCCGCGGTCGATCCCGGTCCAGATGAGGTGCCGCAGCACCACGGGGTCCGCCAGCCGCCCGCCCCCTGCCGCCAGCCAGCGCCCGGCCGCCTGGGCGACCTCCCCGGCGCCCGGCCGCCCGGGATCGAAGTCGAAGCCGTAGCGGTAGGCGACGATGCTCTTCAGGCCGCGCGCCGTCCGCGTGCGCTCCCACAGCGCCTCGGCGTACCGGCCGGCGAACTCCTTGGCCGCGCACCCGCTCGCGGCCACCTGCTCGGCCACCGCCTCCAGCCGTACGATCTCGTCGGCCGGCACCCCGCTCACCTCGGCCATGCCGGACGGCCCGAGCAGCTCCTCGCCCCGGTAGCCGGTCTCCACCAGGAAGTGCCCGGCACCGGCGGCGCCGAGCAGCCGCCGGTTGACCTCGTCCACGCCGAGCCTGGTGCGGCGGGCCAGGTACGCCTCCGGTGAGCAGTGCGGTTCGAGGCCGAGCACGGGCGCGCAGTGGCGCAGGATCGCGTAGCCGACCTGGGAGTCGAACTGGGTCATCCAGCCGGGGACCGGCCGGTCCGACTCGGTGATCATCTCCTCGAACGCCGTGCGCGACAGGTCCCGCGTCGAGGCCCCGTGCACGTGGTGGTCGATCAGCGGCAACGCGTCGATGGCGTCGGCGAGCCCGCTGGGCACCAGATCGAGCTCCATGGACATCCGCACTCTCCTCACAGGGCCCTCGGGCAGGCCCTCAAGTGACTTTGCCCCGCCCGCCCCGAGGAACACCCCCGAAACGGCCCACCACCCCACCCGAAACGGCCCAAGCCATCCGAAACCGACCCAGCCCGCCACGCGAAACGGGCCCCGCGCCGGAGCGCGGGGCCCGTGAGCACGACCAGGTCAGGCGGCGGCCTTGGCGCTCACCGCCACCGCCGCCTGCTCGGTGACGCCGCTGACCGTGACGGCCACCGTCACCTGCCCCGCGCGCAGCGCCGTCAGGGTGCCCGTCGCGGGATCGAGCACGGCCACGTGCCACGGCTTGGCGCTCTGCCGGGTGCCGACGTGCAGGTTCGGGGAGCCGGACCAGGAGGCCGACACCGGGTACGCCACGGGAACCGTCCTGGTCCCCTGCTGGACCGAGGCCGTCACCGTGGCCGGCGTGCCGACGGCGACCGAGGCGGGCGCCGTGAGCGTGAGGGCGTCCACGTGCGGGCGCACCTGCGTGCCGATCCAGTCGGGCGCGTCGGCGAACCAGTTGCGTTTGACGTGCTCGGCCTCGGCCGGGGTCACCGGGTCGACACCCCACAACGACCAGCCGGTGAAGCCGCCGTCGTCGGCCGCGGTCGCGGGGTTCTTGCCGGAGTTGCCGTTGATGAAGTACGGCACCGCGTCCACGTGCGAGGCGTGGAACGTCCCCACGTGCGCCCCGATGTAGGCCGCGCCCTTGCCGGTGGTGCGCTGGAAGTCGGCCAGCCAGCCCTCGACCAGCGCGGCCTCCTTCCGGTCGCCGAGCTGGCTGCCCTTGCCGGGCGTCGGGTCGCGCGGCGGCACGTGGAAGAGCACCGTGACGGACCCGATGGAGGCGTCCTCGGCGGCCTTGTCCAGCTCCGAGCGGAGCAGGGCGACCTGGTCGTACCCGCCGCCCCTGAGGTTCAGGCGGGAGGTGTCGAGGGTGATGAAGCGGGTGCCCTTGTGGTCGAAGGTCTGGTACGTGTCGCCGAAGACCGCCCGGAAGTTGTCGATCTTGCCGCCCATGACCTCATGGTTGCCGGGAATGTAGCGATATTTCACGGAATCGCCAATTTCCTCGTCGAGGATCCGCTTGGCCAGCGCGAAGTCCTCCGGCGACGCCTCGTCCACCAGGTCGCCGTTGATCAGCAGGAAGTCCGGCTGGGCCGCCTTGATCTCCCGCAACGTGCGGCGCGCGTTCTTGACGATGTCGCTGTCCGGCTCCCTGGCCACGAACTGCGCGTCCGACATGACCGCGAACCGCCACGGCATCGTCGCCACCCCGGCCTTGACCACCGGATCGGCGACCTTGGCGGCGGGGGGCGCCGACACCGACGGCGGCACCTTGGCGACCAGCCCGTCGATGAGGATCTCGTTGGTGTACTTCACGTCGGCCTTGGTCTCGGCCACGTAGAAGCGCCGCAGCTTGAGCGGGTAGTTGACGCCCGCGGGCACCGCGAACTCGACGTACTTCCAGCCGGTCCACGTCATGTACGGGCCGCGCAGGATCTGCGACTGGCCGAGCGCGTCGTAGAACTCCAGGCTCGGCCACTCCCCCTTGCCGGTGGAGTTGATCCACAGGCCGAACGCCTGCGGCTGCCCGTCCACCACGATCTGCTGCGGCGGGCCGGCGTAGGCGGCGCGGGTGGCGGTGGAGGTGGTGAAGTCGTAGGACAGCTTGAGGCCGCCCCCGCTCTGCCCGGGCGCGGCCGACAACGAGCCGGTGGCGCGGGCGGCGGCGAAGGTCCACGAGGCCGCGTTCTCGAAGTCGGCGACCGGCTTGGCCTCGGAGCCGACGGTGACCGGCACGGCGGTGGTCAGCTTGCCGACCTTGGCGGTGATCAGGCCGGAGCCGGTGGCCTGCGTGGCCTTGACGGTGAAGGAGCCGTGCTCGGCGGCGGTCACCTCGAAGAGGCTCTTGTCGTAGTCGAGGGTGAGGTCGTCGGGCTCGATCGGCGCGGAGTTGCCGTTGCGGTCGTAGCCGACGACGCCGAACGTGGCCGTCCCGTCCGCGCCCGCCATGCCGAGCCGGTCGGCGGTGGTGCCGAGCCGTTCCAGGGGCTGCAGGACGGTCAGGCCGAGGGTGCCCTTCGCGCCGCCGCGCGAGGCGGTGACGGTGCTCTCGCCGGGCACCAGCGCGTGGAAGCGGCCGTTCCTGACCACGCCGTGGATGGCCGGGGCGGCCCGCCAGGACGGGGTTCCGGCGGCGGGGCCGTAGGTCTCGTCGTATCCGGCGGCGGTCAGCCGCCTGGTGAGGCCGGGGAAGACGCGCTCGGGGCGGCCACCGGTGACAGGCCCGACGCCGGCCGCCTTGGCGGGGTCGGTCGCGGTCTCCAGCCAGTAGCCCTTGAGCTTGCCGCTGCCCTCCGGCGCGTAGAGCGCCAGGCCGTTGGGGACGTGCCGCTCGCCGCCGTCGGAGGGGCTGTTCTCCACCTGGACGTCGGCGGCGCCGGGCTCGCGGGCGAGCATGGTGGAGGAGCCGCCGCCGTCGAGGTTGAGTGCGTCGGCGGCGCCGAGCTCGACCATCATGCCGGCGAGCTCGTTGAGCGTGACGCCGCGGCTGTCGGCCTGGCGGCCGTCCACGGTCAGCAGGTACATCTTCCGGCCGTCGGCGGAGAACCCGACGGCGGTGCGCGGGTGCGCGGCCGGGTCGGCGGAGTTCTGCACGGCGCCGTCCTTGACCAGCACCCAGTTGCCGCCGACGGCCGCCTTGACCGTGCTTCCGTCCGACGGCTTGGGCCGGTACTTCACCTCGACGCGGTCGCCGGCCTTCAGCGCCGACAGCGCGCTCGCCCCGGCGTCCCGGCCGAGCAGCACCGTGGTCCCGGCCGGGATCGGGCCGGTGCCCGCGGCCGTGCGTACCTCGGAGACTACGCCGTCCACCAGGACGACCTCGGCGACGGACGTGGCGCCTTCGACGGCGCGGGCCCGGTTGTAGGAGCCCCACAGCGGCGTGAACAGCCCGACGCCGCCGCCCTGCACGATCTGGTTGAACTGGGTGAGCACGATCGGCGATCCGCCCGACGGGGTGGCGCTGCCCTCGAAGTACATTTTGAGCACGCGCCCGACGCCGTCCCCGGTGACCGCGACCGCGTTCTCGTGCCCGGCCACGGGCGACTGGACGAGCGTGCCGTCCTGGACGCCGATGCCCTGGGCGGCGCCGGAGCTGTTGATGTCGAAGAAGTCGCCGTTGACGGCCGCCACGGCGTGCGAGCGCTTGGCCGGCCCGGACAGCGGCTCGGTCTTGGACACCTCGCCGGAGAACACGTAGTCCGCCTTGGCGCCGCCGAGGTCGGCGGTGACCGCGTCCGCGCGCAGCCAGCCGAGCGCGTCATAGGTGTCGAACGAGGTCAGCGAGATGCCCGGCGCCACCGGCCGGGTCCTCTTGGCCGTCTCCAGCTTCTGCCCCGCCTCTTGGGCGAGCAGGGTGGAGGGCGGCGGGTAGGAGGACGCCTCGATCGCGTCCTCCGCGGGGGGCGTGGGATCGGCCTGCGCGGGCAGGGCGAGGGGCCCTAAGACGAGCGCCGCGGCGGCCAGAAAACGGAGGGTCTGCACGACCGAACTCAATCGCTCGTGGATATAACTTTCAAGACCATGGAGTGAACTAAAAGATAATTTCAGATCGTGCGCGTCCCGCCCCTAGCTCACGACGACGTCGCCCTGGCGACCACGCTTGCGTTCCCGAGGGGCTCGTCCTCCTCCGGTGAGCGCACCCCGGCGTACAGCACCAGCGGCACCGCCAGCGCCACCGCCATGGACAGCACGGCGGTGCCCGAGTCGTTGACCAGCATGCCGACCACGCCGCTGACCAGCGCCCCGATGAGCCCCGCCCGCAACATGGGCGCCCGCGCGAACGCCCGCGGCACGATGCCCGCGCTGATCTGCCCCGGCCGCAGCACCGCGAAGATCAGGAAGGCCAGGCCGGCGATGACGATCGGCATGAGGTTCGGCGAGAGCATGGTGTGCAGCATGGCGCCCAGCTTGCGCCCGATCATCGGCAGGAAGGTCCCGTCGGCCACCTGCCCGGCGAACCTGCCCAGGTGCGTCTGCGACTGCGGCGGACGCAGGTGGTCGAACACCGCGATCACCGACACCGCGACCCCGCCCAGCACGCAGAACCCGGCCAGCTTCACGATCGAGACCCGCTGCCCCGCGACGAGCAGCGCGGTGACGGCGATGCCGGGCACGAACGCGATCACGCCGCCGAAGTCGCTGCCGATGCCGGGCCAGCCCGCCAGCAACATCGCGGTCACCCCGAGCCCCGCCACCCCGGCCACGGCGGCGCGCCGGCGCCCGGCGCGCACCAGGTGCTCCGCCGCGACGGCCGTGCCCATGAGCACGGCGGTGGCCAGCAGCGCGAACGGGATGTTCGCCAGCCCGTAGTAGCGCCCGCCGACCACGGCCGTGTAGCCCATCAGGCTGTCGAACTGCAGCGTCGTCCCGGTCAGCAGGTCGCCGACCAGGACGGCGGCGGTGGTCGCGGCCACGGCGGCGGGCGGCCCGAGCGGGTCGCGCCGCCACGGGCCGAGCAGCGCGGCGCAGGCGATGACGGCCGTGCACCCGAGCACCCCGCCGACGAGGGTCACCACCGGGTACGGGCCGCGCTCCCACGGCAGCAGGTTCACCACGTACGTCGAGACGGGCACCGAGGCGAGCACGATGGCGGCGACCCCGATCGCGCCGAGCCGCCGCCGCCGGGAGAGCAGGAGGTAGGCGAGGGCGTAGAAGGCCACCTGGACGATCGCGAAGGCGGTGAAGAAGATCCCGGTCGCCCCGCGCACGGTGGTCCCCGCCAGGTCGTCCCTGCGCAGGTCGGCGGGGGTGGTCGGGTCGCCGAGCCGCCACGGCAGCCCGATCATGGTCGCGGGCGTGGCGATGCCGGCGGCGGTCAGGATCGTGGGCGTGATGTCGGGCAGCACCACGATGTCCGCGCGCCGGGTCGAGTTCGCGCCGATGGACGGCCCGGAGACCGCGCCGGTCGCGGGGGCGGCCGCGCCCGCGCGCCGCCACATCGCCACCCGCAGGTGCGGCACGGCGCCGTGGTCGCCGATCCCGGCGAGCACGATCTCGGTGTCCGCGGGCAGCTTGGCCAGCGCCGCGCCCACCTGGGCGTCGGCCTGGCGGGCCAGCGCCCGGCGCCGCTCCGCGGCGATCGGCTCGGCCTCCTGCGGCAGCCGGTCGTCCACCAGGTACGGCTCGACCAGCGTGGCGACGTCCACGGCCAGCACCCGGCAGGACGACCAGTCGGCCAGCCCGTCCAGCTCGCCGGCGTAGAGGTCGACCTTGCCCTCCCGGTCGGCCAGGGCCAGCGCGGCCCCTCTCCCGACGGCGGCTGTGCACTGCCCGGCGGCGTGCACGGCCGTCCCGAGCGCGCCGGCGTAGGCGCCGTCGGTGGTCCGCGACAACTCGCCGACCTGGGGAACGACGGCGCCCTGTCCCCGCGTGACCGGCTCGGGCGGCAGCCCGCACCGGTGCCCCACGGCCGCGCGCACCCCGGACGACACGGTCAGCCAGCCGTCGTACGGGCAGGTCACGGTGCCGACGGCCTTGACCGACACGGACCCGAGCCCGCTCTGCCCGGCCAGCCGCCACAGGTGGGGTGTGCCGGCGGGGTCGACGTCCGCCCACATCAGTCCCGGCACCCCGATGAACGCCACCCGTCCCCCGGCGTCCTCCTGGACCGCCCGCGCGGGCGAGGCCCCCCACCACAGAGCCGGAACCGCCAGGAAGAGCAGCACCCACCGCACCGTCGACCCCCCGCTTGTTGGGAAACGCCCGAAACCCTACACGCCGGGGCGGCTCAGGCGGCGGGTTTGACGGTGATCAGCCGCTCCAGCGCCTCGTCGTAGGGCGGGCAGAGCCAGTAGTCGGAGTGCCAGTGCGCCTCCGGCAGCGGCTCGCCGAGGCGGGGCCTGGGCGGATCCCAGCAGAACAGGTCCACCCCCGCCCGCTGGTCGGCGGCGGCGAGCGGGTCGGTGCGCGCGAAGACGGGGCCGCCGATGGGATCGCTGAGCCGGTAGAGGTTGTACCAGGGGACGGCCTCCCGCACCGCCGCCAGCCCGGCCGTGCCGAAGTAGGCGGGGAAGTACGCGGCGTACAGGCGGCGCAGCGGCGAGCCGTGGGTGAGCAGCCGCACGCGCCGCCGCAGCTCGGGCCCGAGCTGCGGCACCAGCGCGGCGACGATGACGCTGCCCTGGCTGTGCCCGGACAGCACGACCTCGTCGCGGTCGGTCGCGGCCAGCGTGCCGACCCGGGCGATCAGCTCGGGGATGACGCGCTCGGTGTAGCAGGGCGGCGAGAGCGGATGAATGGCCCGGGGCCAGAACGTGCAGACGTCCCACAGGATCCCGACGGTCCTGCGCAGCCCGGTGTCGCTGTACGTGCGGCGGCCGAGCAGCACCAGCCCCACGGCGATCGCCGTCATGGCCCAGCTCCCCATGGTGGCGAGCAGCCCGCCGACCCCGCCGTCCGGGGTGAACAGTTCGAACCGGTAGATCACGGTCACCGCGGCGAACCCGGTCACCCCGATGCCGGTGAGCACCCCCAGCACGAGCCCGGCGCGGTCGGTGAGCGAGGCGAGCGCCCAGATCCCGGCGACGGCGGCGGCGTCGTCACGCTGGCCGTAGCAGGGCTTCAGCTCCGGGGCGAGCCGGGCCGCGACCCGCCGCCGGATCACGTAGAGGGCGACCGCCAGGGCGGCGAGCCCCACGGCGATCAGCGGCACCAGGGCGGCCGTCCACCAGATCGGATCGTCGAGGTAGAGCTTGTGACCGACCGGCCCCGGGTCGGCGGAGGTGCCCGGCACGCCGAAGAACGTGGCCGTCCAGAACAGCAGGCCGAGCGCCAGCACGTTCGCGCTGCCCGCGGCCACCATCAGCACGAACCAGGCGGCCGCCCCGCCCATCGCCCGCCGCTCCAGCGGATCCCCCTCGCGCCGGTCCATGCGGGCCAGCACGCAGGTGGCCACCAGGATGAACAGCCCGATCCCCAGCGTGAGCACGAACTGGAACGCTCCAAAACCGGCGCCGGGAAGGTGCCGCACGGTCGAGGTGGCCGGCATCCCGGCCAGCGCCAGCACGATCGTGGCCAGGAACACCAGCGGCGCCGCCACCCGCAGCACCTGGCAGGCGAACGTGGGCCAGACCGGGACCCGCTCTCCGGGGCGCGGATCCACCCGCCGGGCCAGGCACGGCAGCACCACCAGCACGACGGTGGCGAGCTGGACGCCCCCGTTGGCCACGGTCAGGACGAGCCCGGCGGGGCCGCCGGCGAACGGGGCGGACACCGCCAGCCCGATGGAGGCGATCGAGAAGCTGACGTGCACCACCCGCAGCCGCCACACCGGCGCGCCGCCGTGCCACAGGCGCGACCGCGCCAGCAGCGGGCCGCTCCGCGCGGCGAAGTCGGACGGGGCGACCGTCCGCTCGTCACGGTGCCAGGTGCGCCGGGCGGCCCACCACAGCAGGACGACGACCATCAGCGGCACGAGCGCGGTGATCGCCAGCCGCTTCGACGGCTCGCCGCCCCACATCGTGCCCAGCCAGCGCACCCACACCGACGCCGTCTCATAGGTGCAGGCCCGGCCCGCGGCGGTGCACTGCCAGCCGATGAGATCGACGCTCGCCCTGGTGACGGCGCCGATGAGGATCCCGGTGAGCAGCAGGCCGAACAGCCGCTGCGCCGCCTCGATCGTGTGCCGCAGCCGGACCCCGGCCGCCGGTCTCGGCAGCATGAAATAGGACAGGTTGGCCAGCGAGAACGGCAGCAGGAGCAACCACAACGCGATCGTCCTGCCGCCGGAGGTGAGCTTGCCCCAGGCGTAGGCCTCCCGGTGGCGGACGCCCGGCACGTCCGCCTGGTCGCCCGTCGGCCTCCCGCCGGCCCACCAGCGCCGGTAGAACCCGGTGGTGCCGTCGCCGGCGACCAGGCGGGGATGCGGATGGTTGAGCATGCCGGCCGGCGGGCTGCCCGAGACGCCGTGCACGCGCAACTCGGTCACGCCCGCACAGGTCTCGTCGATGAATCCGTCCATGTGACCATGATCTGACCAAGACCATGGCTACGTACAGTAATTAAACGGTTACTCTCATGTGAGATCTTCGCCATCGCGCCTGGTCATGGCTGCGGGGACGGCCGTCATACGCCGGCGGTCTACGCCTTCGTGGCGCCGGCGGTCAGGCCGGTGACGAGGTGGCGCTGGACGAGGAGGAAGACGGCGCCCGCGGGGATGGCGATCAGCACCGCCGAGGCGGTCATCAGCCCCCAGTCCGACCAGTGCTGCCCGATGAACTGCTGCAGCCCCGCGCCGAGCGTGCGCTGGTCGTCGCCGATCATGAACACGGTGGCGTACCCGACCTCACCCCAGGCGGTCATGAAGCAGTAGAACGCGGTGACCGCGATCCCGGGCCGCGACAGCGGCAGCACGACACGCCAGAAGGCGCCGAACGGCGTCAGCCCGTCCACCATCCCCGCCTGGTCGATCTCGATCGGCACGGTGTCGAAGTAGCTCTTCATCATCCAGGCGCAGAACGGCACCGCGATCGTCATGTACGCGATCACCAGGCCGGGGATCTGGTTCAGCAGCCCGAGCCCGGCCATCAGGTTGTACAGCGGCACGATCAGGATGGCGACCGGGAACATCTGGGTGATCAGCAGCAGCCACATGACCCCGCGATGGCCGGGGAAGCGGAACCGGGAGACCGCGTAGCCGGTGGTCGCGGCCAGGAAGACGCCCGCCACCATGGTCAGCCCGGCCGTCAGCACGCTGTTGAGCAGCCACTTCGGGAAGGCGCTCTCGGTCAGCACGCGGACGTAGTTGTCGAGCGAGGTCTGGTTGAACAGCCGCAACTCGGCCGAGAGCCAGGCGTCGCGCGGCTTGAGCGAGGTCAGCACCAGCCAGACGATCGGGAACAGCGAGACGGCCACCGCGAGCAGCAGCCCGGCGTGCAGGCCGATCGAGGCCAGCGGGCCGCGCTCGCCGCGCCGGCGGGACGTGCGGGTCACCAGGGGTCTCCTTGATTGCGCAGGGTACGGCGGTAGCCGACGGCGAGGACGACCAGCATGAGCAGGATGATCACGCCCCAGGCCGCCGAGCCGGAGTAGTTGCGGATGCCCTCGAACGCCTCGCGGAAGGCGTAGGTGACCAGGATCTCCGTCTCGCTGCCCGGCCCGCCCCTGGTGACCAGGAAGATGATGGGGAACATGTTGAACGTCCAGATCGTGCCCAGCAGCACCACGGTGCTCGACACCTGGCGCAGCCCGGGCAGCGTGATCGCCCTGAAGCGCTGCCAGGGGGAGGCGCCGTCCACCTCGGCCGCCTCGTAGAGCTCGGCCGGGATCGACTGCAGCCCGCCCAGCAGGGCGACCATCATGAACGGCACGCCGATCCACACGTTCACCACGATCACCGCGATCTTCGCCGTGGTGGGGTCGTCCAGCCAGCCCACCCCGGACAGCCCGGCCAGCTTGAGGAAGCCGTTGATCACGCCGTAGTCGCTGTTGTAGAGGTAGCGCCAGATGAAGGCGGCCACGAACGCCGGCACCGCCCAGGGCAAGATCAGCAGCACCCGGTAGAGCGAGCGCAGGCGCATCTCGCGGTTGAGCATGACGGCCAGGCCGAGGCCGATGCCGTAGTGGGCGGCCACGCACACGACCGTCCAGAGCACCGTCCAGAGCAGCTTGTCCCAGAAGACGCTGCTGGTCAGGATCTCGACGTAGTTGCCCAGGCCGATGAACTCGTAGGTGGACGGGATGACGTTCTGCCCGATCGTGCGGCCGATGTTGCCCTCGGTGGCGTCCGTGAGCGACAGGTAGATCCCGCGCACCAGGGGCCAGCCGATCAGCACCAGCATCACGAGGACCACCGGGGTGATCATCGCCCAGGCGTACCAGTGCGTGCTCAGGGCGCGGCGCACCCGGCCCGGCCTGTCGTGGCGGCGGCTCCGGCCGCGGGTGTCACCCGCGGCCGGCGCCGCTCCGGTCGAGACCGCCACGGGTCAGCTCCAGCCCTTCATGATCCCGTGGTACTGCTCATCCACCTTCTTGAGCATGTCGGCGGGCGCCGATTTGCCGCCCACCAGCGACTGGTAGCCCTCCAGCAGCGGCTGGAAGAGCTGGCCGCCCTCGGGGATCCACGGCCGCGGCACCGCCGTGTCCATGATCGGCTTGAAGACCGCGACGTCGGCGTTGCCCTGGACGTCGGGGTTGGCGTAGGCGGAGGTGCGGGTGGGCAGGAGGCTGATCTCCTTGGCGATCTTCGCCTGCGCCTGGGCCGTGGTCATGAAGCGGACGAACTCGTAGGCGGCGGGGATGTTCTTCGATCCGGCGTAGATCGCCAGGTTCCAGCCGCCGGTGGGGGCCGCCGCCTTGGCCGAGCCCGCCGGGACCGGCGCGATGCCCAGGTTGGCCTTGTCCTTGAACTCCTTGCCCTGGTAGATCTCCGACAGCGCCCACGGGCCGTTGTAGATCATCGCGGCCTTGCCCTCCTTGAGGGCGGTCATCGCGTTGGCGTAGCTCTCGGTGGTGGCGGGTTTCGGCGCGGCGCCCGAGGTGATCAGGTCCGACACCGTCTCGATCGCCTTCACGTTCGCCGGCGAGTTCACCACGATCTTCTTGTTCGCCACGTCCAGCAGGTCGCCGCCCTCGCCATAGATGAACGGCAACAAGAAGTAGGAGTCGACGTTGAGCGCCAGCCCCGCCGCGCCGGTCTTGGCCTTGACGTCAAGGGCGGTCTGCTTCAGCTCAGCGATGGTCTTGGGCGCCTCGGTGTGGCCGGCCTCCTTCAGCAGCCGCTTGTTGTAGATCAACGCCAGCGTGTCGGTCACCTGAGGCACGGCATAGGTCTTACCGTCGTACTTCGTGCTGCTCAGCGGGCCGGCCAGGAAATCCTCCGACTGGTCCACCGCCCGGGAGCCGTCCAGCGGCTGCAGATAGCCCAGCGACGCGAACTGCGACGTCCAGGCCACTTCGGAACGGATCACGTCCGGCGCGCCCGATCCCGCCTGCGCGGCCGTCTGGAACTGGCTCTGTGCCTGGTCCGACGGCACGTTCACGTACTTGACCTTGACGCCGGGGTACGCGGTCTCGAACTCCTTGATCAGGGCCTGGAACGTCGGGCCCTCACTGTCCGGCCGGGTCGTGTCCCACCAGGTGAGCTCGCCGGTGATCTTCGACGGGTCCGAGACCGACGGGGCCGGAGCGGCGGTCTCACCGCTGCCGCCGCCACAGGCGGAGACTGCCAAAGTGATGGCCGCGGCGACTGCTGCGGCTGATAAATGTCGTCGCATGTCCTTCTCCTCACAGCTCGATCAGAGGTTGGAGTAAGCCGGACGTTACGCCGACGTGACGCTGACGGGTAGATGGAGGCGTCAGGTTTCTGCAAGTTGTTACATTGAATCCGGGCGCACTTGCAGTAATTTCCTGAAATTGTTGCAAAGCCGGGGGAGGGTGCGTAACTTCCGGGCAGCACGGGACTGGGGTGTCGATCCCGCCGCCGGGTGCGGAGTCGCGCCGGGGCGGGCGACGCGTACCGCGGACGACGTTGCCGGATATTTCATGACGTGCGGGGCTAGCTGGCGGGACGAAAATCGCGTACAAGGCAGTGGTGAAGGACTCGGCGGGCGTGGTCCGGCGCGACTGGCTGGTGGTGCACTACCGGCGGGCCGGCTACGACGGCTGGGGCCTGCACGTCTGGGGCGACGTCGAGAGCCCCACGCGGTGGAGCGCGCCGCTGGCCCTGGAGGGCGAGGACGCCTATGGCCGCTTCGCCTGGATCAGGCTCAAGCCGGGCGCCACCAGCGTCGGCGTCATCGCGCACCAGGGCGATGAGAAGGACGGCGGCGACCGGATGGTCGATCCCGCGCGGACGGGCGAGATCTGGGTGGCGGCCGGCCAGGCGGACACGTTCGCCTCCAGGGCCGCCGCGGACGGCTTCGCCACGGTCCGCTACCACCGGCCCGACGGGGCGTACGCCGGATGGGGCCTGCATCTGTGGGGCGACGCGATCGCCGACGGCGTGGCGACGGAGTGGGCGAGCCCGCGCCCACCGGACGGCGCCGACGCGCGCGGGGCGTTCTGGCGGGTGCCGCTGAAGAACCCGGCGGTGCCGCTGCACTTCCTCATCCACCAGGGCGGCGTCAAGGACCCCGGCGCCGACCAGTACGTGATCCCGGCCGCGCAGCCGGAGGCGTACGTGAACTCCGGCGTGGCGGCGATCCACCGGAGCGGAGCCGCGGCCGAGAACGCCGTCGTCCTGCATTACCGCCGCTCAGACGGGAATGACGACTCCTGGGGGATGCACGTGTGGGGCGGCGCGGCCGAGCCGACCGCATGGACCTCCCCCGTGCGGCCGTCGGGCGCCGACGGCTTCGGGGCAGTGTTCCGCGTGCCGCTCGCCGAGGGGGCGAAGAGCCTGAGTTATGTCATCCACCACGGCGACGACCGGGACCTGCCGGGCGACCAGCTTCTGGACCTCGCCCGCTCCGGCCACGAGATCTGGCGGCTGGGCGGCACCGAGGGCCACCTGCTGCCGCAACCGCCGGCCACGGGCGCGGACGCCGACCTGGCCAAGGCGAAGGCCCACTGGATCGACCGCGACACGGTTGCGTGGCGGGTGCCGCCGTCGCTCCACCACACCCTCGCCTTCAGCGCCAAGGGCGACCTCGCCTGCGACAAGGGCGACCTGACCGGCGACCTGCGGCTCATCCGGCTGTCCCCCGGCACGCTGAGCGACGCGCAGCGGCGCACGTGGCCGCACCTGGCCTCCTGCACCGCGCTCAAGGTGGACCCGCGGGACGCCGGCCTGGTGCGCGAGGCGCTGCGCGGCCAGGTGGCGGCGGTGGCGCGGGACGCCGCCGGGGCGCTGGTGGCGGCGACGGGCGTGCAGATTCCGGGCGTGCTCGACGACCTGTACGCCAAGGCGGCCACAGCGGCCCTCGGCCCCGAAGGCACGAAGTTGTCCCTGTGGGCACCCACGGCGCAACGAGTCGACGTCGCCCTCTACGCCGCCGACGCCCCCACGCACAGCACCGCCTTCCCGGGCGCCGCCCCGGGCAGTGCCGGGGCGCCCGCCGTGCATCCCATGCGGCGTGACGACGAGACCGGCGTCTGGTCCGCGCAGGGCCCGCCCTCGTGGCAGGGCTGCCAGTACACCTACCTCGTCACGGTCTACTCCCCCAGGGACGGCAAGATCGTCACGAACGAGGTGACGGACCCCTACAGCGTGGCCGTGACCGTGGACGGCGTGCGCAGCAGGCTCGTCGACCTGGACGCCGCCGCGCAGAAGCCCCCCGGCTGGGACCGGCTGGCCAAGCCCGCGCCCGTGCCCCAGGAGCGGGCGTCCATCTACGAGTTGCACGTGCGCGACTTCTCCGCCTCCGACGCGACCGTCCCGGCCGGGCGGCGCGGCACGTACACCGCCTTCGGCGGCGACTCCGCCGGGATGCGGGAATTGCGCGCGCTCGCCGCGGCCGGGCTGACGCACGTGCATCTGCTGCCGGTGTTCGACATCGCGACGATCCCGGAGCGGGCGGCCGACCGCGCCGAGCCCGGCTGCGACCTGGCCGCGCTGCCTCCCGACTCCGAGCGGCAGCAGGAGTGCGTGGCGCGCACGGCCGCGAAGGACGCCTTCAACTGGGGGTACGACCCGCTGCACTACACGGTGCCCGAGGGCTCGTACGCGACCGAGCCGGACGAACGGACCAGGGAGTTCCGCGGCATGGTGGCCGGGCTGAACCAGGCCGGGCTGCGCGTGGTGATGGACGTCGTCTACAACCACACGTACTCCACCGGCGTGCTTGACCCGATCGTGCCCGGCTACTACCACCGGCTGCTGGACGACGGGACGATCGCCACGTCCACCTGCTGCGCCAACACCGCCCCCGAGCACACCATGATGGGCAAACTGGTCGTCGACTCGCTCGTCACGTGGGCCAGGCAGTACAAGGTCGACGGCTTCCGCTTCGACCTCATGGGACACCACCCGAAGGCGAACATCCTCGCCGTCCGCGCGGCCCTCGACGCGCTCACCCCGGCCGGCGACGGCGTGGACGGCAGAGCGATCATCCTGTACGGCGAGGGCTGGAACTTCGGCGAGGTGGCCTCCGGCGCCCGGTTCGAGCAGGCCACGCAGGAGAACATGGCCGGGACCGGGATCGGCACCTTCAGCGACCGGCTGCGGGACGCGGTACGCGGCGGCAGCCCCTTCGACGACGATCCGCGGGTGCAGGGATTCGGCTCCGGCCTGGCGGGCGCGCCCAACGGCTCCCCGGCCAACGGCACGCCCGAGCAGCAGCGGGCCCGGCTGGCGCACTACACGGACCTGATCAGGGTGGGACTGACCGGGCACCTGCGCGACTACGTGCTGCCGTCGGGCCGGAAGGGTTCGGAGATCGACTACAACGGCTCGCCCGCGGGCTACACGTCCGCGCCCGCCGAGTCGGTGACGTACGTGGACGCGCACGACAACGAGACGCTGTTCGACGCGCTGGCGTACAAGCTGCCGCAGGCGACGCCGATGGCCGACCGGGTGCGCATGCAGGCGCTGTCGCTGGCCACGGCGGTGCTGGCGCAGGGGACGACGTTCGTGCACGCGGGCAGCGAGCGGTTGCGGTCGAAGTCCCTGGATCGTAACTCCTACGACTCCGGCGACTGGTTCAACCGGCTGCTGTGGGACTGCGCGGCGGGCAACGGCTTCGGCTCGGGCCTGCCGACGAGGGCGGACAACGAGGCCAGGTGGCCCTACGCCAGGCCGCTGCTGGCGGATCCGGCGCTGCGGCCGGACTGCTCCGCGATCAACGCCGCCCGGGCCCGTTACCAGGAGTTGTTGCGGATCAGGACGTCGTCGCCGGCGTTCGCGCTGGGGTCGGCGGAGGAGGTGGGACGGCGGCTGACGTTCCCCGCCTCGGCCGAGGGCGTGATCGCCATGCACGTGGACACGGCGGGCCTTGATCCGGTGGGCCTCCGGTGGACGTCGGTCACCGTCGTCTTCAACGCGACGCCGTCGGTCCGTACGCAGGTGATGGAGTCGCTGGTGGGGCGGGAGGTGTCGCTGCATCCCGTCCAGGCCGGGTCCGACGACCCGGTGGTGCGGCAGTCGTCGTTCGACGCCGCCACCGGAACGCTGACCGTTCCCGCCCGTACGGTTTCGGTCTTCGTCGCGTCATGAGGCCCTATGGTCGAGCCCTTCCCCGGCATTACGGACGACCAAAAATGGACAGAAAGGATGCCAGCGGGACGCTCAGGACAAATGGACACTTATCCCTGGCGCTGGCGGGTACAACAGCGCAGACTGGAGAGACGGCGATCACGTGGAGCAGTGGAGCTACTGTGGACAATCACCTTGATCACATGCCGGTCCTGTCCCGCGGCAGGCATCGCAACCCGAAACGCGGCGCCTGCTTCATGGAACTGGCCTCCTACCTGGCCGGGGAGCGGTGGAGCGACCATCCGGCCTGCACGCATCCGTTGCTGGCCGCACTCGCCCGCCTGGTCAACGACAACACCAACGACACCAGCCGCGCCCAGCTCGTCCACCTCGTACCGTCCATCATCGGGCTGTCCAGCGACGACCTGCGGGTCGACGCGCGCATCGCGCTGCGCTGCGCCACCACGGCCCTGCCGGTGTCGGCGGCCGAGCGCCAGCTCGCGCTCGCGGTGTCGGTGCTCGCGGCGGAGGAGATGCTGGCCCGGCTCGACGGGGCGCCGCCGGGGCGGCTCGGCGAGGCGAGCCGGCGCGCCATGGAAGAAGTGCCGCACGCGGCCGAACAGGCCAGGCGCTTCAGCCGCGCGGCCCGGATCACGGAGAAGGGCTTCCGCCGGTACGCGGCGCCGAACGCGGTGCAGCTTTCGGTGGTGGGGATCGTACAGGCGTGCATCCCGGAGCCGGACGCGTTGCTGCGCAGGCTGCTGGAGGGGGCGATCGCCGACTGCGACGCCTTGATCAACGGCTCGACGCCCAGCGACTCGCCCGTCGCCCCGGCCCCGATCCACGCCTGAACACCCACAACCCGCCCCGGCCACCCGGGTCGTCCACCTGGCCCCTGTCCGACCTGTCCGACCTGTCCGACGGGCTGAGGCCCCTCGGCCTGAGGGGCTGACGCCTCTGCGGCGCTCGTGCTGGTCGCGCGCGCCGCTTCAGGCTGCGCGTCGCAGACGAGGCACCGCTCGCTGGGGCGTCCGTCCATGCGGCCACTAACCGTTTCCTCTCCCCGCCAACCAGTACGCGCTCCGTTACCCGTTGGCCTTTTCGCAGTTCAGGCAAGCCTCTCCTTCGTTGCGGATCTTCGGGCAAATGCGTAAATTTCCTGACGAGTCGCTCGTAACTGGAGGAAATGCATGACCATCGAGCTCGCCCGGCCGTACTCCCCCGAGAAGCACCACAGCCACCGGGACGTCACCGGCGGCTGGCTTCGGCCGGTGGTGTTCGGGGCGATGGACGGGCTCGTGTCCAACTTCGCGTTGATCGCCGGAGTCGTCGGGGCGGCGGGCGCCGGGCAGGGTGCCGTACTGGCGGGGTTCGCGGGACTGATCGCCGGAGCGTGCTCCATGGCGGCCGGCGAGTACACCTCCGTGAAGTCGCAGACCGAGCTGATGCGGGCCGAGATCGCGGTGGAGCGGCGCGAGCTGGCCCGCAACCCCGAGGGCGAGCAGGCGGAGCTGGCCGCGCTCTACCGGGCGCGGGGCCTCGACGCCGACCTGGCGCAGCGGGTGGCCGAAGGGTTGTCGGCCGATCCCGAGCAGGCGTTGCGGGTGCACGTTCGCGAGGAGCTGGGGGTGGATCTCGACGATCTGCCCTCGCCCCGGCTGGCCGCCGCCTCTTCGTTCGGCGCGTTCGCGGCCGGGGCGCTGGTCCCGCTGGCGCCGTTCCTGTTCGGGGCGTCCGGGCTGATGCTGGCCCTGCTGGTGAGCGTGCTGGCGTTGTTCGGGTTCGGTGCCGTGGTGGCGGTGATGACGGCGCGGCCATGGTGGCTGGGCGGTCTGCGCCAGCTCGCGCTGGGCGTCGGAGCCGCGGCCGTCACCTTCGGCCTGGGCCACCTACTGGGCGTAACCGTCTCCTAAGCTGCACATTCGAGGCCGCGACGATCGCCGGCGGTCTCCTCACGTCCTGCCGGACCGCGATCGGCACACACACACCGCGGTCGGCGCACACCACGGTCGGCGCACGCCGCGGTCGGCACACATCAGGCGAATCGAGCTGGAGCTCGCCCCCTTGCGCAGCGCCTCGACTCCGAGGTGGCGCAGGTAGACCGCGCCGAACCACCTTGACCACGAGGAACGCCATCGCCGGGGGCGAGCGGGGGTTGGTCAGCGCCTGCGCCCGCGGCGCTTCTTGAAGATGGCGCGCAGGGTCAGCAGCAGGACGACGGCCACGAACTGGCCGCCCAGGACGATGCGGTTGACGTCTACGGCGGGCCGCCAATGAGCGTCGCCGTTCTTCAAGATGTACACGCCGGCGGGACTCGCGCCGAAGCCGAACCCGCCGCCACCGCCCGCCTGCTCCCCTTCCTCGCCCTTCTCGCCCTTGATCGAGCCCTGGCCCCCGCCGCCCCCTTGGCCGATCTTGGCCACGGGGATGACGATGATGTCACCGTGCTGAATCGGCTCGCCGAAGACGCGTTTGACGGTCGCGGCGTCCTTTGACCGTTCCACCAGCTCCATGAAGTTCATGAGCCCATCGTGACCCCGGATCGCCCGCCTGGCCACTTCGGCCGAGCCCGACCGAGGCGTAAGCCGTGGGGGAGGTCAGTCGAAGGTGGTGGAGATCTCGTGCCAGCCGCCCGGCGCGATCTTCGCCGCCGGGTCCGGGCCCCAGGCCCCCTTCTCGTACGGCAACGGCTGGTCCGTCAGGTCGAGCACCGGCTGCACGATCCGCCACGACTCCTCCACCAGGTCGAACCTGGCGAACCTGCGCGGATCGCCGCTGATGGCGTCGGTCAGGACGCGCTCGTAGGCGGCCTCCATCGGCCCGAGCACCTTGGTGAAGTCGACGCTCACCGGCACGGGCCTGGTGTGCTGCCTGCCGGGCTCCTTGGCCAGCAGGTCGAACGTCACCCCGGCGTCGGGCTGCAGCCGGAACCGGATGAGGTTGGGGCCGGGCGGCGCGCCGCCCTCGCCGCCGAACATGGTCACCGGCGGTCTGCGCAGCTCGGCGACGATCTCCAGGTCGGTGGTCGGCAGGCCCTTGCCGGAGCGGATGCACCAGGGCACGCCCGCCCACCGCCAGTTGTCGATGTAGGCGCGCAGGGCGACGTAGGTCTCGGTGGTGGAGCCGGGGCGGACGCCGTCGGTGTCGAGATAGCCGGCGTATTGGCCGCGTATGACGTCGGCGGGGTTGATGGCCTGGACCGCGCGCAGCACCCGCCACTTCTCGTCGAGCTGGGCGCGGGCGTCCTTGGACGGCGGCGGGTCCATGGCGAGGATGGCCAGGAGCTGGAGCAGGTGGTTCTGGACGACGTCGCGGATGGTGCCGGTGGCGTCGTAGAAGGCGCCCCGGCCACGCACGTCGAAGTCTTCGGCCATGGTGATCTGCACGCTGCGGACGTGGTTGCGGTTCCAGATGGGCTCCAGCAGCGTGTTGGCGAAGCGGAAGACCATCAGGTCCTCGACCGGCTCCTTGCCCAGGAAGTGGTCGACCCGCCGCAGATGGTCCTCGTCGAAGTATTCGAGCAGCTCGTCGTTGAGCTTGCGCGCGGAGTCGAGGTCCTGCCCGAACGGCTTCTCCACGACGAGGCGGGCGTCATGGTGGAGCCCGGCCCCCGCCAGCCCCTCGGCGACGACGGAGAACAGGAACGGCGGCACCGCGAGATAGTGCACGAGGAAGCCCTTGTCCGCCACCTCCTCGCGGAGCCGGTCGAACGTCGCCGGGTCGCGGTAGTCGCCGGCGACCAGCCGCAGGTTGCCCGCCAGCTTCTCGAACGCCGCGTCCTCGGCGCCGCCGCAGGCCTCGCGGGCGAACGCGCGCAGCCCGTCGAGGTCCATGTCGGTCTTGGCCACGCCGATGATCGGCAGGTCGAGCCGGCTGTCGGCGGTGAGGTGGTAGAGGGCGGGCAGGAGCATCTTGCGCGCGAGGTCGCCGGTGATGCCGAACAGCACCAGCGCGCCCGCGTGCTCGGCGCCCGTGCCGTGCCGGTGACCCTTCGTGTGCTGGTCGCCCGGCGCCCGGCGGTGTCCGCCGTCCGCGTGCTTGTCGCCGGCGGCCATCTCAGACGCGCCTTCCGCGCAGCTCGCGGTATCGGCGCACCAGCCGCTCGGTGGAGGGGTCGGGGAACGTGGTCGGCGGATCGGCCGAGGTGAGCGCGGGCGCCACGTCGAGCGCCATCTTCTTGCCCAGCTCGACGCCCCACTGGTCCAGGGAGTCGATGCCCCAGATCGTGCCCTGGACGAAGACGATGTGCTCGTAGAGGGCGACGAGCTGGCCGAGCGTGGACGGGGTCAGCTTGGGGACGAGGATCGTGGAGGTGGGCCGGTTGCCGGGCATCACCTTGTGCGGCACGATCTCGGGCGCGGTGCCCTCGGCGGCGACCTCCTCGGCCGTCTTGCCGAAGGCCAGCGCCGACGTCTGGGCGAACAGGTTGGCCGAGAGCACGTCGTGCATGCCCTCGCGGTCCTCGAAGGGCTCGCCGAAGCCGATGAAGTCGGCGGGCACGAGCCGGGTGCCCTGGTGGAGGAGCTGGTAGAAGGCGTGCTGGCCGTTGGTGCCGGGCTCGCCCCAGTAGATCTCGCCGGTCTCGACGGCGACGGGGGTGCCGTCGGCGCGCACGGACTTGCCGTTGGACTCCATGGTGAGCTGCTGGAGGTAGGCCGGGAAGCGGTGCAGGCGCTGGCTGTAGGGCAGCACGGCGTGGGTCTCGGCGCCGAAGAAGTCGGCATACCAGATGCCGAGCAGGCCCATCAGCACCGGCATGTTGGCGTGGAAGGGGGTGGTGCGGAAGTGCTGGTCGATGGTGTGGAAGCCGTCGAGCATCTCGCGGAAGCGCTCCGGGCCGATCGCGATCATCAGGGAGAGCCCGATGGCGCCGTCGAAGGAGTAACGCCCGCCGACCCAGTCCCAGAAGCCGAACATGTTGTCGGTGTCGATGCCGAACCCGGCGACCTTCTCGGCGTTGGTGGAGACGGCGACGAAGTGGCGGGAGACGGCCTCCTCGCCCAGCGCCTCGACCAGCCAGCGGCGGGCCACCCGGGCGTTGGTGAGCGTCTCCAGCGTGGTGAAGGTCTTGGAGCTGACCACGAAGAGCGTGGTCGCGGGGTCGAGACCGGCGAGGGCGCCGGTGATGTCGGCCGGGTCGATGTTGGAGACGAACCTGGCCGCGATCCCGGCGTCGGCGTAGTCGCGCAGCGCCTCGTAGGCCATCGCGGGGCCGAGGTCGGAGCCGCCGATGCCGATGTTGACCACGGTCTCGATGGGCCGGCCCGTGGCGCCCGTCCACTCCTTGCCGCGCACGCGGTCGGCGAAGGCGGTCATCTTGTCGAGCACGGCGTGCACGTCGGCCACGACGTCCTGCCCGTCCACGACGAGCTCGGTGTCACGCGGCATGCGGAGCGCGACGTGCAGCACGGCGCGGTCCTCGGTGACGTTGATGTGCTCGCCGCCGAACATGGCCTCGATCCGCTCGCGCAGGTGCGCGTGCTCGGCCAGGGCGAGGAGCAGGTCGATGCTCTCCTGGGTGGCACAGTGCTTGGCGTAGTCGAGGTAAAGGTCGCCGGCGGTGACCGTCATGCGGTCGGCCCGGCCGGGATCCGCCGCGAACAGCTCACGTAGATGCCTGCCGGCCAGCTCCTCGTGATGCTTGCTCAGAGCCGCCCACTGCTGGCTCCGGCTGATGTCGCCGTTCACGTTTTCTCCTCCTCTGAGCGCCAAACCGATCAAGCCGGTCCCATCGTCCCGCAACCCCGTACCCACGGAGGTCGATTCCGCGCATGGCGGAGCCGAGTCTTTAAACGCTCAGTGGGATTCCCGGCCCACGTGGCCGCCACTGGAGCCGATGCGGAAGGAGGTCGCGGGCGGCGTGCCCGCGCGCGGTGTGCGGGACGACCCTCCCGTACGCGGCACCGCATCCCCATGTTCGGCACCTTATCCAGCGATATGGGGGTTCGGGATGCGCTGGGGGGAATCAGCAGAAGCATGGACTCTATTGACGCGTACTGGCGGGCGGCGAACTATCTGGCCGTCGGGCAGATCTATCTGCTGGACAATCCGCTGCTGACGGAGCCGTTGCGGCCGGAGCACATCAAGCCGCGCCTGCTCGGCCACTGGGGCACGACCCCGGGTCTGAACTTCTGCTTCGCCCACCTCAACCGGATGATCACCGAGCGCGACCAGGACATGATCTACATCGCGGGCCCCGGGCACGGCGGCCCGGCGGCCGTGGCGCACGCCTGGCTGGAGGGCTCCTGGTCGGAGCGCTATCCGGACGTCTCGCGGGACGCCCAGGGCATGCGGCGGCTGTTCCGCCAGTTCTCCTTCCCCGGCGGGATCCCGAGCCACGTCGCCCCGGAGACGCCGGGCTCGATCCACGAGGGCGGCGAGCTGGGCTACTCGCTCGCGCACGCCTACGGCGCCGCGTTCGACAACCCGGACCTGGTCGTGGCCTGCGTCATCGGCGACGGGGAGGCCGAGTCGGGCCCGCTCGCCGCGAGCTGGCACTCCAACAAGTTCCTCGACCGCCGCCGCGACGGGATCGTGCTGCCGATCCTGCACCTCAACGGCTACAAGATCGCCAACCCGACCGTGCTCGCCCGCATCCCCGAGGCGGAGCTGGTCAAGCTCATCGAGGGGTACGGCTACCGCCCCCACGTGGTCGGCCCCGACCACGAGCAGATGGCGACCACCCTGGACACGGTCTTCGACGAGATGGCCGCCTACAAGGCCGGCGACGCCGACCGGCTGCCGATGATCGTCCTGCGCACGCCGAAGGGCTGGACGGGGCCGCGCGAGGTGGACGGCAAGCCGGTCGAGGGCACCTGGCGGGCCCACCAGGTGCCGCTGTCGGCGGTGCGCGACAACCCCTCCCACCTGGCCATGCTGGAGGAGTGGATGCGCTCGTACCGGCCCGAGGAGTTGTTCGACGGGGACGGGCGGCCGGTCGGGGAGATCCTGGAGACGGTGCCGCGCGGGGAGCGCCGGATGAGCGCCAACCCGCACGCCAACGGCGGCGAGCTGCTGGTGCCGCTGCGGCTGCCGGACTTCCGCCGGCTCGCGGTGGAGGTCAAGTCGCCCGCCACGCAGTCGACCGAGCCGACGCGGGTGCTCGGCGGGTTCCTGCGCGACGTGATCGCGGAGAATCCCCGGACGTTCCGGCTCATGGGGCCCGACGAGACCGACTCCAACCGCCTGTCGGAGGTGTTCGAGGTCACCGACCGGGCGTGGAACGCCGAGACGCTGCCGACGGACGAGAACCTCGCGCGCGGCGGGCGGGTCATGGAGGTGCTGAGCGAGCACCTGTGCCAGGGCTGGCTGGAGGGCTATCTGCTGACGGGGCGGCACGGGCTGTTCAACTGCTACGAGGCGTTCATCCACATCGTGGACGCCATGTTCAACCAGCACGCCAAGTGGCTGCAGTCCGCGCAGAAGATCTCCTGGCGGCGGCCGGTGGCGTCGTTGACGTACCTGCTGTCGTCGCACGTGTGGCGGCAGGACCACAACGGCTTCAGCCACCAGGATCCGGGCTTCCTGGACGTGGTCGTGAACAAGAAGGCCTCCGTGGTGCGGGTGTACCTGCCGCCGGACGCCAACACGCTGCTCTCCGTCGGCGACCACTGCCTGCGCTCGCGCGACTACGTGAACGTCATCGTGGCCGGCAAGCAGCCCGTGCTCGACCTGTTCACCATGGAGGAGGCGATCGCGCACAACACGCGCGGCCTCGGCATCCTGCCCTGGGCCTCCACCGACGCGGGCGCGGAGCCCGACGTGGTGCTGGCCTGCGCCGGCGACGTCCCGACCCTGGAGACGCTGGCCGCCGCCGCGCTGCTGCGCGAGCACCTGCCGGAGCTGAGGGTCCGGGTCGTCAACGTGGTGGACCTCATGCGGCTCCAGCCGCCGTCCGAGCATCCGCACGGCATGCCCGACACCGAGTTCGACACGCTCTTCACCCGGGACAAGCCGGTCATCTTCAACTTCCACGGCTACCCCTCGCTCATCCACCGGCTCACCTACCGCCGCCACAACCACGCCGACATCCACGTGCGCGGCTACAAGGAGGAGGGCACCACGACGACGCCGTTCGACATGTGCATGCTCAACGACATCGACCGCTTCCACCTGGTGCTCGACGTCATCGACCGCGTCCCGGGGCTCGGGGCGACCCAGGCGCACCTGCGCCAGCGCATGAGCGACGAACGGCTGCGGGCCCGCGCCTACACGCGCGACCACGGCGAGGACCCGGCGGAGATCAGGACGTGGACATGGCCGGCCGCATTCTCGTCCTGAACACGGGCTCCTCCTCGATCAAGTACGAGCTCGTCGCCACCGACACCGGCGAGCGCCCGGCCAGGGGTCTCGTCGAGCGCATCGGCGAGGAGGGAGGCCGGCTCACCCACCACGCGGGCGACGGGCCGCCGTACGTGCGCAAGGCTCACTTCCGCGACCACGCCGAGGCGCTGGAGGCGGCCATGGAGGCGTTCCGGGCGGCGGGGCCGGAGCTGAGCCCGGTCGCGGTCGGTCACCGGGTCGTGCACGGCGGCGACCGGTTCACCGAGGCCGTGCTCGTCGACGACGGCGTGATCACCGCCATCGAGGAGTTGTCGGCGCTCGCCCCGCTGCACAACCCGGTCAACCTCGCGGGCATCAGGATCGCCCGCGCGGCGTTTCCCGGAGTGCCGCAGGTGGCGGTGTTCGACACGGCGTTCCAGCTCACGCTGCCGCCGGAGGCGTACACCTACGCGGTGCCCCGCGACTGGCGTGAGCGCCTGGGCGTGCGGCGGTTCGGCTTCCACGGCACCTCGTGCGCCTACGTCTCCCGCCGCGCCGCCGCCTTCCTCGGCCGCGACCCCCAGGAGCTCGACCTCGTCGTGCTGCACCTGGGCAACGGCGCCAGCGCGACCGCGATGTCCGGCGGGCGCAGCGTCGACACCTCCATGGGCATGACGCCGCTGGAGGGCCTGGTCATGGGCACCCGATCCGGCGACGCCGACCCGGCGCTCGGCGGCTACCTCGCGCGGGTGGCCGGGCTGGACGCCCGGCGGGTGGAGGACGACCTCAGCCGCCGCAGCGGCCTGCTGGCGCTGGCCGGGACGCTCGACATGCGCGAGGTACGCGAACGCGGCGACGGCGATGGCGACGACGACGCCCTCCTGGCCCTGCGGATCTACACCCGGCGCGTGCGCAAGTACGTCGGCGCCTACTACGCGCTGCTCGGCCGCCTGGACGCGATCGTCTTCACCGGCGGCGTCGGCGAGCACGACGCGGCCACCCGCGCCGAGTCCCTGGCCGGGCTCGACCGCCTCGGCGTCACCGTGGACCCGGAGCTCAACCGGGCCGAGCGGACCGGAGAGCGCGCGGTCTCGCCCCAGGGCGCCGAGGTGGCCGTGCTCGTCATCCCCACCGACGAGGAGTGGGAGATCGCCCGCCAGACGCTGGAGCTGCTCGGCGGCGGCTCATGACAACTCACTCCGCCCCTGGTCGTGCACACCGCGCGGCTGGTCGCGCGAGACGGCGGGCACCCAGAACTCCACGGTCGTGCCCGCGCCGGGCGCGCCACGGACGGACCACCAGCCGCCCGCCGCCTCGGCCCGCTCGCGCATCTCGATGAGCCCGAAGTGCCCGGCCTGCCCGTCGCCGGCGATGGGCAGGCCGATGCCGTCGTCGCGCACCCGGACGTGCACGCCCCGGTCGAGCGCGGCCAGCTCCACGGTGACGGCGCCGGCCCTGGCGTGCTTGCGCACGTTCGCCAGGGCCTCCTGGCAGACGCGGAAGACGGTGATCGTGGTCTCGGCCGGCGGCTCGCCGTCCAGCCGGTCCTCCAGCGCCCAGGTCAGCCCGTCCATGGTCTGCTCCAGGTAGGCGGTCAGCCCCTCGGCCAGGCCCCCGGCGGGCGGGCGCAGCCGGAAGGCGAGGTCGCGCAGGCGGACGACGGCCTCCTCCACGGCGGCGTCGAGGTCGCGGACGGCGGCGGCGTACTCCTCGGGGAGGTCGTTCTCCAGCAGCCGTAAGCGCATGCCGACGGAGATCATGGACTGGATGGTGTCGTCGTGCACGTCGGAGGCGATCCGGCGGCGCTCGCGCTCCTGGGCCTGCACCAGGTGGGTGAGGAGCTGGCCGCGTTCGTCCAGCGCCCTGGAGAGGCTGCGCCGCTCGGTCAGGTCACGCGTCACCTTGCCGAAGCCGCGCAGGCGGCCGTCCTCGCCGTACAGGGCGGTGATGACCACGCTGGCCCAGAACCTGGTGCCGTCCTTGCGCACCCGCCAGCCCTCCTCCTCCCACTGCCCCTCGGCGGCGGCCACCTTCAGCTCCATGGCGGGCTTGCCGGCCGCGACGTCCTCGGGCGGGTAGAAGGCGGAGAAGTGGGTGCCGATGATGTCGTCGGCGGTGTAACCCTTGATGCGCTGCGCGCCGACGTTCCAGCTCACGATCCTGCCGTGCGGATCGAGCATGAAGATGGCGTAGTCACGGATGCTCTGAACGAGCAGCCTCATGTCCTCCAGGGGGCGGTCATGCTCGGGCATACCGCAGCCTTTCACGGACCGGAGAAACTCCGAAACCGGGGTCAGGCGTCGAAGGGGCGAGCCTGGAGCGGCGCGAGGCTGGCGGCCAGCTCGCACCACACCGTCTTCCCGCCCTCGGCGGGAGCGGTGCCCCAGTGGGTGGAGAGCATCCGCACCACGTGCATGCCCCAGCCGCTGGACGGGCCGGGCTCGCGGGGCTGGGGCAGCAGGGTGCCGGTGTCGCCCACCTCGATCCGTACCCGTGACGGGTCGCCGGCGACGCGCAGCCAGGGTGAGCCTTCGCCGTGCACGAGCGCGTTGGTCACCAGCTCCGACACGACGAGCAGGACGTCCTCGTGACGTCCCTGGTAGCCGCACTTCTCCAGTGCCTGGCGGGTGATGTCGCGGGCCAGCGTGATGCTGCCCATCTCCTCCGGCAGATGGGTGTCCACCTGGTGCGACCCCGCCCCCTTACTGCCCACCCCTCTACTGTCGGGGAGGTCGGCGGCCGATCACGAGACGCAGCCGTCCCAAGTGGTCTGGTACGGCTGCGGGATATATCTGGTGCATCTGCATCAATCCAGCAGCCCTTCCCGGCGCGCCACGGCCACCGCTTCCAGCTTTGACCGGGCACCCAGCTTCTCCAGCACGTGCTGAACGTGGTTGCGCGCGGTGTTGCGGGCCACGCCGAGACGCGCGCCGATCTCCAGGGTGCTCGCCCCCTCGGCCAGGAGCAGCAGCGTCTCACGCTCGCGGGCGGTCAGCGCGGACCCGAGGTGGCCCACGCGGCCGGTCAGCCGGTCGAGCACGCCGGGCAGCAGCCCGGGGGCGAACACCACCCCGCCGGCCGCCACCTCCCGCACCGCCGACTCCAGCTCCCCCAGCCGGGACGACTTCACCACCAGCCCGGCGCCGCCGGCCTCCACCACCCTGGCCGCCACGGACGCGGTCGCCTCACCGGTCAGGACCAGCACGCGGGTCCTGGGCGCGGCGGCGGCGAGCCGCCCGATGGCCGCGATGCCGTCGCCGTCGGGCAGGTGGCGGTCGAGCACCACGACGTCGGGCTGGCATTTGCCGGTGTCGGCGACGGCGGCGGCGATCGAGCCGGCCTGGGCCACGACCTCGATGCCCGGCGCCCGGCCGAGCGCCAGGCCGATGGCTTCGGCGACCATCGCGTGGTCCTCCACGAGCACCAGCCTGATCGAGGGGGGAGACGGCATGGCGCGATGTTCCTTCGGTCTCGCCTGCATCCGGACTGTCGGTCTCGCCGTGCTAGGGACTGTCGATCTCGCCCTCACGGACTGTTCGCCGGGCGTCACGAACAGTCTCGCACAGACCGCCCCAGCAGGGCCCGCGCCCGGCCGACGCCAGTCAGCCGAAAACCGGGCATAGTCATAAATTGGTAAGGTTGTCAGGAAATGTTCAGATCTGAACGGGTGGGATAGGTGGAGGTCGAACAAACAGCGCTGCCGGGAATCGGGTTGAAACATGATTTCACCACCCGCAAAGGTCAGCGCGTAGGCGTCGTGTCACATCGCACCGGCCGCCGTGATCTGGTGATCTACGACCTGGAGGACCCGGACGCGGTCTGCCAGACGGTCAAGCTCAACGACGAGGAGGCCGACGCCCTGGCCGAGCTGCTGGGCGCTCCTCGCATCGTGCAGCGGCTCAACCAGTTGCACGAGCAGGTCGAGGGCCTGGTCAGCGTGCAACTGGTCATCCCGGCCGACAGCCCCTACACGGGCCGGCCCATGGGAGACGCGCGGGTGCGGACCCGTACGAGCGCCTCCATCGTCGCGGTGGTCCGCGGCGGGCAGGTGTTCGCCAGCCCCGGCCCCGAGTTCGTCTTCGGCTCGGGTGACGTGGTGGTCGTGGTGGGCAGCGAGGACAGCACCGCGGAAGTGGCCGACATCCTGGCGAACGGGTAACCGCGGGTGCACGAAACCGCGATCCTCTTTCTCGAGTTCGGTGCTGTACTGCTTGGTCTGGGAATACTGGGCGCTCTGGCGTTGCGTGGCGGCATCTCCCCCATCCCGCTCTACCTGATCGCCGGTCTGGCGTTCGGGACGGGCGGGGTGCTGCCCCTGGCGACCAGCGAGGAGTTCATCTCCGTCGGCGCGGAGCTGGGCGTCGTGCTGCTGCTGCTGACACTCGGCCTGGAGTACAACGCCGACGAACTGGTGACCAGCCTGACGAAGAACGCCCGCGCGGGCATCGTCGACCTGGTGCTCAACGCCGCGCCGGGCGCCATCTGCGCGTTACTTCTCGGCTGGGGTCCCGTGGCGGCCGTGGCCATGGCGGGCGTCACCTACGCCACCTCCTCGGGGATCACCGCCAAGGTGCTGTCGGACCTGGGATGGATCGGCAACAGGGAGACGCCGACGGTCCTGTCGCTGCTGGTGTTCGAAGACCTGACGATGGCGATCTACCTGCCGGTCCTGACCACCATGCTGGCCGGGCTGAGCCTGGTGAGCGGCGCGATCTCGGTCGGCATCGCGCTGCTGACCGTGAGCGTGGTGCTGGTGGTGGCGCTGAAGTTCGGGCGCTTCATCGAGGCGTTCGTCTCCAGCCCGAACAACGAGGTGCTCCTGCTCAAGGTCGTCGGCCTGGCCCTGCTGGTGGCCGGCCTGGCGCAGCAGCTCCAGGTGTCGGCGGCGGTCGGCGCGTTCCTCGTCGGGATCGCGCTCTCCGGCCAGCTCGCCGAGGACGCGCAGGCGCTGCTCGCGCCGCTGCGCGACCTGTTCGCGGCGGTGTTCTTCGTCTTCTTCGGCTTCCAGACCGATCCGGCGAAGATCCTCCCGGTGGCGGGGCTGGCGGCGCTGCTGGCGGTGGTCAGCATGATCACCAAGCTCGTCACGGGCGCGTACGCGGCCCGGCGGGCGGGCATCGCCAAGGCCGGTCAGGCGCGGGCGGGCATCGCGCTCATCCCGCGCGGCGAGTTCAACATCGTGATCGCCGGTCTGGCGGTGGGCGCGGGCGCCCATCCGGACCTGGGGGCGCTGGCCGCGGCGTACGTCCTCATCCTCGCGGCGTTCGGCCCGCTGGCGGCCAAGCTGGTGCAGCCGCTGATCACGGCCATCGCCAAGCGGGCCTGACCCGGCCCCGTCAGCACCCGGTCAACACAGGGCCATGGCCGTCTGCCACACGCCGGGGAGCGCCGCCAGGACCCGGTCGCCGCTCCGCCGGCGGTCGGCGAACGTCGCCACCCCCAGGTCGGCCAGCAACTCCAGGAACCCGTCCTCGTGCCCGGAGACCTCCTCCGCCGCCGCCAGCTTGGCCAGGGACCTGGAGTACGTCGCCGCGATCCAGAAGACCGTCTCCCGATGCAGCCCCTCCCTGATGAGCTCCCTGCTGCCGTCGATGGCGATCGGCCGCGCGAGCGGGGTGACGTCGGAGTCGAAGCGGTAGGAGGGCACCCGCACGGCGGCCGCCGCGTCGTAGACCCGCTCCAGCGCCGCCAGGTGCCGCTCCACCCGCGCGGCGCTGAAGTCGGCGCAGCCCAGCAGGCCGAGCAGGCTCTCGTGGAAGTCCTGCCGCCCGTGGGCGGTGAGCAGGTCGCGGACGTCGGCGTACCGGCGCCGCACGGTGGGGTTGCGCAGCCCGGCCACCAGCAGCACGTGCGTGGTCACCCCGGTGCCGAACAACCACGAGCCGACCTGGTCGGGCAGCGGCGCGGACTCGTCCATGCCGTTGATGAAGCCGCGTACCCGGTCCATGGCGTTCGTGCACCGGGCCAGGATCCACGGGCGCTCGGCGAAGTCGCGCGCCACGACCCGCTGCGTCTCGGTCAGCCGCCCCGTGGGATCGGCGAGCACGCCCGGGAGGTGGAGGTTGGAGGCCAGGTGGTAGTCGCTCAGCACCTCGTGCGTGGAGCCCAGCTCGGCCAGGCCCGAGACTTCGAGCAGCACCCCCTCGTAGAGGAACTTCCCGAGGTGGACGGGCGGGTCGGCGATCACCATGACGTCCACGTCGGACGTCGGGGCCAGCTCCGCGCCCGGCTCCGCCCACAGCGCGGATCCGGTCAGGAAGGCCCCGTCGAACCCGGCGAGGCCGGCGCCCTCCTTGCGTACCCACTCCCGCGCGACCTGTCTGGCCTGCTCAACCCGCATCCACGTCCTCCCGATCTGGGCCGCGGCGCGCGGTCCTGAGCAGAACGAACGCGCCCAGCACGACTAGCACCGCCAGCCCGCCCCAGATCCAGCCGGGAACGCCCGCCGACACCGCGGGCCGCTCGCCGGCCGCCTGCGACGCGCCCGGCGAGGGCGCCTCGCCCGTGGCGGGACCCGCACCGGCGGGCGAAGACGAAGCCGATGGCGAGGCCGATCCTTTCACGCTGAACGGGATTTCGCCCTCGATCGGATGGCCGTCCGAGGACACGACCCGCCAGCCGATCGTGTACCGGCCCGGCGTGAGCGGCCGCGCGAGGCCGGTGCGCACCTTCGGCCCGTCCAGCCGCGGCTTGCCGAGCGGGATCTCCTTGCCCGCGGCGTCGTGCAGCACGACGAACGGGAACTTGACCCCGGCGCTGTACTCAAGCTCGATCTCCTCGACGGAGGACACGTCCGCGTCCTTGGCGGGCGTACTGCTCTTGAGCGTGTCGTGGGCATAGGCCGGCGACGCCTGAACCATCAGGAAAGCTGGGAGAACCGCCAGGGAAAGGACACAGGCGAGCACCGCCGCGCGGATGTGCCTGAGCAGGAACGCCATGGTGGACCATCCTTACACACCAAGGTGGCGGTCCCGCAGGTTCATGACGCGCGTGCCGGGGCAGCGGATAAGGATGGACACCGCCTGCAGCGCCGGCGCGGACCTGGAGCAGTTGGTCCGGCGGGAGTTAACCGACGCGGGATTCACCGTCGAGCCCACGCTGATGTCGGCCGACGGAGGGCTCGGGGTCTGGCACGATCCCACCCGCGGTGTGGTCGTCACCTGGGGCACCTCGGCCGACCAGCTCGTCAAGTACGCGACCGTCCGCGCCGCGGTCCAGCTCGCGCTGCGCATCGTGCTGGTCGAGGCGGGTCACGAGGTCCGGGAGGACATCCACGGGCTGGAGCTCGTCGTCACGTCCTGACGCGGCGCAGCGGGCGGCCCGCCTCGTGCAGGTGGCGCAGCGCCTGACCCCATGACGCGAACAGGCCGCACTCGACGTAGTCCACGCCGATCTCGCGGCAGTACTCGCGGACGATGGGCTGAGCCCTGCGCAAATTCGCGCTGGGCATGCTGGGGAACAGGTGGTGCTCGATCTGGTAGTTCAGGCCGCCGAGCGCGACGTTGACGACCCGGCCGCCCCGGACGTTCCTGGAGGTCAGGACCTGGCGGCGGAGGAAGTCCAGCTCGTCCTGCGCGGTGAGCACGGGCATGCCCTTGTGGTTGGGCGCGAACGTGCAACCCAGGTAGACGCCGTAGCAGGCCTGGTGGACGGCGAGGAAGATCAGCGCCATGCCGGGCGGCAGCACCAGGAAGATCGCGCCGGCGTAGGCCAGGACGTGCGCGCTCAGCAGCAGCCCCTCGACCTTCCTGCCCTTGAGCGACTTCCGGCGCAGCGCGCGGAAGCCCGACACCTTCAGGTTGAGACCTTCGAGCGTGAGCAGCGGGAAGAACAGGAACGCCTGCCAGCGGCCGATGAGGCGCGGCAGCCCCCGGCTGGCCTCGGCCTGCTTCTGCGACCAGAGCAGGATGTCCGGCGAGACGTCGGGGTCGTGGTCCTCGTGGTTGGGGTTGGCGTGGTGGCGGGTGTGCTTGTCCATCCACCAGCCGTAGCTGAGCCCGACGGCCAGGTTGCCCGCCAGCAGCCCGGCCATCCTGCTGGTGCGCCGGGACCGGGAGATCTGGCCGTGCGCCAAATCGTGGGCCAGCAGCGTGACCTGGGCGAAGGCCACGGCCAGCAGCGCCGCGACCGGAAGCTGCCACCAGGAGTCGCCGACCATGGCGAACACCGCCCAGCTCCCGGCGAACAGCGCCGTGACCATGCCGATCCTGGCCGCGTAGTACCAGGGCCGCTTGTCCAGCAGCCCGGCGCGGGCGACGCGGCGCGACAACCTCGCGAAGTCGCTCCCCCGCTCTCCCGGGCGGACGCGGGAAGTCTCCAGCACAGTCACATCTCTCTCCGATGCTGCCGAGGCGTACGTGATCAGTCATCAGCATCGCGAAAGAAGAGGGACCCGCGGACCCCCGCTGTCACCCGTCCTGACGGTAGTGCTGGCCCTACCGGGTGAACGGCGACCCCGCCGCCTGGGATCGGGCGCGCCCATCGCACTCAGCGTGGCACTGGACGACCTCACCAGGTGGAACGGCGGGCGGCGGGGGCACCGGCTCGGACGGACTCAGATGGGCTGCAGGGCCGGCAGCACCGCCGGCGCTGCGGGTTCGCCGTAGATGTGCAGGTCGGGCCGGAAGGCCGTGAGGTAGGCGTCCCGGTCGCGGAAGGTGGCGGCCAGGGCGTCCCCGTAGTCGATGAGCTCCATGTGGGCGTGCCTGCGGGGCTCGTAGCGGGCGTGGAGCAGCCGGTCGAGCAGCTCCTCGTCGCCGTCGGCCGCGCAGATGACCTCGGCCAGGATCTCGGCGTCGTGCAGCGTGTAGCTCATGCCCATGCCGGTCATCGGATGGCAGGCGAAGGCGGCCGAACCGAGGAGCGCGGCGTTGCCCTTGTGGTAGGCCGCCACCCGCATCGAGGAGACCTTCATCCGCTGCCAGGTGGCGGGCTGGAGGAAGTTGAAGGCGTCGGAGCTGTCGGTGACGAACCGCTTCAGCTTGTCGAGCAGCGCGGGGATGCCGTCCTGGAAGATCTCCTTGTCGTCCTCGGGCGGCAGGCCGACGAAGACCCTGGCCTGGTCCCTGTTGATCGGGTAGAGGTAGGCGAACCAGCCTTCGGAGCTGAAGTAGAGCCGGTTGAGCTGGGCGACGCTGGTGCTCAGCGGCACGGTGGCCACGCGCATCAGCAGCCGCTCGTACGGCATCGTGCGCTGCTCGACGTCGAGCGCCTGCCGTACGGCGGACTTGGTGCCGTCCGCGCCGATCACGACGCCCGCCCGCAGCCGGTGCCCGTCGGAGAGCGTCAGCTCCTCGACCCGGCCCTCGCCGAGGGTGATGTCGTCGATGCTGGCGTCGAAGCGGAACTCGACGCCCTCCATCGCGCAACTCGTGTAGATGAGCTCGACCAGCTCCCGGTAGGGGCGGATGAGGAAGCCCCCGTCGGGGAAGCGGCACTCCTGGATGGGGTCGCCGTCGTGGTAGTAGCGGATGACGTCGCGTCTGAGGCCATGGCGTTCGACGAGGTCCGCCAGTCCGTGCCGGGCGAGCACCCGGAGGCCCGGGGGCTTGAGGAAGTCGGCGCCCGCGCTGGGCACGGAGGGTCCCTGCTCGATGACGACGACGTGCCGGCCGCGGCGGCCCAGCAGTAAGGCCAGGAAGCAGCCGCCGAGCCCGGCGCCGACGATGGCTACGTCGCAGGATGTGGTTGCCATGACGAGAGCCCTTTCGGTGGTTCGAGGTCAGTGCGTGGTCCCGCGGGTGCCGGCGAGCGGTCCGGGTTCGGCCGCCCGCTGGCGCGGGATGTGTTCCATGGGGGGAGTGCGGGTCTCGACAGGCAGCAGCGCGTCCGCCTCCGCCGCGACGGTGGCGAGGGTCATGCGCAACTCCAGCAACATCCGGCGTGGCACCTTGATCATGACGTCGCCCGGATCGGTCCGCAGCCGGGTGATCTTGGTCAGGGCCAGCGCTCCGATGAGCACCGAGATGGCCACGCACATCGCGAGCGCGCCCGCCAGACCGGCGAAGGGGCCGGTCATGAACGGGTGGTCGATGACGACCGACACGACCGCGACGCCGACGGCCCCGCCGACCATGCGCGCCATGGTGGCCGCGCCGACGGCGGAGGCGTACTGCTGGGGACGGGCGGCGAGGGTGGTGGCGACGGAGGTGCCCGGCGCGAGCGCGCCGACCCCGACGCCGACCACGACGCTGGCCACCAGGCCCCACACGGTGGGCCCGGCCTGCGTCAGGACGATCACGCAGGCGCCGCCGCAGAGCAGCGACCCGGCGTAGATCAGCCCGTACGCGCCGACGCGCTTGACGATGCGCCCGGCCAGGAAACTCGTCACGACGACGGCGACCGAGGTGGGTGTCAGCCACATGGCCACTTCGAGCATGGGATAGCCCAGGTGGAGCAGGTACAGCGGCTGCACGGTCAGCAGCCCGTACGACAACGCGCCGAAGCCCCAGGTGGCCAGCCAGCCCCAGACGAACCGGGGCCGCCGCCACAGGGCCAGGTCGATGGCGGGCAGGCGGTGATGCCTGGCCTGCGCGAGCGCGCCGCCCAGCAGGGCCAGCGCCGCGAGCGCCAGCCACACCACGTCCATGCCCCAGGCCATGGCCTTGGAGATGGCCAGGACGATGACCGCGATGCCCGCGGCCAGCAACCAGGCGCCGAGCACGTCCGGCACGCCCCTGCCCGTGGCGGCGCGCCTGCCCGATGGCAGGCCGACGCAGGCGATCAGGAGCAGGACGCCCATCACGACGTCGGGGACGAACAACGACCGCCAGCCCACGGCGGCGGCCAGCCAGCCGCCGCCCGCCTGCATGAGCAGGCAGCCGAGCCCGGAGGCGGAGCTCCACAGCGCGATGGCGCCGCGCCGCTGCGACTCCGGCAGCTCCCCGAGCAGCAGTCCGAGGCTGGCCGGGATCATCGCCGCGGCTCCCGCGCCCTGGACCGCCCGTGCGGCCAGCACGTACGACCAGGAATCGACGGTGACGGCGGCGATGGCGCCCAGGGTGAAGATCACGAGCCCGACGGCCAGCACCCGCCGCCGGCCGAACAGGTCGGCCCAGCGGCCGGCGGTGGCCAGCAGGGCGGCGATCGGGATGAAAGCCGCGCTGGTCAGCCAGACCAGGTCGCCGAGCGGCATGCCGGCACCCGCCGGCGTGTAACGCAACATTCCGACAGCGAGCGTGGTGGCCGTGGTGTCGGCCATCACCGTCAACATCACGCCGGCGCCGACCAGCCGCAGCATCACGCCGTGGCGTCGGTCTCCGCCGGCCGTGCTCGTCCCCCGCGCTGGTGACGTACGCACGAGGTCACCTCCTTGAAGCCTTGGAGCGAACTCCGTCCGCGGGCAGCCTCCGGCGGTGCGGGCGGCGGAGCAGGATGGTGGTGTCAGGCGCCGTAGCGGCCGGGCGACAGCAGGCCGTCCGGGTCGAGCGCCGTCTTGAGCCTGTGCAGCATGCCGAGGCTGGCGGTGCTGGTCTCGGACCAGACGTCGGCGGCGGCGTGGTCGATGTCGGAGCGGTAGATGGCGCAGCCGTGCCCGCGCAACAGGCAGTTGCCGTCGTTGCGGAGCTGGTGCGCGCGGTAGGGCGCGTCGGCCGCGCCGCGTTCGAAGAAGATCTGGATGACGCCGTTGGCCATGTGCGTGCTGACGAGGTTCCACTCCACCATGAGGGCGGTGCCGTGCGCGTCCACGGCCGTCTGCAGGGCGGTCAGGAGATGGTCGGTCCTTCGTGCGTGCATCGGCATCAGCGGCAGCAGCGCCAGGAAGCCGATCGGGCCCTCGTCGATCTGGTCGCAGGAGGTCAGGCCGAGCGCGTTGTGCACGCCGCGGCAGGTGGGGATGCCCTGGGACATGAGCGCCCTGGGGTAGAGCGGGTCGTCGGGGGCGACCTCGGCCGCGTCCACGACGCGCAGCGCCTCGGCGCCCTCGACCTCGACCAGCGCCTTGCGCAGCAGCTCCTCGGCCAGCTCGACCGTGGCGTCGGTGCCCATCAGCGGCCCGAGCACGGTGAACAGGCCAGGGTCGGCCCCCGGCGGCAGGAACCAGTCGCCGTCAGCGGGCGTGAGCGCCAGCTCGCGTACGCGCAGCAACCCCTCGGCCGGGTTGCCGCGGCGCAGGAAGCCGGTGATCGCGCCGAGCGCGACGCCGACCTGGTCCCGGTGCATCCGCCCGTGCACGAGCCCGATGGTCTGCGGGCGCGGCACCAGCGACACGGCCATGGCGGTGACGACGCCCAGGTTGTGCTGGATGAACGCGGGCGTCAGGTCCGGTCCGGCGACCCGGCCGTGGTAGCGCCCTGCGGGGTCGAGCCCGCCGGTGGTGATCACGCTGCCGTCGGCGAGCACGGCCTCGATCCCGGCCACGTCGTGCACCCGGGAGCGGACGCAACCGTCGCCGCGGTCGAGCGCGTTGCCGATCACGGAGGTGTCGGCGCAGGAGGCGGTAACGTTCAGCATCCACGGGGTCTCGCGCAGCACGTCGGCGAGTTGCGCCTGCGTCACTCCCGGCTCGATGACCGCGTAGCCGGCCTCCAGGTCGAGGCTGCGGACGCGGTTCATGCCGCTGAGGTCGACGACCACGTTGTCCTCGGTGACCGGCATGGAGGAGCCCATCCCCCAGTTCCTGCCGGTGCTGATCGGATAGAGGCGGCTGCGGGCCGCCATGGCGCGACGGACCAGAGCCCGTACCTCGTCGAGGGTGCGCGGCTTCTCGATGCCGGCGATGGAGCGTGGTTGGTGGCCCCCGACGTCACGCGACTTCAGCTCCAGCCGCGATAGTCCCTGCATGACTCTCCTCAAAGGGTGAGATATCGCTCTATCGGCTCCCGGTTGGGGGCCGCTGAGGCACACGTCAGACCGTGTGCTGGAGCAGGTCGTCGATGGAGCCGATGGCCTGGTTGGACATCTCCCTGATGCCGAGCAGCCGCTGCTCGACGTAGACGTCGGGCTCGTCGGCGAGGTCGGTGCGGGGGAAGTCGAGGGTGCCGCGCGGCGCCGCCTGCACGGGGACCTCGTGCAGGCCGTAGGGGTGCCGGCGGGCTCGCGGTGTCTCGGTGTCTCGGGGTTCGCGCATGGAGCGGACGGGCGGATGCGGGGGGGTTCGCATGACGGGAGGTCTCCTACCGGACTCGGGTGGGTTTTCCGGGCGAGTGCTCGCCGTTGAGCGGCTCGGGGTCAGCGCGCGCCCTCCTCGTGACCGAGGTGTTCGGCCCGGGGAGTGACGGCCGCGGGGATGGCCCGCGGCACGCCGTGGTTGATGACGCTCGCCGCGATGCGGCGCTCGGCCAGGCCCATGTGGGGACGGCCGCCGCCGGGGAAACTCGGCCGTGCGGTGGCCGAGCCGCGGATCATGGAGCTGGCGTGCACCCACCGGCGCGCGTCCGCCAGCACGTCCCGCTGCGCGCGGGACAGGTCGGAGTGCTGCGCGTACTGCTCGCAGACGGCCCGCGCGAGCACCCGCGCCATGATGAGATGCTCCTCGCAGGCCGCCGCGACCTTGGACTCCAGCCCGGTGACCTGGGCGAGGAGCAGTTGCAGGTGCGGCAGGCTCGAGCTGCGCTCGAACCCGTCGAGCTCGGCCAGCCGCTCGGGCCAGCGCAGCCGCCGCTCGATCGACGCGCAGACGCCCGCCACCACCTGGGCGGGAGGCTGCTCGCCTGGATCACGCCCATCGAGCTGGACGGCTCGCTGGGCGGTGTGCTCGAAGCCGGACAGCCGGCGCAGCCCGCTCTGCAGCAGGCGTACGCGGTTGTGCAGGCACGCGGCGCTCCAGCCGAGGATCAGCAGGCGATCGGCGTCGGCCTCACAGTGCCAGCCGACCAGCGCCACTTCACGCGCCATGCGATGGTGGAGCACCCAGGACTCCTGCTCGGTGATCGGCACCGGAGTGTCGATCCACACCTGCAGGCCGCCGGGGGGCACCTCGCCGACGCCGATGTCGATGCCGCCCGGCGCGACTCTGGCGCAGATCCGCTGCACCACGCGCCGCTGGGCTTCCGTCTCCGGCGCCACGGGCACCGGGCCGGGTAGCACGCGCTCTGGCGCGATTTTGGCTCTGGGCTCGATGCTCATGTGGGGCCACCTCCTGACCCTTGGACCACTTCGTAAATTCACACTTAATTGTGCCGCCCTCAGGGTCGTCAGGGAGGCGTTTTCTGTCAACTCCCACTTAACGGATCGGGCATGTTTACCCGGCCGCGGCACCGCGCCGCGCGGCAGGCCGAAGACTTCCCGCAGGTGAATACCGCGTTACGGCGAGTGAATGATCTAAGGTCCGTACGGTTGCGTGATACGGGAAATCAGGCGAGGAGCGAGCCGGTGCCGGTCCCCAAAGCCATGGTCGTGGCCATGTGCGTGGCCGCCGCGCCGCCTGCGTACATCGGGGCGACCGGGGCGGAGAGTGGTTACTGTGTGCTACCAGAGCACTCCCAGCAGTCCGCGTCTTACCTGATCGATACTGATTCCTCACTAGACTGGATTCATCCGAATCCGCCGCCCGCCGGGGTGGAGCCGTCGGAGTCCGAGCGGCTCGACTTCGCCGGATTTCCGAACGTGTCCGTCTTCGGCCGGAAAGTGGTCGTCACCTACACCACGAACGTGGACGAGGTGGCCACCCTCACCAGCGACAGCGCCTTCTCCGGGGACGGCGGGGCGACCTTCGGCCCTGGCGGCGCCACGCCGCTGCGCGAGTCCCCCATCGAGCTGCTCGACGGCCGCTTCTTCGCCACGGAGTACTACCTGACGAGGACCGGCCCGCACACGGCGCGGCTGGGGGTGCTCACCTCGTCGTCGCCGGACGCCGGCGAGAGCTGGCTGCGCTCGGAGTCGACCCTGACCACGCCCGGCGACCTGCTGCCCGGCGGGGCCGCGCACGGACTGCCGATCCAGCTCGCCGACGGCACGATCCTCATCACGGTGTACGCCGGCTACAGCGACACGGGGACCTCCCAGGCCGAGGTGTACGCCAGCGCGGACGGCGGCCGGACGTTCGCCCGGCGCGGCGTGATCGCCGGCCCCGCCGGCGGGTTCGTCTACAACGAGGCGGCCGTCGAGCAGACGGCGGACGGGAGCCTGCTGGCGGTGCTGCGGCGCGACGGAGGGCCGTACTCGACGCTGCACCAGAGCCGCTCCGCCGACGGCGGCCACACCTGGTCACCGGTCACCGGGCTGCGCTTCACCGGCCTGGACTGCGTGGTGCGCGGGGTGGCGCCGCGGCTGCTGCTGACGCCCGGCGGGGTGCTCGTGCTGAGCGCGGGGCGGCCGGACAACTGGCTGGCCGTCTCCCCCGACGGGCTCGGCGACTCGTGGCTGGAGCCCCGGGTGACCTACCACAACCGCGACGGGATGTGGGACACGCACGGCTCGTCGGGCTACACCGGGCTGGCCGCCGTCGGACCGCACCGGCTGATCCAGGTCTTCGACAACTGCAAGCTGCCCGGGGCACGTCCCGACGGGCTGCTGAACGAGACGGCGTGCCCCGCGCACGGGCTCTTCGAGCAAGGGGGCTGGTACGCGGTCAAGCGGCGGCTCTTCGACGTCGCCACGCCGCGCCCCGGCCGGCTGGACCTGGCGGCCCTGCATCGGCGTGGCGAGCTTCGGGTCTCCACGACCATGCGCTGGACCGGCCGCGCCCGGACGCGGCCGCAGGCGGCCTTCGACGGCAGCACCGCGTACTGGTCGAGTGCCATTGGCCGTGGGCCGGGACAATTCGTGCTGCACCTGGACCGGCAATATCCGATCCATTCGATAGGGCTCAGTCTGCGGCCGGGGCATGCGGCGAACGCGCGGGTTCATGTGTCGCGCGACGGGCGCTCGTGGGGCGCGCCGGTGGTGCGGGTCAGCGGGCGGACGGATTACGCGCTGCGTTATTCCGACGTGGGGGTCACGGGGCGGCACGTGAAGATCGTCACCGAGGCCGCAGGACCGTGCGATGCCGAGGTCGGGCGGGGTTCATGCGGTGTGCTCAACGAGGTGGAGCTTTACTCCGGAAAGTGAGCGGACCGGCCGTTCCGGCCGCTCTGTATGCGCGAAACCGGCGGCGATCCGGAAATATCAACATAAAGGCGCCGGGCCTTCCCACAATGTGCCGATAGCTTCTGCGGCGCGCAGGTAGCGCACCGATGAGTTTTCGCAGTGCGCATATAGCGCACTTTTCAGCACGGGGGTGCTTATAGCACCTTTGAGTGCTCGGGCACATAGAGCGCATTTTTGAGCGCCCGGCCGCACATTATGCATCTTTGAGCGCGAGGGCGCAGATGAGCGCCCCCGCGCGAGACCTCACTCCACGGTCTCACTCCGCCGGCCTCACCGGTCGCCGGGGAAGTCCTTGTCGCGCCGGCGGCGCAGCTCGTCCTCCGGCTTGGATGATCCCTTCTTGCCGGACCCCTCCTCGTCGATCTCCAGCCGCTCCTTGCGGACCTGGCCCTGCACGGTCTCCTCGCCCTGCACGCTCTCCTTGTGGACGTGGATGCGCTCGACGGGCTTGGTCTCCTTGCCGACGACCGGGTGCTCCTCGTAGAGCCGGATGTCCCGCTCCTCCTCGTGGATCTCGTACACGCCGCCGGTCTCCCCGTCGCGGATGACCTCGCGCTCGATCACGACCTCCTCGTGCATGACCGGGACCCGCTGGCTGACGTTCTCGGTGTCGACGTACTTGTGCAGGCGGACACGGCCCGTCTCCCTGCGCTCCTTGCCGATGTGGAGCTGCTCCTCCGAGCGCGTCATGTCGAAGTCACGGTCGGACTGGCCCATGTCGCGGTCGCGGCCGGACATGGCCGGGTCGACACGCCGGTCGCCGGGCACGGCCCTGCGGGTGTCCTCCGCACGACCTCCTGCGGCCTGCCGCCCGGTCGCCTCCCCCGCGATCGGCGACTTCCGCTGCTCGCCGGCCCGCTGTTGCGGGATGCTCGACGGCTGCATGCCGTAGTAGCGGTAGAGGTCGGCCTCCTCCTCCAGGGAGAGGCGGTCGTCCACGTCGATATTGGGCGCTCCCTTGATCATTTCCTTGTCGAAGGGGACCCGGATCTCCTCGTTCGAGCGGCGGGCGTTGGTCAGCGGCACGAAGGTCTGCTTCATTCCGAAGAACCCCGTGCGTACCGTGACCCACTCCGGCTCGCCCGTACGATCGTTGAGGTAGACCTGGCCCACCTTGCCGACCGACTGTCCGTCCGACCCGACCACATGGCAGTCGAGCAGGTTACGGATCTCTGTTTGCATGGCCACGACGATCCCCCCGATGCGTTCGTCCTGGGTTCAAACAGGACAAATACCCCAAATCGTCTCATTCCCACACCCGGTCTGGGCAGTTTTTCCCCTCTTTCATCCTCCGCCCCCAGGATGGTCATCGAACGGTCACTCGCCGTGACCTTGCTGGAGTGCGGTCAGATGCTTCTGCAGCGCCGGCTCGGCGGCCTTGGCCAGGGCCACCACCGCCGGGGAGGAGCCTTGCGCGACCTCCTTCTTGGTGGCGGCCAGCGCGGCCTTGTGCTCCTTGGTCATGGCGGCGACGAAGTCGTGGTCGAAGTCCTGGCCGGACGCGTCCTGCATCCGCACGAGCTCCGCGCGCTGCTTGGCCGTCGTCGAGGTGGGCAGTTCGACCCCCATCTGCGAGGCCGCCTGGGTGACCTTGGTGTCGAGCGCCGTGTGGTCGTCGAGGAGCATCTTGCCGATCGACTTGACCTGCTTCGTGGTGCCCTTGCCCACCGCCAGCCGGCCGGCCTGCACCTCGGTCAGGTTGCCCTGGTGAATGGTCCGCATCCAGGTCCGGTCCTGCTCGGATGGTTGTGTGTCGGTCTGGGGCGCCAGGCCCGCGGTGTTCGGCGGCACGTCCGCTTGGCATCCGGCGAGGGCGGCGACGGCTACGGCCGCCAGCGACATGGTCAGACGAGTGCGCATGAGTTACCTCTGACATGGTGGTATTGTTTGACTACCGACAGTAATCGCCAGCAGGCCCCGCACCCGGCATTCGGCCCTCCGAGCGCGTTTCGCCGGTGTCGTCCCTCCGGAGCGGCGGCGGTCTAGCCGAAGCTCAGCGCCAGGTTGACGTGGCGTTTGCGGATGACCGTCCGGTCACCGGGGACCGGCCCCTCATACGCCTCCACCCGCAGCGTCTCCGCCCCTGGGCGGCCGGCCTCGTCCCATGCCGCGACGTGACCGGCCAGCTCGGCCGCCAGCCGGGCGCCGCCGGCCCCGTGGCCGCGGACGGCGAACGAGCCCTCCACCACCACCAGCAGCGCGATGCCGTCGCCCTCGGCGAGCCCGGCGCTCATGCCGTAGCCGGTGTCAGGCCCGAGCTTGCCGATCACCGCGCACCAGCGGGGCTCGTGCAGCGCCAGCCACAGCGCGACGCTCATGTCGGAGTGGGCCGCCTCCGGCCGATGCGCCACCTCGGTCACGATCTCGGTGGGCTCGGCGTCGAGGGCGGCGAGCACGTCGCCGAGCACGCGCGGCTCGGGCAGCGCCAGAGTGAGCTCGGGATCGCGGCGCAACACCGTGACGGCCTCGGTCCCGGCGAACGGCCCGCGCATCCGCATGAACCCGCACGGCGCCGCCGACCGGCTGGCCCAGTGCCCGCCCTCGCGCTCCATGGCCACGGAGACCTGCACGCCGCGCAGGTCGAGCGGCACCACCAGCCGCCCGCCGGGACCGAGCTGGGCCAGCCAGGCGGGCGCCAGGTCCCACACGCCCACCGTGGCGATCAGCCGGTCGTAGGGGGCGGCGCCGGGCAGTCCCAGCGCGCCGTCGGCGCAGACGACCTCCACCTGGGGCTTTCCTGCGTCGGACAGGAGCCGTCTGGCCCGCGTGGCGATGTCGTCGTCGATGTCGATGCTGACCACCCGGCCCTCGGGGCCCGTGAGGTGGGCCAGCAGCGCCGCGTTGTAGCCGGTGCCCGCGCCGATCTCCAGCACCCGGTGCCCGGGGGCCACGGCGAGCTGGTCGAGCATGGTGGCCATGATGGCGGGCTGGGAGGAGGAGCTGATCGGCCGGCCGTCGGCGTCACGTTTGGTGACGATGGGCTCGTCGCGGTAGGCGTCGTCCGGGTCGACCCCGGGCAGGAAGAGGTGACGTGGCACCGCGAGGAACGCCGCAGCCACCGCGTCGCTGACCTTCTGACGCCGGCGGAGCAGCGCCACCATGGCTTCCCTTTGCGGCGCGAAGTCCATGGGCCCCATTGTCCACGCGGGCGGGATCGTCCGAGAGCCCTCAGGCAAAGAAACGGCCAAGGAGGGTTAGGCCGCAAACCGAGGGGCAGGGCAGGAAGCTCCTGTACGTCGACCGTGAGGAGGAGCAGTAGTGCTCACCCTGACAGCCAACGCAGCCCAGGCGATCCGTGATCTGACTGCGGCGGCGCCCGAGCCCACCCAGAGCGGGATTCGCATCTCGTCTCAGGGGGAGGGCGCGGGTTCGCTCACCCTTTCGCTGGCCACCGAACCCGAACCGGCGGACGCCGTGGTCGAGGCCGAGGGGGCCCGGGTCTACCTGGACCCGGTGGCCGCCACCGCTCTGGACGACAAGGCTCTGGACGCGGGAGCCGACGATCAGGGAAGCGTGTCGTTCCTGGTCACCGAGAAGAACGCCTGACGCCGTGCCGCCGCGGCCCGCGCCCCGACCGGGGCCGGCCCCGCGGGCCGCCGCGCACCCCGCCGGAAGCATGTTCAGGTAGCGGAGGAGCGGAAACCTCTGGTCGCCCCGCCCC
>NZ_JBSFVA010000034.1:0-113661 GCF_053592075.1 Nonomuraea sp. NPDC002799
CGCTGGTCATACTGGCGACGGCGCCATCAGGCCCGCGCCCGTCGAAGCCACTACCAGCGTCAACGCCTCAAAGATCGATAAGTGCGGCTGGAGTACTAGTCGCGATCATCCAATTCCAGCATCGCCGCCGATTTCCCGATCACACCGCCCACCCGCCCGAAGCACGAGCTGCGCGGCTTCGCCAAGGGCGGGCTGCCTCCCGGAGAGAGCGAGCGGATCGCGCAACGTTGGGGCGGCCCGTGACATGACTCGGCCAGTGATCACCTGATCACCTGATGACGTGGGGAACGGGCCGCCGCTGCACCGTAGGAGACCGTCGATCAAAGCGGCGCCTCGGGCCCAGACGTTTGCGCGGGGGCTCGCGTGCATCGTCATCACCGAGTCCGGCAACCCCACCACACGACTAATGGGACACACACCGATGAGGAGGACATCGCCTGTCCACCGTGAATGCGCAGGCCAGAGTCTGTCGGTGTGCCTTGATACAACAGTTACGGAGGGTGCCGATGCGAGTGAAAGACCTGCCCACGCGTGATCGACCACGCGAACGACTCATGTCCAGCGGTGCGAGCGCTCTGGCGGACAGAGAGCTGCTGGCTGTCCTGCTCGGCTCGGGTTTCCGCGGGTCGAGCGCCCTGGACCTGGCCGCCCAGGTAATAGCCCACTGCGGAGATCTCCACGGACTCGGACAGTCCGATCCGCACCGGTTACTCACGGTTCCCGGTGTCGGCCCGGCCAAGGCCGCGAGGGTGGCTGCGGCCTTCCACCTTGTCCGGCGCACAGAGACGTGGCCTGAGCCCGAACGGATCACCAGCACCTCGGACCTGGCCGACCACTGTGCTCCCCTGCTGCGCAACCGCACGCTGGAGCGACTCGTCCTGGTGGTGTGCGACGTCCGTGGCGGAGTGCTGAAGCGTTCGGTTCTGACGGAAGGTGCGACCGACCATACGGCGATGCCGATCAGAGAGGTGATCACGCAGGTGCTCACCATGGGCGGGGCGGTGTTCGGTCTCGCCCACAATCACCCGGGCGGATCTCTCGATCCAAGCCTTGCCGATCTCGAGGCGACGGCCCAATTGGTCGAAGCCGCCGAGACGGTCGGGTTGCGGTTCCTCGACCACCTGATCATCACGGACACGGCCTGGAGGCGGATCCCTACGTGAACCGATATCGCTGCGGCTAAGAGCCCACCCGCCAGCAAACGGAACTATCTCGCGTGTAGTGCTGAAGTGCAGCGCCCCTAGAATAGCCATGATAATACAATGCCGTGGATAGACTGATATAGACGCCAGCCTGTCGTCACTTGTCGTGGCGCAATATGATGCATTCGAAGGATTTCGGATCGCTCCATGTACCGCGCCAACCTCGAATAGAACACGACTGGCTTTCTTGGCAGCCTGCGCCTTCTGAGGAGACAGCGGCACGCTGCGCGTGAATGATAGCCCGATCCACACACGTCGGCAGGGGTGCTCAATCTAAGCATATTGTATGCCATGCCCAGATTGACCCCCTGCTAAGGGCCTTCACGCTTTCGCGCTCCGCCGATTTACCGCGTGTTGGAGAATTTGGTTACCGCTAGCCGAATCCGTATCGCTGTGGCGCGTGGGCCGCCGAGGCGGGGACGAACCTGATGGTGTTCGTCGAGCCGGGTAGTCCCGAGCCGGGGATCGCCCGACCGGTTGATTGATCCGAAAGTTCCGCTCCCATCATCCGAGTGGCATACCGGCCGGCTAAAGGGTCGGTTCCGATGGTTGCACACTCACCGAAGACGACTGCGGCGCACTTCAGGCATACGTCAGGTAAGAGTCTTCTCCCCGAGCGGAACCCTCGTCCAGGACAGCCGTAACCAACCATGGCGGCTGGCGGCTCGGTGCAAAGCCGGGCTGCCGCGCCGGCACTGCCCCGTTTGCTGCCGTGCAACCAACGCCACGCCCGCCAAGAGGCCCAGCCTGAGTCCACAGCCGCCGAGAACTGACCCCTGGTCCACGGCCGCCAAAGAACCGGCCCCACGTCTGCCAAAGGGCCGCGCATCCGTGGATCAAGCTTGCACACCCGCCATAACCCGGGTTCGACACCGGCCGGGACCTTACTCCCGCCACCCCAGCAGAGGCCGCATCCGACACCGCCAAGGGCCAGGCCAGGCCCTCACCCCGTGGGCATCTCACCGCCTGCCCCCAAAAGCCGGTTTCCGACACTCGTCAAGGAACAGGCCAGGCCCCACCCCCGTCGGGACCTCGCTCCCGCCCGCCCATCAAAGACCGGATTCCGACGCCGCCAAGGACCAGGCCAGGCCCCGCCGCAACCTCACTCCCGCCACCCCACCGAAGACCGGGTCCTATGCCTGCCAAGGACCAAGCCCGACGCCCGGCCCAACCTCACTCCCGCACCCGCCTACGTATCTGAGGTGGGCCTCCGAAAGCGGAACGTGATCACGAGATCCACACCGCCTCCCGCCTCCCGCGAAGCGGTACGTGTGCTGCTGACCTTCCGGCAATAGGCGTTTACCCTGACGCATTTCTCAAAACGAAAGAAGCTTGCATCTAACCGACAGAGGGAACGGCATCAACCAGAGAGTCGGTATATCTGCCGATTACTTGGACTAGTCCTCAGATTCGACTGCTGCTCGGACTTGTCAGACAAATTTTCACATAGTCTAGGAAAGGAGTCGACACACTCGCCGGGCATGGGGGAATTCGTACAGTGTGCAGCATTCGCACCCGATGACGGTCTGCAAAAAGTCTGGCCATCGCTCTCGACGGGTTGCGCGGGGTGCTCGACAAGCGCCAGACTGGTTCCTGCGGCCATCGCGACTCGCCCTCGAATATGAATCGTTGCTGCTCGAGGGGTTCAGGCGGTGGCCGCTTCAACCCGGACGAGCCGATATCCTCACTGCGCGAGGAAAGTCGGCTCGCATGCGGAGGCCCTCGCAAGCTTGGCGCGGAAAAGCTTGCGAGGGTATAAAAGCCCAGCAGGTGCGTGGTGCATTGGGATGACACCTGCTGGGGAAACGGACAGACATCGGCCCAATGCCTGTTCGACTGAACGGCGCGCGGCGTCCATGCCGCGCCACCGTAGACCACGGCTTCGTGAGCACCTACTTATCCCTCGTCACTAAGCCATGCGGCCCGGCTCCCTGGGCGGCGGCTGATAAGAGAGCCGGAGTCATCTGAGCGTTCACGGTGAGATCCAGGGACCGATAGCAGGTCGCGGAGGGGTTCGGCCCCCGGATCGACTCGGGTGGCTCGCTGCGAAACGGCGAAGAGCCGGCAGCGAGCAACAGGCTGACCGTGTGCGCCTTGTCGGAACCGTCGCAGACGCTGGAAGTCGTCTCTTGACCTTCGGAGCAACTCGGTCGCGGTGCTGAAGTCGCAGGCAAGCGGGAGCCTGCACTGAGGTTCTTCGTGAAGGTGTCGCGGACACCATCGAGTAGCCGCCGCCGGGGCGTAGCGGGGAGCTGACCGTCCGTGGGCCGGCCGGTGTGCTTCGGCGGATGAACTCGGACAACCGCAGGCTGGACCGTGGCTGAACTGGGACGACCACACGCTGGACCGTGGCTGAACTCGGTAACCACCGGCTGGGTTGTCGTTGAGCGCCCACCTCGGCGCCCCTTGCTACAACTACTCGGCCGGCGCGGTCGTCCCTCTGCTCAGCATTTGACGCCACATATTCTGGACGTTGACGTCGGGTTTGGTGGTGTATTCGTGAACTACCACCCTTCCGTCCTTCCTGTGCATCCTGCGAATGAACGCGATACCACCTGCCTGGCAAAGCTCATATACCACCGGCATGCACTCGCATGTGTAGTCCCTTACTCGGACCCTTTCGCCTCGAGAAATCTCGGGTGTCCAGGTGATGTCAGCAAAGCCATCTCCCGGCAGGGGTACGTGCCGGCCATGACGGTCGCCCTTCTCCCACTTCATGTCCTCACTATAACCCGATCGTATGCCTTGGTCTACTGAACGTATCCATAGATCTGTTGAGCGTCTGCTTTGAGCAGGCATGTACGGTTTCGTCTATAATCCGAGCGTGCTAGATCGCGAAGGGCCCGTGCCTATCTACAAGCAGGTCGCCGAGCTGGTTCGCGATCAGATCGCGCGTGGAGAGCTCAAGGCAGGCGATCCAGTTCCCAGCGAGGCCTCGCTGGAGAAGGACTACGAGATCGCGCGCACCACCGCCAGGCGCGTGGCCAGGGAATTGCGCGAGCAGGGGCTGGCGTACACCGTTCAGGGCGAAGGCACGTTCGTCGGCAAGCCCGGAACGCCGCGCTCGCCCAGGAACCTGCCGCTCTATCAGAAGATCGCCGAAGAGGTCGCGGCCAGCATCCAACGCGGTGAGATCGCACCGAACAGGGCCATTTCCGGCGAGAAAGTCATGATGCGGCAGTACGGCGTCGCCAAGGTGACAGTACGTCAGGCCGTCGCGCATCTCAGGGAACAAGGCTGGGTCTTCACCGTCCCTTATAGGGGCACTTATGTGAATCAGCCAGAAAAGTGGCCCACGAATAGGGATTCCTAATCACCCTCCCTTTGACGGATCCCTTGTATACCCTTGAAGGGTGCTGGATCGCGAGGGTGATACCCACCTTTATCTTCAGATCAGTGAGGTCATCAAGTCGCGCATCGTCGGCGGACTCTCCCCGGGCGACCCCGTGATCAGCGAGGCGGGGATCCAGCGGGAGTTCCGCGTGGCGCGTACGACCGCCCGCCGGGCGATTCGCGTGTTGCGCAACCAAGGCCTCATCCATACCCGGCAGGGAAAGGGGACTTTTGTGAGCGGCCCCGATGAGGCCGACCCTTCCTATCACCTGACACCGCTCTATCGGGTCATCGCCGAGGAGATCCGGCAGAGCATCCAGTCCGGTGAGCTGCCGCCGAGCCGCGCGATTCCGAGCGAGATCTCAATGGTGCGACAGTACGGCGCGGCGCGTGAGACCGTACGCCGGGCCATGGCGCTTCTCCGAGAGCAGGAGTGGATCTACACCGTGCCCCACCGAGGGAGTTTCGTCTCGCCCAAGGAGCGGTGGCCTTCTTAGGGGAGGCGGCACGGGCAGACCGCTGCTGCGTTCTCTGCGCTGGTGGCGGTCTGTGCTCGTCGACGGGTGGAGCGATGTTCTCGGCCTCCGGTCCGTGGTGGAGATCGGCGACGTCGGACGGCCGCCTCGCGCGATGGCGGCTGTGGCTGTTCCGAGCGGGGTGCGGTGGCGAGAACTGCGGAGGTCCATGAGCGCGAGGCGAACGCTATGGAGACCCCCAGGCACGAGTCCAACGCTGCGGAGACCCAAGGGTGCGGAGGCGCGTGTCGTGGAGCCCTTGGCGGTACCTACCTACCCACCGACCTGCCGCCCTGGCAGACCGTGTACTGGTACTTCCAACAGTGGGAACAGGCCGGCGTCACCGAGGCGCTGCTGACCGAGCTGCGCCGCCAGGCGAGTCGCGAAGATGAGCCATCGGCAGGGATCATCGACTCGCAGAGCGTCAAGGGCGCCGACACCGTGGGCTGCGACAGCCGCCGCTACGACGCGGGCAAGAAGGTCAATGGCCGCAAGCGGTTCATCATCACCGACACCACCGGTCTGCTCGTCATGGCCGCGAGCCGGCAAGACCGCGACGGCGCCAAGACCGCCCTGCTATCGGCCTGCCTGACCACCCCGATCCGGCACGTCTTCGCCGACCAGGGCTTCGCGGGACAGCTGATGGACTGGGCCCGCGACACGCTGCGCACCACTGTAGAGATCGTGCGCAAGCCCGCGGATCAGCAAGGATTCAGCGTCATCTCCCGCCGCTGGGTGGTGGAAAGGACGCTGGCCTGGCTGACCGCCTGCCGACGATTGGCTCGTGACTACGAACGCGACCCCGCCGTCTCCGAGGCGATCATCCGCTGGGCTGCCATCGCCGGCATGGCCTCCCGCCTCGCTCGAGGAGGACCCGTCCGACGACAACCGCGCTTTGTCTGCGATTGACATCCAACGCAAATGGCCCCTTCGAGCTCGTTCTAAGGCCACAGCTCGGCATCATCAGGCGGCACATCACGTGCGTGAGGCCCCTGGACGAATCGTGTGTGCTCACGGCACAGCCACTGCGTCGTCAGGCGCACTCCGCTGATCCGCTCCAACAGGATGAAGGCGTGCACCTTCCACTCCTCGAACGAAGGCGGCCCCGATGCCAATGACAGCCCAGAGAGAAGGCCGACGAGCGAGGACGGGTCACCGTCGGGCTCGGCGCCCCATCGGAAGCGGCACAGCTCTTGTCCGTCCCGGGCGTAGTGCAGGTCGTAGTGCCGCATCGTGTCCCCGAGCCACAAGGACACCGCCTCACCAGCGGCCGAGAGCCGGGGCAAGGCTTCAGCACCATTCCAGTCGTCGGGTTCCACGATCACGAACCATGAGCCCAACTCGCCAACGATCAGCGTCTTTCCATGGCCGGACCGCCGAACGTGATGCCCCGCTTCCCCGCTGGCTTCCGAGAGCGAGCGCAGCGCAGTACTGGAGAGTTCTCCTCCGAGCGCAACGGCCACATCACTGGCGCTTGCGGCGTGACACCAGGTGATGCTTCCGTCCGGAAGGGACTCAGCAAGGTCATCGACGACGCTGCGATAATGGCATTCGAGATCCGTCGAGGAGTGGCGATGAGGGGGCATCCGGCCACCCTGACGAGCCCAGCACCCGCGGTCACGCCACCACGCCGAACATGAACGATCTTCTCTAACACGCTCTCAGAAGACGGGGATGATCTCCTCCGGGTCTATGAAGTCCACGTTCACGCCTTTCAGGTCCAGCTCCGGGATGGCCGGGAAGGCTATGCCCCAGCGTTCGACTATGGCGCGGATCCTGGCCATGGCCACCCGCCAGTTCTCGGCCTGTTCCTCGTACGACAGAACGCCCAGTCCTGCCTGCCTGGCGTGGTCCATGAGGACGCGGTGGTTGGGGAGGAAGTAGGGCGGGAGATCCCAGAAGCCCTCCGGAGGCTCCCAGAGGATCATGCTGAGGAAGACGAAGCCCGCTCTGAGCTGGCGGGTGATCAGGCTGCGGGTATCGTCCGTGAGGCCCGGCCATTCGTTCTCCAGGATGGTCATGCAAATCTGGAGATGGCGGGATTCGTCGCGGCCGATGCGGTGGAACATCTCGGTGAAGACCGGATGCTGCGTGCCCGTGGCCATGCCCCTGAACAGGGTCGAGGCGGCCATCTCGCCCATCATGAAGCTGGTGAAGAGCACCGGGAGCGAGTATCTGCCCACGGCTGTGCTGTAGCCGGTCCAGTAGCGGCCGCCGTTGTGGTAGAGCCAGCCGATGTTGTTGTGGGCGGCGGCTTCGAGGTCGTCCGCAGGGGTCCAGTTGAGAGGGCCGCCGGGCCAGAGTTTGGCGATGGTGCGCTGGCAGCACTCCTCGTGGTTCATCTCGTCACGGGTGATGGAGAAGAAGCACTTCCGGACCGGGTCCTCTTCGTGTTTCTCGAAAGCCTGGATGGTGGCCCGGGCGAAGACGGCCGGTCCTGATGCGTCGAAGTTGGCCAGGACCGCGAACCAGTACATGATCCCCAGCCGCTGCTCCCGGGTGAAGTCCTCTGGCTTCAGGCCGTCCCAGGGGAGGTCGGCCGGGTTCCAGAGCATGCGTTTGGACTTTTCGTAGATGGCGGCGAGTTTCTCTGTCTCCACTCGCCATTCCATGGGATAGATGTTGGGCTGCGGGATCTCCGGCGCCGGCCAGAAGCCGCCCTCTGGGATCGTGAGGTCCGCCATTGTTGTGACACCTCCTCTGCCATCCTGCGGGGCTGCGTCACGGCTTTCAAGTATGCGCGCGCTGGGTGGGTCGGCGTCTGGTGCGCGATCGGGGAGATGAGGGCTTACGCGGTTGGCGCATGGGCCTTGAGCCGGCTTGTGGGGACGGCCATGGAGCAGGGCCGGTGAAGGTCCCAGGCGGAGGCGCAGCGCGGGCGTCCAGCCGAAGAAACCACGCGAAGAAGCCAAGCGCCGAAGGTCTGTGGGGGACGGGTTCAGGGGCGTGGGCGCGACGGTGTGGGTGCCGGGAGGGCTGGCGCGCCGGCGGGTCGAGCCCAGGACGAATCCGCCGGAGCCTACCTCCGATTTCCGGCACAACCACCCAAGATGAGCAGGCAAAAGCACGCTCCAACGTGCTCGCCACCGCCGTCCATGCATGATCATATCGACGAGAGGTGTTCACCGACTCGCCGATGACCGTTCCCGCTCATGGTGTTCCATACGTATATGCGGCAACCGCACCGACACCGGGCTAGGAAGCGGGGTTCGCGTCGTCTCCAAGGGTCAAACACCGATACGGTGTAACTCGTGCCTTGTGGCACGAACGGCAGGCGAAGGAGCGGGCCGAGATGGCAGACGTAGGCGTCCGGGCGGCCCGGCGCGAGGATGTGCTCCAGGTGGCGAATACTCAGATCCGCGCCTGGCGCTACGGCTATCGGGACTTCCTCCCCGAGGGCCCACTCGATCAGATGACCGGCGCGGCGGCCGAGAAGATGTGGCTGCGCCAGTGGGATGAGGCGATCGTCGCTCCGCCCTCCCCCAGACATCGGGTGCTGGTAGCGGTGGAGACCATTCTCGACACTGAAGGCTTCCCCGCCCTCGGCGCCGGCGGCAGCGCCGCACTCAGCACTCCCCGTGGCGGCGAGCGCGTCGTGGGCCTGGCCTCCCATGCCCCTGCCGAGGACCCCGACCTCGACCCCAGCGTGGTGGCCGAGATGCTGACCCTGCTGGTCGATCCCGACTTCATCCGCCGCGGCCACGGCAGCCGGCTGCTCAACGCCACCGTCGACCACCTGCGTGACGACGGTTTCCGGCAGATCGTCACCTGGGTGTTCGCCGACAACCACGCTGTGCTTGGATTTCTGGAGTCGGGCGGATGGGGCGAGGACATGGCCGAACGTGTACTTGACATGGGCCGCCCGATCCGAATGATCAGGCTCACCACGGACATCAGCTAGAGGTTTTGAGACATGGCAACCCCCGGCCAGTGGATAGCCGGCGCCCGGCCGCGCACGCTCCCCAACGCCATCGTCCCCGCCATGGTGGGCACCGGCGTGGCGATCGGCGAAGGCGGCTTCGTATGGTGGCGGGCGATCCTGGCTCTGTTCGTCGCACTGTCGCTGCAGATCGGCGTCAACTACGCCAATGACTACAGCGACGGCATTCGCGGCACTGACGACGAGCGGGTCGGCCCGATGCGGCTGGTGGGCTCGCGGACGGCCACGCCACGGCAGGTGCTGACGGCCGCGCTGGCGTGTTTCGCGCTCGCGGCCGTGCTGGGCCTGATCCTGGTCGTGGTCACGCAGGCGTGGTGGATTCTGCTGGTGGGCGCGGCCGCGATCGCCGCGGCCTGGTTCTACACGGGCGGCCGGCATCCGTACGGTTACCGCGGGCTGGGCGAGCTGGCGGTGTTCGTGTTCTTCGGGGTCGTGCCCGTGGTCGGCACGGCGTATGTGCAGACCGAGCACCTGAGCTGGCCCGCCTTCCTTGCCTCCATCCCCGTGGGACTGCTGTCGTGTTCCATGCTCGTGGTGAACAATCTGCGCGACGTCGGCACCGACGGTGAGGCCGGCAAGCGCACGCTGGCGGTCGTGCTGGGAGCCGAGCGCACCCGTACGCTGTACGTCGCCTGCCAGGTCGTGCCCTTCGTGGTGGCGCTGGCGATGATCCCCGTCACGCCGTGGGCCGCGCTGGTGCTGCTCGCCGCGCCGTTGGCGATCGCCCCGGTCAGGACCGTGCTGGGCAGGGCGGTGGGCCCGGCGCTGATCGCGGTGCTCCAGCAGACGGGCAAGCTGCAGATGGCGTACGGCCTGCTCTTCGCCGTCGGACTCGCGATCATCTTCTGACCGCGGCGAACCCACAACAGAGCGATCACCTGCTGAAACAGCGGGGGCGTACATTTTCTATAGTGGGAGTGTGAAGGACTACATCGCGGGCCTGCCCAAATGCGAGCTGCATCTGCACATCGAGGGCACGCTGGAGCCGGAGCTCACGTTCGAGCTGGCCCGACGCAACAACCTGGAGCTGCCCTACTCCTCGGTGGAGCAGGTCAGGGCCGCCTATACCTTCGACAGCCTCTCGTCCTTCCTCAAGATCTACTACGAGGGCATGCAGGTGTTGCGCACCGAGCCCGACTTCTATGACCTGGCCATGGCCTACCTGCGCAAGGCCGCCGAGCAGAACGTCCGCTACGCCGAGATCTTCTTCGATCCGCAGGCGCACACCTCGCGCGGCGTGCCGTTCGACGTGGTGATCCGCGGGCTGCGGCGGGCGCTGATGGACGCCGAGACCCAGCTCGGCGTGCGGGCGCAGCTCATCATGTGCTTCCTGCGCGACTTCCAGGCCGAGTACGCGATGGCGACGCTGCTGGAGTCGCTGCCTTACCGGGAGTGGATCGCCGGCGTCGGACTCGATTCCGATGAAAGGGGCAATCCGCCGAGCAAGTTCACGGCGGTCTACGAGCGGGCCCGGCAGGAGGGCTACCTCCTGACCATGCACTGCGACGTGGATCAGGACAACGCGATCGAGCACATCCGCCAGGCCATCGAGGACATCGGCGTCAACCGCATCGATCACGGCGTCAACATCCTGGAGGACCAGCGGCTGGTGGACGTGGTCCTGGAGCGGGGCATGGGGCTGACCTGCTGCCCGATCTCCAACGGTTTCGTCACCGAGTCGATGAAGGCCGAGGGCATCCGCAAGCTCATGGACCTGGGCGTGCGCGTGACGGTCAACTCCGACGACCCCGCCTATTTCGGCGCCTACGTGCAGGAGAACCTCGAAGCCCTCCAGGACGCGCTCCAGCTCACCCGGCAGGAGGTGGCCCAGCTCGAACGGAACGCCTTCGAGATCACCTGGTTGCCCCGTCACGTCAAGGACGCCTACCTCGCCGAGATAGACGCATACGTCTCCTGACGCGCCGCTCCCAGCGGGCTTCCCGAAGGGCTAGCGTAGGAAGCCACCGAAAGGGCGGCAGCAAGGCGAGGGAACCTGGTGGACCGGCCAAGCATGCCCATACGCATCGAGGAGTTCGAGCAGGCGTTAGCCGAGTGCGTCACCATCGCCGTCCGGGCGATGCCCGACTCACCGATGATCAGCGTCTGCCTGCTCGCCAAGGAGGGGCTGCGGACCGTCGCCAGCTCCGACGTACGCGCCGTGTTGCTGGACGAGCTGCAGGCGACCGCCGGGCAGGGGCCGTGCATCGACGTCCTCGACTCCGGTGAGCCGGTGACGGTCACCGACCTGGCCGCCGAGCCGCGCTGGCGCCGCTTCTCCGCCGAGTCCGGGATGCTGAGCCTGTACTCCGAGCCGCTGAAGTCGGATGGCCTGCTGCTGGGGGTGCTCACCCTCTACTCCGGGCGCGGCGGCGGGTTCAGCGAGGAGACCCAGGTGGCCGCGCGCGTGACGGCCGAGCACATCAGCGTGCTGTTCCGTACGGCGCTGCACGCGGCCCGGCTGCGGGAGGTGGCGGTGCAGCTCAAGGAGGCGCTCGCCACCCGGGCGATCATCGATCAGGCGCTGGGCATCGTCATGGCGCAGCGGCGATGCACCGCGCGGCAGGCGTTCGAGGTGCTCCGGCACGTGTCCCAGGCCAAGAACGTCAAGCTGTCCCAAGTGGCGGCCACGATCGTGGAGACCGTCAGCGGCGCGCCGCCGCAACGGTCCCGTTTCGAGGAGCCGCCCGCCAAGGTGAGCCGCAAGAAGTAGTCATCAGGCGGCACAGGCTCATCACAGTTCGATAACCCATGGTTTTAGGCGGCGGTAACGATGCATCCTCTTGCTGGAGGAAGAGGATGCCCGACATCGCAATGCTCTCGGACGCGCCGGTGGATTGGCGTGGAGATCTCCTGCAGTTTCGGCGTTACGTGGACCCGCTCGTTTCGGTCATTACCAATCCACGCACCCAGACGCCCTTCACGATCGGCGTGTACGGCACCTGGGGCAGCGGGAAATCATCCCTGCTCGGAATGGTCGACCAGCGGCTCCTCGACCGGCACGGCGACGAGTTCGTCCGCGTGCATTTCAATCCGTGGGTGCACCGCCGCGAGCCCGAAATGTTGCTCCCCCTGCTGAACGCGCTGCACAACGCCCTCAATCAGGAGCCCGGCCAGCGCTTCGCCGACACCGTGAAAAGGCTCGGCGACATCATACTCAACCTGGCCGCCGACGAGGTCCTGAAAAGGATCAACCTGGGCGGCGCGAGCGTGGAGAAGATCGGCAAGCTGGCCCACCAGTACGCCGAAATGCGCGGCCAGGTGGACAGCCAGACCGGCCGCCTGCGCGAATTGTTGCAGAAAGAGGCCGACCGCCTGGCCGACAAGGGCCGCAGAGTCGTCTTCTTCATCGACGACCTCGACCGGTGCGAGCCCGACCAGATCATCGACGTGCTCGAATCCATCAAGCTCTTCCTCGATCTCAGGAACGTCTTCGTGCTGATCGCGCTGTCGAAAGAGGTGGTCGATCGCGGGGTCTCGGTGAAATACCAGCCTTTCGGCTTTCCCGACCACGCGGTCATCGCGGACGACTATCTCGACAAGATCATTCAGCTTCCGCTGCATCTCTACCCGCTCGGCGCCTCGGAGGTGGGCGGCTTCATCCGCGGGTCCCTCCTGGGCGACCTGGCGAGCAGGCACGTCGAGACGCTGGAGAGCATCGTCGTCCCGAACCCACGCAAGATCAAACGCGTGCTCAACCTGCTGCGGGTGACGGAGGCCATCATCGAGGGCACGCGGGGCCTCGACGACCTGCACACCGACCTGGTCGTCCGCCTGGTGGTGCTGCGCATTCAGAGCCCTGAGCTGTTCGCGCACGTGGCGCGGCAACCGGCGCTGCTGATCGCGCTGGAGCTGGCCTACCAGGACAAGCTGGCCACCGACACGATCAAGGGGTTCCAGTTGCGCTTCGGCGCCCGTGCCGAGGAGATCCAGAAGCTGACGTCGCTCCATCACGGCCGGCACGGTTTCCTGGCGCCGCTGTTCGGCGGCTCGGCGTTCGAGGCGTCCGAGGGCCGGCTGCCCGCGTACCTGACGATGATCGGCGGATGAGATGCGGTTCGCCGACGACGCCCGCTATGAGCTCTACGGACTCCGGTCCGGCAATCCCTACGCCGGCCGCGCCCTCGATGCGCTCGCCTCGGAGGACGACCGCGAGCTGCTGCTGGAGCTGGCCGGGTTCATCCGGCTGCCGGACATCAAGGCGGCCATCGAGCAGGCGGCCGGCCACGGGCGCCCGGCCCTGTTCCTGATCAACGGAGTGGGCCGGAGCGGCCGGACGTCGCTGGCCAATCACCTGATGCACCTGTACCAGGACGCGACCACGAAACCCGGGGGCACGTTCGTGATCCACCGCGCCGAGCCCGACGACATGACGCAGGACGCCTACGCGCAGGTCTGCTCCACGCTGCTGTCCCTGCGCAACAAGATGAACGAGTGCGCGATCAGGATCCCCGACGAGCTCCGCACCCGCTTCACCGAGCTGGGCCGGCGCACCAGGACCAACCGGATGAACGAGTACGACCTGCAGGAGATCGCCGGTTTCGCCGCGGCCACCTTCGCCACCGCGAACGTCGCCTTCGGCATCCGCTACGAAAGCGTGCCGACGAAGAAGCTCATCACGCTGGCCACCAAGGTGTTCGAGGGGACGAGCACCATCGTGGTGTTCACCGTCGACGCCTACGACCACGCCAACACCATCCAGCTCACCGCGGCCGAACGCGAGCGCTTCTCCACCCGCGGCCAGATCGTGGACCTGGGCACCCTGACCTCGGAGCAGATCACCGAACTCGCCAAGGGCCGGTGGAACGGCCGGCAGCCCTCCCCGTTCCACGAGGAGGCGCTCACGAACGTGTTCCGCGGGCGCAGGTACACCGTGGGCCAGGCCATGCGCCGCCTGGAGGTGCTGCTGGAGTTCCGCCTCAGCGAATACGACAAGGACGACCCGTGGCCGACGGACGACCTGCACATCCACGAGCGGTGGCTGCGGCTCAAGATCTGGCAGGGCGAGAGATGGAACGGGCCCGGAGGCAACCATGGCTGACATTCCCCCCTATCCCCCGCGCAATCCCTTTCCGGCCCGCGGCATCTCCAGCGCCGAGGAGACCTCGCGGCCGGACTTCCTGAACGACTGGGTCCAGCAGACCCCGACCGCGCTCCTGCCCGGCGTCCGCGGGGCCCTCCGCCTGGCCGAGGCGTACCTGCGCGAATTTCCCCGCGACGGCGGTCTGAGCTGCCTGTACGGCGCGCACGGCATCGGCAAGACGCACGCGGCCCGGCACATGATGGCCCGCGTCAACACCGTGAACGCGCAAGCGGTCCAGCTCTACCTGCGCTTCCAGGACGACGATTTCGTCGCCGCCTACCGCCGGCTGGTCTCCCAGCTCCCGCAGCGGCTGCTCGCCGACCTGAGCCTGAGTTATCGCGCCGCGCTCAAGGGCGACCTGAGCGCCCGCGCCGCGTACGAGCCCCCCGGTGACGATCGCCTCCGCGGCACGAAGCCCCTCGGGGTGCTCGACCTGGTCGAAGAGGGAGAGGTGCTGGAGGAGCAGGCCAAGGAGATCGCCGCGGTGGCGGGCGACTGGCCGCAGTTCCAGCGGGCGCTGGACTACTTGATCAGGCCCGACTACTCCGGCGACGCCTACGACTGGTTGTGCGGGCGGCCGATCAGCCCCGACGCGGCCGGCGCCATCGGGGTGAGCGAGCAGATCGGCGATCCGCTGACCTGCCGCTACGGGCTACAGCTCCTGACCACGCTGGTGACCAGGGGCGGCCGGCCGTTCGTGATCGTGCTGGACCAGTGCGAGAAGTTCCTGCTCGTGGACGGCGACCCGGTGGCCGCGAACGTCGGCCTCCTGCAGGGCCTGGTCGAGGCCGTCCCGCAGGCGGGCGGGCTGCTCGTCCTGGCGACCAGCGAGGCCGGCTGGCTGGGCATGCCGCCTGACCTGCGCCAGCGCATCGCCCCGGGCGCCTGCCATCTGCTGCCGCTCACGCCCGACGAGGCCAGACAGGTGCTGGCGGTCTACATCGGCGCCGCCCGCCAGCCCTCCTCAACCCCAAGACAGGCCGCCACCACCGCCGGCCAGCCCACCAGCACCGGCCAGTCGATCACCACCGGCCAGGCTGCCTCAGAGGACATCCGGCCGGTCACCGAGGACGGCCTGCTGGAGCTGCTGCGGCACAGCGGCGGCAACATCCGCCTGCTCCTGCAGCTCGCCTGGGCGAGCTTCGAGGCCGCCGACCGCAAGCCGGTCGACGCCGAGGTCGTCGCGGACGCCTCGGCCCATGACAGCCGCTCCCCCAGCCTCGCGACCCTGGCGATGCTCGTCGAGACCGAGCTGCGCGGCGCCGGGCTGGCTCCCGCGCGGATCGAGGAGAACGGCCGGATCACCTCGTTCCAGGTGCCGGGCAAGCACGGCCCCCGGTCCGTGATCAAGCTGTCCGAAGCCGTGTTCTTCGACGACGAGGCGGCCAACGCGGTGCAGCTCATCGGGTCCGGCAGCCGCTCGGCGTTCACGGCGCTCCTGGTCACGGGCTACGTGAGCCCGGCGGTGCTGGCCACGCTGCGCGGCGCGACGCACGAGGTGCTGGTGGCCGACGACTCGGCCGGCTTCTTGCGCGAGCTGCGCGGGCTCGTGGCGCGGGTGGCGGCCATGCCCGTACAGGCGGAGCAGCCGGGCGTGCTGGACGAGACGTTGCGCGAGATGCGGGCGAGCCTGGAGGAGTTGTCTGCCGAGCGGCTCAACGAGGCGGCGGCGCTCCGGCGCGACCTCGCGGAGCTGGCCGAGCGGCTCGAACGCGAGAAGCAGCGGACCCGCCCCGACTGGCCGACCCGCCGCGAGGAGCTGGTGGAGCGCATCGCCCAGGCCAGGGCGGCGCGGGCCACGGCCGACTGGGAGGAGTTCCGCCGGGTCCGCGCCGACGTCGTCCGCGAGCGGTCCACCGCGCTCGGCTGGCTGGCCGGGCTCGTCGGCGTGGCGGCCGTTCTGGCGGTCGTGGCGCTGCTGAGCGGCTCGACGCCGGTGATGGCGGCGCTCTTCGCGGTGTCCGCGGGGACGGTCGCGGGCGCGTTCCTCATCGGGCGCAGGCTGCGCTCGGCTCCGGTGAGCCGCCCGCGCGCGACCCTGGAGTCCAGGCGCGACCTCGACCGGCTCGCCCGCGACGTGCGGACCGACCCGCGCTCCCCCGACCCGGTCAGCCGGTACGCCCGCGCGCAGCAGGGCGATCCCGACGGCGCCTACCAGGAGCTGGTGGACTTCCTGCTGGCCGAGCCGCTCGCCCTCGTCCGGCAGGCCATCGGCCGCCGGCTGGCCGGCTCCGCCCGCGCGCCCGCGCGCTGTGTGGCCGAGGTGACGCGCGGGCTGCGCGAGGAGGTCTTCGAGGTGCTGCTGCTGCTGGCGCGCGGGCAGCGGCACAACGAGTCGGACCGGCAGCCGCGCGCGCTGCGCGACCTGCCGCCGCAGTTGCGCGTGCTGGTGGCGCTGGCCAACCCGGCCGCTCCGGAGCTGGCCGGCGGCGTCGTCTCCAGGCAGCCCGCCGAGCTGGCGCTGGAGGCGCTCGGGGTGCGCGGGCCACGGCATCCGCTCGCCCGCGCCTTCCGCGACGGCGCCGCGCAGACCGTGCCGATCGAGATCCCGCAGAGCGCGCTGCGGGCCACCGCCCACCTGCTGTCGCCGTTGGAACGCGACGGGCTCGGCACGCACGACTGGCTGCCGGTGATCGCCAAAATGGACGAGCTGTATCTGTTCTTCGAGGAATTGCTCTACTACCAAGAAGAAAACCGCTCCCATAGGCAAAAATCTTGACTCGTCATCGAAGTCGTGAGACATAGGGACGGGGTCTAGCGCCCTTCCCAGGGGAGAGCAGGTCGGGGGCGCACGACGTATAAGAGGTAGCCGTTGTTAGGAAGCCCTGATTCGGAACCGCTGCTCACCAGGGGGTTCCCGGAATTCCTCGACGTCGACGCGCTGCTGGCCGGCGGTTGGGAACCGCTCGCCTTCCAGCAGTTCATCCTGAAAGTGCACAGCCGCTGCGATCTTGCCTGCCGCCACTGCTACGTCTACGAAATGGCGGACCAGAGCTGGCGCGATCAGCCGCGCAGGATGTCCGACGCCGTCGCCGACCGCACCATCGAGCGGATCGCGGAGCACGCCGCCCAGCACGATCTACCCGAGATCGACATCATCCTGCACGGCGGCGAGCCGCTGCTGGCGGGCGCCGGGCTCATCTCCCGCATCGTCCGCGGCATTCGCGGCGCCGTCGCCACCGGCACCCGGGTCAACGTCAACATCCAGACGAACGCGGTCCGGCTGGACGAGGCGTACCTGCGGCTGTTCGAGTCACTGGAGATCCGGGTCGGCGTGAGCCTGGACGGTTACGCCGAGGCCCACGACCGGCACCGCCGCTTCGCCGACGGCCGGGGCAGCCATGCCCAGGTCAGCGAGTCGCTGCGGCGGCTCACGACGGGGCCCTACCATCATCTGTTCAGCGGGATCCTGTGCACGGTGGACGTGCGCAACGATCCGCTGCGCACCTATGAGGCGCTGCTGGAGTTCGACCCGCCGGCCGTGGACTTCCTCCTGCCGCACGGCAACTGGGCGTCGCCGCCGCCCTTCCGGGTGCCGGGCTCGGCCGCGACGCCGTACGCGGACTGGCTGATCACGATATTCGACCGCTGGTACGACAGCCCGGTCCTGCAGACCGACATCCGGATGTTCCGGGAGATCATGCGCCTGATGATGGGCAGCCCCTCGCGGGCGGAGACCGTGGGGTTGTCACCGGTGCGCATGGTGGTGATCGAGACCGACGGCGGCATCGAGCAGTCGGACATCCTCAAGAGCACCTACCACGGCGCGCCCGGCACCCGGCTGCACCTGCTCAGGGACTCCCTCGACGAGGCGCTGCGGCATCCGTCGATCGTCGCGCGGCAACTCGGCGAGTTGTCGCTCTCGTCGGTCTGCCGGCGTTGCGACATCGTCTCGACCTGCGGCGGCGGCCTGTACGCGCACCGCTTCCATCCGGACACCGGATTCGCCGAGCCGTCGGTCTACTGTCCCGACCTGTACCGGCTGATCTCCTACATCGGCGCGCGCTGCCGGCGTGACATGGCTCGCCTGCGAGGTCCGGGATGAGTCCGGCGCCGCACCGGATCTCCAGCACCGCCTTCTCCATGCTGGCCACCGGCGGTGGCGGCGCGCAGGCCGTACGCGAGCTGTGCGCGGCCCAGGAGAGCAAGCATCGCCTGCTCGTCCGGTTCCTCGTGGACCAGGCCGAGCGCGGCGGGCACCCGGACGCCGCGCTCGTGACGCGTGCCTACGAGGCGTTGTCGGAGATGGAGGCCGACCGGCCCGAGGAGGTCGGCCGCTGCCTCCGCCACCCCGCGGTCGGGGCGTGGGCGCTGCGTGCGTGCCGGGCGCTGCCCGGCGGCGATCCCGGCCGGCTGGCGGCACTGGCCCTGGCCGCGGCCGTGCGCTCGGGCCGCGCCCTGACCTTGGAGGTGCCGGCGGGCGGCACGCTGATGTTGCCCTCACTGGGCCTGCTCACCCCGGCCGGCGGCCTGCCGGACGGGGTGCGGGTGTCGGTCGAGCCGGTGGCGGGCGGGGCGGAGCTGCGGGCCGGCGATCGGGCGTACCGGGTGGACGTCTCGGGCGACGCGCCGGGCTGGCAGGTGCTGCACCGCGTCGCCGTCGCGCCGGAGACGCTCATCACCATCGACGACCTCGACCCCTGTCGCTGGCCTGGGGACGACGCCGACGAGCGCCTGACGGACGAGCGGCGGCGCCTGTGGGCCGGCTGCCTGCGTGCGGCGTGGAGGGTGCTCCAGGCCCGCCACTGGACCGTGGGCGGCGAGGTGGCCACGGCGGTCCTGGCGCTCACGCCCATCCGCCGGCGGACGCTCGACCAGCGCAGCGCCTCCGCGCGCGACACGTTCGGCACCATCGCGCTGTCCGACCCGGCCGACGGGATGGGCATGGCGCTGACGCTGGCGCACGAGCTCCAGCACGCCAAGCTGAACGCGCTGAGCGCCGTGGTGGAGCTGGTCCGGCCCGACGACGGCCGCCGCTTCTACGCACCGTGGCGGCCGGACGCCCGGCCGCTGTTCGGGCTGCTGCACGGCGCGTACGCGCACGCGGGCGTCGCCGGCTTCTGGCGGCGGCACACCGAGGAGACCGGGAACGGCCCGTACGCCGAGGTGGAGTTCGCCCGCTGGCGTGAGGCCGCCTACCAGGTCACCGGCACCCTCCTGGACAGCGGCGGGCTGACGGAGGCGGGCACGTACTTCGTCGCCACGCTGCGCGACACGCTGCGCCGCTGGCGGGCCGAGCCGGTGACGCCCGCCGCCGCCGCCCGCGCCCGCCTGCAGTCCGAGCACCACAGATCGGCCTGGACCAGAGCCGACACCTGACCTCCGCCGGGCTTAGATGGGCGGCGGGTCGAAGTCGACGTTGATCCGCTCGCCGGCCAGCACCGCGAGCGATTCGGGATGGTCGCGCCGCATGCTGACGTCGAACTGCTGGGTGACCTCGGCGAGCAGCCGCTTGTACTCCTTGTCCTCGCCCACCGCCCGCAGGTCGACGCAGAGGTTGGCCGCGCACACGATGCTGAGATAGTGGTCGCGGCTGAAGTAGGTCTGGATCCGCCGGTGGTTCTCCTCACCGAGCCTGCGGGCCTCGTCGTGCAGGCCGAGTGCGGCCAGGTCGCTGGCCAGGTTGATGGCGCAGCTCACGGAGTAGTCGTGATCGCGGCTGACCCGGTCCGTGAGCCCCTTCAGGGCCTCCTCGTCGATCTTCCGGGCCTCCGCGGGGTCGCCGGTCAGGCGGATGAGCAGCGCCAGGTTCATCCGGCCCGCGTGGGTGAACGGATGGTTCTCGCCGAACACCTCTGGATACCAGGTGAGGGCCCGCTGCGCCATCTCCAGCGCCTCGTCGTATTCGCCGTTGGCCCGCAGCGCGTTGGACAGGCCGAACGCGGCCGACATCGTGTCGGCGTGGCTGTCTCCGTAGAGGCGGTGCAGGCGGGCGTGCGTGTCGCGCATGAGCTCCAGGCTCTCGGCCGCCTTGCCGCTCCTGCGCAGCGAGATCGCGAAGTCCTTGGCCGCGAGCAGCGTCGCGGGGTTGTCGTCGCCGAGTTGTGCCACGCCGTAGGCGTAGGCCTCCTCCGCCATGTCGGTGGCCACGTGGATCTGGCCGTTCTGGCGCACGGCCCGGCTCAGGTTGTTCCACGAGTGCAGCAGGACGCGCCGTCCCAGGCCCTCCGCGCTGCTCATGTAGAGGTGGACTTCCTCCAGCGTCTTCTGGGCCTTGCCGTATTCGCTGGTGAGGGAGTAGGTGATGCCCAGGTTGTTGAGCACGCGCAGGACTCTGATGTCGTCCCTGCTGTTGTCCCCGATGATCCGCTCGTAGATCTCGACGGTCTCCTCGTCGACCTCCCGGGCGCGCAGGAACTCGCCGCGCCCGCGGAGCGTGGCGCCGTAGCTGCTTCGCGCCCACAACGTCTCCGGCCGCTCGGCGCCGAGCGACTGGCCCATGATCTCCAGGGTCTCGGAGTCGAGGTCGTAGGCCTTGCCGTAGAAGGTCAGCGCCCGGTAGACGTTGCCCAGGTGGATCCGGGCGACCAGCACGTCCTTGTGATCGGGGCCGCTGATCTGGGTCCATCTGTCGATGTACTGGTCCAGCAGGACCTCCGCCGGCTTGAAGCTGCCGCGCACGTAGAGGTAGCGCACCAGGTCGAGCGCGAACTTGCGGACGGCCGGATCATCGCACTCGATCAGCCCCGACGGCTCCAGGTGCGCGGCCAGCTCCTCGAAGCTGGGCCACTTGGTCGTGTCGTCGGGGTCGTTGGGCGCACTGCCCGCCAGCAGCAGGTGCACCTCGTGCCGCAGCTCGCGGCGGTCCTTCTCGGGCGTCTCGTCGCGCAGCAGCGCCTGGTTGAGGCGGTGGACCTGGAGGGTGCGGGTCGACGGCTCGACCTTGACCAGCGCCAGGCGTTCGAGATTGCTCAGCGCGTTGGTCAGCAGGATCATGTCGGACAGGATGGGCGCCAGGCGCGGGCCCACCGACCGGTTGCCGCGGCGGAACACGTCGCGCGGGATGGGCTCCGGGCCGAAGAACGCGCAGCACCGTAACAGCTCGACGGCCTCGGGAATGCGGTCTTCGAGCTGTGAGACCGACACCTGCCAGGCCGCCGTCATGGACTGCGGGTAGGTGGGCGCCTTCTCCAGGCTGAGCACCCGGCTCGTCTGCTTGCGCAGCAGGCCGATGTACTCGTCCACCGACATCAGGGTCCGTGACAGCAGGGCGGCGGCCTGCTCCAGCGCCAGCGGGAGGTCGCCCAGCTCCTCGGCGATCCGGTTGGCCTCCTCCTCGCTGACCGCGCCGGTCAGGCGCTTGCGCAGGAAGGCCATGCTCTCCTCGCGCTTGAACACGTCGACCTGGATGGTGGCCTCGTGGTCGCTCCAGCGGGAGTTGCGGGAGGTGATGAGGACGTGACCCGGCCCTCGGGGGATGAAGTCCTTGATGTAGTCGGGATCCTCGGCGTTGTCGAAGATCACCAGCCAGCTCCGGTAGGGCACCCCGCTCTGCAGCGTGCGCAACACCGACTGCGCCGCCTGCTCGACGCCCGTGGTGGTCGCGGACGGCAGGCCGAGCGCGGTCGCCATCCCGGCCAGCGACGACGGCACGAGCATCGCCTGGTCGGCGGAGATCCACCACACCAGGTCGTAGTGGGCCCGGTATTGCCAGGCGTATTCGACGGCGAGCTGCGTCTTGCCCACACCGCCGAGACCTTGCAGCGCCCACGGCTGGGCCACGACGGCGGTGACGGTGTTGATGCTCTTCCTGAGCGCGGTCAACAGATCGGCACGGCCGGTGAAGTTCGAATTACGCTTGGGGACCCTTTCCCAGACCTTCGGCCCCTGCGCTGGTATGGAGTGCGAATTTTCCGCCACGTCGCCCCTCCGCTGCAACACCCGTAAGAGATTCGCTAATCGTACGCCCATCCTAGAGGTTGATTAGTCGAGACGCTTATCACAGAATCATAAGAAGAATTCTGCGCGATCTTGGTCGGGCACGACGATGAGCACGCCCATGGAGCGCCTGTAAGCCATGTGGATATTCGGCTGGCCGAAACAGAGGGAACGCACATGCAAGATGGGCAGTACGGATCCAGCGCATTGATCGACGTCACCAACCTCACCCTACGCAAGATCCAGGAAATGGACAGTGCGGCTCTGCGAGCCGCAGTGGTGTCCTGCCTGGGCGACGACAAGGAACAGATGGCGACTTTCTCGAATTCGATCTAGCAGTCATTCCCCCATCTCTCACCGGCAGGGGGGAAATCGGGCGCGCCTCGGCGCGCCCGCAGAGCACCTTATCCCCGTGGAGGATGTGCTAACCACGCGGCGCGTGCGAAGATATCGGCCTCGTTGACCGGCACGGAGGATATGTGCGGTGAGACGCGGCTGCGGATGGGATCGACATGGCGACTTCCGGCACGAACGCACAGCAGACGACGCCCGGACCGTACCCGGGCTTACGCGTCTTTCGCGCCGAGGACCGCCACAGATTCTACGGCCGTGACGAGGAGTCCCATGAAGTACACCGATTGTGGCAGGGACAACGACTGACCGTCCTGTACGGCGCCTCCGGCATCGGCAAGACCTCGCTCATCCGGGCGGGGATCATGCCGCTGCCCGGCCTCGGCGGCGCCGACGTGCTTCCCCTCGGCCGTGTCTCCTACGCCTCCACCTTTCCGCAGGCCGCGCTGCCGCCCCACAACCCGTACGTCCTGGCCCTGCTGATGTCATGGTCCCCGCTGGCGCCGCCCACCAGGCTCGCGGGCATGACGATCCCCGCGTTCCTGCGGTCCCGGCCGGTCAAGCGCGACGCCTATGGCGATCCGACGCTCACGTTGATGGCCGTGGACCAGGTCGAGGAGCTCTTCGCCGCCGGCCGGCGGCACCAGCTCTACCGCGACTGGTTCTTCGGGCAGCTCGCCGAGGCGCTGCGCACCTTACCCAGGCTGCGGTTGTTGTTGTCGATCCGGGCCGACCGGCTGACGGATCTGCGCCCGTACGAGCGGGAGCTCGCCGACGCCGACGACGAGCGCACGCCGTCCGTGCAGCGCTTCCCGCTGGAGGCGCTGACCTTCGGCAACGCCCTGGACGCGATGGTCCGGCCGCTGGAGGGCACCGGGCGCGCGTTCGCCGACGGCGTGGCCGAACATCTGGTGCGCGACCTCATCAAGGTCCGGGCCCGCGCCGACACCCTGCGGCAGGGGCAGGGCGTGGAGCCGGTCCAGCTCCAGGTCGTCTGCGAGGCGCTGTGGAGCTCCCTGCCGCCGGCGACCGCCGAGATCGCGAAGGGGCAGGTGCTCAACCACGCGGACAAGACCTTGTCCGAGCACTACGACAGGGAGATCAGGCAGATCGCCGACGAGCGGTTCGACGGTGACGACGACCGGTTGCGGACGTGGTTGCGCCTGACGTTCCCGAGCCAGGCCGGGCACCGGCAGTCCGTCCGGCAGAACGCGATCAAAATGGCCGGCGTCGGCAAGAGCGTGGTCGCCCTGCTGGTGAAGCGGCACCTCCTGCGGGCCGACCAGAGCCTGGGAAAGAGCCTGTACGAGCTGGCCTACGACCGGCTCCTGCACCCCCTCGGACAGGACGACCGGCGACCCGAGCCGGCCGCGCCCGAGATGGAGCCCGCCGAGTACCTGCGCGAGGCGGAGAGCGCCCTGTGGGAGGGCGACCTGCTGCTGGCGGCCCGGCTCGGCGAGAAGGCGCTGGACTGGTCGGAGGAGAACGACCTCCGCCTCCGCGCGCAGGTCGAGTCGCTGCTCGGCAACATCGCTTATGAGGAAGGCGACCTCAACCAGGCCATCTCGCGCTACAGCACCGCCGCCAAGAGCTTCGAGACCGCGGGCGCGGTGGCCGCCGTCGGGCCGCTGCTCACGGCCATCGGGCGCCTGCGGCTGGCGCAGGGCTTCCCCGCCAAGGCCGTACGCGAGCTGCACGCCGCGATGGTCCGCGTGCCCGCCGATCTCACCATCCAGACGGAGCTGGCCTGGGCGCTCTGGCACGGCGGGCACCTGGACGCGGCGCTGGGCGTGCTCAACGGCGTGCTCGACAGAGAGGGCGACAACACCGACGCCCTGCTCAGCCGGGGCCAGATCCTGGCCGGCATGGGCGAGGCCCGCGCCGCGCTCCGCGACCTCAACCGGGCCAGGCCGCTGCGGTGGCCGTTCGCCAAGGCCGCGCACGCGCTCGCGCTCGCACAGACCGACAGCCTCAAGGAGGCACAGAAGGAGATGGCGGAGGCGCTGGCCGAGGCGCTGACGGAGCCGAAGGACCACGGACCGCTGCTGTTGTACGCCGCCAAGGTCGAGCAGATGGCGGGCAAGACCACCGAGGCGGTGGACCTGGCCAGGCGGGCGATCGAGGCCGAGGCCCCCGCCCTGCCGGATCACCTGGCGGAGTCCGCGCGTGAGCTGGCCGACGTCACGTCCGGTTAACGGGACGGCATGTCGGGCAACGGCAGGAAAGGGGTCAGCCTGGTGCGCAGGGGCTTCCAGATCGACACCACCACGGCCACGACCAGCATCATGGCGCACAGCGCGCGCGTGGCGCCTTCGACGTCGCCCGCCGCGACCAGCAGCCCGCCCAGCGGCGCCGCGACGCAGAGCGCGCCGTGCGACGACAGCCGCGAGACGCCCACGACCCTGGCCAGCGTCCCGGGTTTGACGCAGTGAACCTCCACCGACCGGATGGCCACGTTGCTCCATCCCCCGCCGATGCCGGTGATGAACAGCGCCGCGGCGAAGGTGTAGGAGCGCCATCCGAGTGTCGCGCCCACGGCCGCCACGGACAGGCCGGCGACCCAGATCCACATGTGCAACTGCAACACGTAGCGGACGCGCGGCCAGCGGTAGGCCACCGCGGAGCCGATCGCCCCGCCCAGGCCGCCCACCGCGAGGACCAGCCCGATGTCGAGCGAGGGCATGCCGCCCGACCCGGCGACGAAGATCATGATGAGCGCGTTGACCATCAGATTGGTGAAGGTGGTCAGCATGATCGAGCCGCCGAGAAAGCTCTGGCTCTTGAGCTCCTGAAAGCCGGCGGCCAGGTTACCCAGCAGCGATGGGCCGGCGGGTCGCCGCTCGGTCTCGCGGGGCCAGCCGGCGAAGAGGCTGCACGAGAGGGCGAACAACACCGTGTTGAGAACAAAAGGGATGTAGCGCCCCGCCCCGAAGAGATACCCGCCGAGCGGCCGGCCGGCGATCGAGGCGAGATGGCCCGCGGCCTCGCTCTTGGCCAGCGCCCGCTCCATCATGATCGGCTGGACCACCGACGGCAGCAGCGCCGCCTCCGCCAGCGTGTAGAGCACCCACAACGCGCCCTCCGCCGCCGCCGCCCCGATGATGTGCGGGAGCGTCGGGCCGCCGAACGGCAACATCGCCAGCACGGACGCCACGCTCAGCATCCGGCCGAACTCCGCCCAGACGATGATCGAACGTGGCGACATCCGGTCGACGAGCAGCCCGCCGGGCACGTAGAAGACCAGGATGGGAAGCGTCAACGCGAATCCGGCCCACCCGGCCGCGGTCGGCGAATCGGTCTGCGTCAACGCCAGCAGCGGGTAGGCGATGCCGAGAGTCCTCGTGCCCACCGTGGAAATGGCCGAACCCACCCATACAAGGGCGAATCTCGCCCTTTTGGGTGGGGTCGTGATCGTGGGATCCGCAAGAATGGTTTCGCTCACGCCGCCGCCTCGCCCCGTGCCTTTTCGGCCCTGACCTTATGGGCACGAGTGCGGTCGAGCATGGCGACAACCCGCCCCTTGCTGGATGGAAAGGGTTTCATTACCAAGCAATTGCCACCTGGGAACCCGTCGAAGTATAGGGGCGTTTCCTGGAAGCACCCAGCCGTGACCGATTTACGGACAGACCCTAGACCGCAGGGAAGGGAAGCTTAACGCACTCCATGATCACTTATTGCGCATGAGTCCCGGTGGGGGGAATGGCAGCGACTGAACACCCCTCGACCACGGTGTGATCATAACTGACGACAAGGGAGTGACTCGTACACAATGATCAACTATGCCCGCTTAAGTCACGACTTTGCGGTATTGGGCGTTAGATTCGGTCAGGTCATACTGGTCCATTCCTCGCTCAGCAGCCTGGGCCACGTGGACGGCGGCGCGAGCACAGTGGTCTCCGCGCTGCGCGACCTGATAGGCGGCGAAGGCACGCTGGTCGTACCCACGGGCACACGTCGGCCAACTCCGATACCTCGCCGCTTTATCGCGACGCGGTGTCAGGAAAGAGCTCCGACCAGATCGCCGCCCACCGCGCGCGCATGCCGGCCTTCGACCCCTCGTCCACGCCCTCCAACCTGATGGACCGCATCGCCGAGCACGTCCGCGCCCTTCCCGGCGCGCTGCGCAGCGCGCACCCGCACACCTCTTTCGCCGCCGTCGGCCCGCTGGCGGCGAAGATCACTGACGGGCACGAGCGCGACTGCCTGCTCGGGGAGTGCTCACCACTCGCCCGGCTGTACGACGCCGGCGCCCTGGTGCTGCTGCTCGGCGTGGGCTACGACCGGTGCACCGCCTTCCACCTGGCCGAGTACCGCTACACCAGCCGTCCGCCGCGGCGCGGATACCGGGGGTGGTCGACGACGGGCAAGGGCCGCAATGGTGTGAGTTCGAGGACGTGCGGGTGGACGCCGGCGACTTCCCCGTTCTGGGCTCGGACTTCGACCGGACCGGCGTCGTACGGCAGGCGCGGCCTCAGCGGCGCATCACCACGCGGGGCGCGATCTCGATCCCGAGGTCGCGCTCGTGCTCCACCAGGGCACGCAGTTCGGGACCCCATTCGGGCTCCGGCAGCACGGAGAAGCCGTGCCGGACGTACCAGGGCGCGTTCCAGGGCACGTCGCGGTACGTCGTCAGCGTCACGGCCGGCGCACCGGCGGCCCGCGCGTGGTCGATCACCGCCGCCACCAGCCGGCCCCCGATGCCCTGGCGCATGTTGTCGGGACGCACGGCGAGCTGGTCGAGATGGAGGTTGCCGTCCACCCAGCCGACCAGGGCGAACCCGGCGGGGGGCGTCCCCTCGACCAGGACGGCGCCCGGATCGGCGACCTCTTCGATCATGGTGGTGCCCGGCGGGAACACGATGCCCACCTGCTCGAAGAGCCGGTCGGCGGCCAGCTCGATGGAGATCAGCCCGGGCAGCTCGTCAGCCTCAGCCCATCGCACCATGGCGACACGATCTCATGTTTCGGGCGGAACTCGCCTCTCGTATTAGGGTTGATCACAGGCCCGGCTGTGCGGAGCCGGGACCCTCCCGTCACGACGTGCCCACGACCCACGCGGCGTGGGCACGTCGTGTGCGCACGAAGCCGGGCGTGCCCCAGGCACAAGCACGTCGTATGCGCATAGAGACGGGCGTGCCCAACGCACAGGCACGTTGTCTCCACGCCTGATCCGCCCGGGTCGAGGCCGGTCAGAGGTCGAGCAGGGGCTCCAGGCCCAGGGTGAGACCGGGCAACTCCCGCACCCTGCGCACCCCCAGCAGCACACCCGGCGTGAACGCGGACCGGCTCATCGTGTCGTGCCTGATCGTGAGGATCTCACCGTCACCGCCGAGCAGCACCTCCTGGTGCGCGATCAGCCCGGACAGCCGCACCGCGTGCACGTGCACGCCGCCCACGTCAGCCCCCCGAGCACCCTCCAAGGAGGTGCTGGTGGCGTCGGGCATCGAGCCCAGCCCCGCCTTCGCCCGCGCCTCGGCCACCAGCTCCGCGGTGCGGCGCGCGGTGCCGGACGGCGCGTCGGCCTTGTTGGGGTGGTGCAGCTCGACGATCTCGGCCGACTCGAAGTAGCGGGCCGCCTGCTGCGCGAAGTGCATCATGAGCACGGCGGCGATGCCGAAATTAGGGGCGATCAGGCAGTTGGTGCCCGGGGTGGCCGCCAGCCAGCCGCGTACGGCGTCGAGCCGGCCCGCGTCGAACCCGGTCGTCCCCACCACGGGATGGATGCCATGGCCGATCGCCCATTCGAGGTTGTCCATGACCACGTCGGGATGGGTGAAGTCGACCACCACCTCGGCCCCTGCGAGCCCCTCGATGGCGTCGTCCTTGTCGAGCGCGGCCACGAGCTCCATGTCGGCGGCCGCCTCGACCGCCTTGCACACCTCGACGCCCACACGCCCACGGGCGCCGAGCACACCAACCTTGATCACACCGTAACCCTATACCAACGGGAAATCCGGACCGGTGCCGGATCTCCCGCTGGCGTCGCAGGTCAGCGGACGGCGTCGGAGAAGTCCTTGTCGCCGTACGGACCGATCACGGCTAGCGTGAGCGGCCGGTTGAGCACGTCGGCGGCCACCTCGGTGATCTCGTCGGGGGTGACGCCCTCGATGCGCGACAACACCTCGTCCACCGACATGAGCTCTTCGTAGACGAGCTCGTTCTTGCCGATGCGCGACATGCGCGAGCCGGTGTCCTCCAGGCCGAGCACGAGCCCGCCCCGCATCTGCCCCTTGCCACGCATGATCTCGTCGGCGCTCAGGCCCTGGGCCACCACCCTGGACACCTCGTCCCGGCAGATCTTGAGCACGTCGTCGATCTTCGACGGCAGGCAGCCCACGTAGATGCCGAACTGCCCGGTGTCGGCGTAGGCCGAGGTGTAGCTGTAGGCGGAGTAGGCCAGGCCGCGCTTCTCCCTGATCTCCTGGAAGAGCCGGGAGGACATGCCGCCGCCCAGCGCCGCGTTCAGCACGCCGAGGGCGAACCTGCGGTCGTCGGTGCGGGACAGGCCGGTCGTGCCGAGCACCAGGTTGGCCTGCTCGGTCGGCCGGTCGAGCACCCGGACGCCGGAGCGCGCCTCCGCACCGGGACCGCTGATGCGCGGCGCCGTGAACTCGGCCGGGCCGTTCAGCGCCCCCGCCCGTTCGTAGGCCCTGGCGACCAGCTCGACGACCTCTTCGTGCCGGATGTTGCCCGCCACGGACACGACCGTGCGCCGGGGCCGGTAGTAGCGCTGGTAGTACTCGGCGATCCGCTCGCGGGGCAGGGCGTTGATCGAGTCGACCGTGCCCAGGATGGGCCGGCCGATCGGCGAGTCGCCGTAGAGCACCGCCGCGAACTGCTCGTGCACCACGTCAGAGGGGTCGTCGTCGTGCATGGCGATCTCTTCGAGGATCACGCCGCGCTCGGAGTCGACGTCCTCGTCGGTCACCAGCGAGCTGGTCACCACGTCGGCGAGCACGTCGACCGCGATCGGCAGGTCCTCGTCGAGCACCCGCGCGTAGTAGCAGGTGTACTCCTTGGCGGTGAAGGCGTTGATCTCACCGCCGATGCCCTCGACGGAGGCCGAGATCTCCATGGCGTCCCGCGTGGGGGTGCCCTTGAACAGCAGGTGTTCGAGGAAGTGGGTGGCCCCCATGTGCTCGGGGGCCTCGTCACGCGAGCCGATGCCGACCCACATGCCGACCGCGACACTACGCACGGTCGGCATGGTCTCGGTCACCACGCGCAGCCCACCTGGGAGGACGGTGCGGCGGACGACCCCGGCACCGTCCTTGCCGGGATGCAGCGTGGTGGTGGTCACGGAGCCTCCTGAGGCACCAGGGTGCCGAGCACGGTCGTTGACACGGTCACGAGTTGCGGTCGTCCCCGTCGGAACGGGTGTTGCGCACGCGGGTACGGGTGCGGCGCGGCCGATCGGACCTGTCCTCGGCGGAGGACTCCGCGGGCGCGCCGCCCTCGGACTCGGGAGCGGTCTCCCCGTCCTCGGACCCGGCGCCCTTGGCCTCCTTCTCGGCGGCCTCCTTCTCGATGACCTCGACGGGCACCAGGGAGAGCTTGCCCCGGCCGTCGATCTCGGCGATCTCGACCTGGATCTTCTCGCCGACGCCCATCACGTCCTCGACGTTCTCGATGCGCTTGCCGCCGTGCAGCTTGCGGATCTGAGAGACGTGCAGCAGGCCGTCCTTGCCCGGCATGAGCGAGACGAACGCGCCGAAGGCCGCGATCTTGACGACCGTGCCCAGGTAGCGCTCGCCGACCTCCGGCATGTGCGGGTTGGCGATGCTGTTGATCGCCGATCGGGCCGCCTCGGCGGAGGGGCCGTCGGTGGCGCCGATGTAGATCGTGCCGTCGTCCTCGATGGTGATCTCGGCGCCCGTGTCGTCCTGGATCTGGTTGATCATCTTGCCCTTCGGGCCGATGACCTCGCCGATCTTGTCTACCGGGACCTTGATCGTGATGATGCGCGGCGCGGTCGGGTTCATCTCCGCCGGAGAGTTGATCGCCTCCTGCATCACGTCGAGGATGGCCAGGCGGGCGCCCTTGGCCTGCTTCAGCGCGCCGGCCAGCACGGAGGCGGGGATGCCGTCGAGCTTGGTGTCGAGCTGGAGCGCGGTGATGACGTCCTTGGTGCCGGCGACCTTGAAGTCCATGTCGCCCATGGCGTCCTCGGCGCCGAGGATGTCGGTCAGCGTGACGTAGGTGTCACCCTCGCCGATCAGGCCCATCGCGATGCCGGCGACCATCTCCTTGAGCGGCACACCGGCGTCGAGCAGCGCCATGGTGGAGGCGCAGACCGAGCCCATCGAGGTCGAGCCGTTGGAGCTGAGCGCCTCGGAGACCTGGCGGATGGCGTACGGGAACTCCTCGCGCGCGGGCAGCACGGGGATCAGCGCCCGCTCGGCCAGCGCGCCGTGACCGATCTCGCGGCGCTTGGGCGAGCCCACCCGGCCGGTCTCACCGGTGGAGTAGGGCGGGAAGTTGTAGTTGTGCATGTAACGCTTGGTGCGGTCGGGGTTGAGCGTGTCGATGACCTGCTCCATGCGCAGCATGTTGAGGGTGGTGATGCCCAGGATCTGGGTCTCGCCCCGCTCGAACAGCGCCGAGCCGTGCACCCGGGGCACCACGTGCACCTCGGCCGACAGGGCGCGGATGTCCTTGGTGCCACGGCCGTCGATGCGCACGCCCTCGCTGACGACCCGCTCACGCATGAGCTTCTTCATCACCGAGCGGAACGAGGCGGAGATCTCCTTCTCGCGTCCCTCGAACTCGGGCAGCAGCCGCTCGCCGGCCAGCGCCTTGACCTTGTCGAGCTCGCTCTCGCGCTCCTGCTTGCCGGCGATGGTCAGCGCGGCGGCCAGCTCGTTCTTCACCGCGGCCTCGACCGCGTTGTAGACGTCGTCCTGGTATTCGAGGAAGACCGGGTATTCGGCGGTCTCCTTGGCGGCGACCTGCGCGATGCGCGACTGCGCCTCGCACAGCACCTTGATGAACGGCTTGGAGGCCTCAAGGCCCTGCGCGACGGTCTCCTCGGTGGGCGCGACCGCGCCCTCGGCGACCAGCTTGAGCGTGTCCTTGGTGGACTCGGCCTCGACCATCATGATGGCGACGTCGCCGTCGGCCAGCACCCGTCCGGCCACGACCATGTCGAACGTGGCCCGCTCCAGCTCGTGGTGGGTCGGGAACGCCACCCACTGGCCCTCGATCAGGGCCACGCGCACGCCGCCGATCGGGCCGGAGAACGGCAGGCCGGCGAGCTGGGTGGACAGGGACGCGGCGTTGATGGCCACCACGTCGTAGAGGTGGTCGGGGTTGAGCGCCATGACCGTGGCGACGACCTGGATCTCGTTGCGCAGGCCCTTGACGAAGGACGGGCGCAGCGGCCGGTCGATCAGCCGGCAGGTGAGGATGGCGTCCTCGGAGGGACGGCCCTCACGCCGGAAGAACGAGCCGGGGATGCGGCCCGCGGCGTACATGCGCTCTTCGACGTCGACCGTGAGCGGGAAGAAGTCGAAGTTCTCCTTCGGCGACTTGGACGCGGTGGTCGCCGAGAGCACCATGGTGTCGCTGTCGAGATAGGCGACGGCGGAACCCGCCGCCTGTTGCGCGAGTCGACCGGTCTCGAACCGGATCGTGCGCGTGCCGAACGAACCGTTGTCAATAACGGCTTCAGCGGTGTGGACACCCTCCACGGGGGACCTCCTTGTGGTCGGTCTCCCGCGCCCTTTTTCACCGGCACCCTCGTTAGGTGCAGCGCCGGTCTTCGATCGAAGCACCCGGTCGAGGAACTCTGCCGTTCCTACCGGAAGCCACTACCGAGGACCGGCCCGCAGGCGTCGCGGGTCGCATGGTGCTGAGCGGACGCGGGGGCTGTGTGTCTCGGATCTTCAGTTGTACGTCAGGCGCCGGGCCGTTTCACGTCGCCACGCGCCTGACGCTGGGGTCCTACCCATATGAGAAGGGAGCGGCGCCTGGCCGCTCCCTTTCATGTTATCGGCGCAGGCCGAGACGCTCGATGAGCGAACGGTAACGCGCGATGTCGACCTTCTGCAGGTACTTCAGCAGGCGCCGCCGGCGCCCGACGAGCAGAAGCAGACCACGACGGCTGTGGTGGTCGTGCTTGTGCGTCTTCAGGTGCTCGGTGAGCTCGCTGATGCGCTTGCTGAGCAGCGCGATCTGCACCTCGGGCGACCCAGTGTCGCCGTCAACGGTCGCATACTCGCCGATGATGGTCTTCTTGGCAGCGGTGTCGAGTGACACGGCTCTCCTTCGATCTACGGACACGCGCGAATGAGACGAAGTGCGAACGACCGTGCGTGCCTACAGTCGCCGCAGCAGAAGGCCGTCATGGGCAGCGCAGAGCGCCGCCGTCACAGAGCCGACATGCAAGGCTACCATCTAGCCTCACGTGTTCGGACCCCATATCACGGGGGCCAGGAGGGCTTCGACCCGGGGGCCACCGCCACCACGCGGGCGGTGACCGTGCGCGCCGTGACGGCGGCGCGCCACTGACCGGTCAGCGGGCGTTTCCCTGGACGGAGGCCGGCCGGGGACGGCGGGTGGCAGGCCCCGGCAGCGCGTAAAGAATGGGCAAAAAGACCGGTCAGGACGTCAGGCGGCGGGCGGCGTCGACGTCGGCGTGGATCTGCGAGATCAGCGCCTCGATGGACTCGAACCGGGTGTTGCCGCGCAGCCGCGCGGCGAACTCGACCGCCACATGCACCCCATAGAGCTCCAGATCATCCCGATCGAGCGCATAGGCCTCCACCGTCCGCGGCACCCCTTCGAACGTCGGGTTGGTGCCGACCGAGATCGCCGCCGGCCACCGCTCCCCCTCGTAGAGTGCGGGCAGGTTGGCCACCGGCACGCACTCCAGCCAGCCCGCGTAGACCCCGTCCGCCGGAATGGCGGTGTGCTGCGGCGTCTCGACGTTCGCGGTCGGGAAGCCCAGTTGCCGGCCGCGCTGGTAGCCGCGCACGACCACGCCCTCCACCCGGTGGGGCCGCCCCAGCTCCGCGGCGGCGCCCTCGACGTCGCCCGTCACCAGCCGCTCCCGGATCGAGGTGGAGGAGATGGCGTCGAGGGCCGGCACGATCTCCAGCTTGAAGTCGTACTTATCGCCCAGCATCCGCAATGTCTCAATATTGCCGCTAGCGCCCTGCCCGAACACGAAATTCTCCCCCACCACAACGACCGCGGCCCGGAGCCGCTCGGCCAGCACGTTCTGGGCGAAATCCGCCGGGCTGGTCCGCGACAACGCCACAGTGAACTGCACCACCTCGATCTCGTCCACCCCCAGCCCCACCAGCAACCCGGCTCTGCGCCGCGGGCTGGTGAGCCGCTGCGGATGCGACCCGGGCCGCAGCACCTCGTCAGGATGCGGCTCGAACGTGACCGCGACACTCCGCAGGCCCCGCTCGCGGGCGACGGCGACGGCACGCTCGACCACCCGCTGGTGCCCGCGGTGGACCCCGTCGTACACACCGAGGGTGACGACAGACCTTCCCGAACCCTGCACGCTAGGCCCCATTCGCTTGTGGCTGGCTCAATCCGACACAAGCCTGCCACGCGCGTCCGCATTCCCTCCAATCGAGGGGGGATAAGACGGGGCATGTGACACGAGGAACGAGACTCTGTGACGAAGGGCGTGCCGGTCAAGGTGAGGTCCGAGTGTCCCGGCCGCGCCGATAGGATCGGGCATCATGCCTCGTTACGCGCTGCTCATCCTGCCTGCCTTCAACCGGGTCTACGGAGAGAGCTCCATCCGGCTGACCCGGAGCGAGCTGGCCGTCTTCAGCGCGCGTGCGCTCGCCGACGAGGTGGTGGGCAGCGAGGAGACCACGATCGGCGGCGTGCCGTACGTGACGTTCGAGACCTCCGAGCCCCTCACCCGGCCGGACATCGCGCTGCTGTCGAATCTCTCCTCGGTTTATGCGATCTTCGAGACGCAGGGCGACCTGCTCAGACCGCTGACCGTGCAGCCGCTCGACCGCCTGAGCAGCGACCTGATCACCATCCAGAAATACGCCGGCAAGACCAACGAGCACTTCACCAAACTGCTGCTCAACGTCACCGCCCTGGCCGCCGGCAAGGGGCTGGGCGAGAAGCTGACGGTGTTCGACCCGCTGTGCGGGCGCGGCACGACGCTCAACCAGGCTCTCATGTACGGCTACGACGCCTACGGCCTGGACGTCGACGGCAAGGATTTCGACGCCTACACCGGCTTCGTCAAGACCTGGCTGCGCAACAAGCGCCTCAAGCACACCGCCGAGACCGTGCCGGTGCGGCGCGAGCGGGCCGTGATCGGGCGGCGGTGCAATGTCACGTTCGGTCTGTCCAAGGAGGCCGTCAAGGCGGGTGACATCCAGCACCTGGCCGTCGTCAGCGCCGACACTCTCAAGAGCCGCGAGTTCTTCAAGCCGCGCTCGTTCGACCTCGTGGTGACCGACGCCCCCTACGGCGTCCAGCACGGCAGCAAGGGTGGCGGCGGCATGTCGCGCAGCCCTCTGGAGCTGCTGCGGCAGGCCGTCCCGGTCTGGAGTGAGTTGCTGCGCCCCGGCGGCGCGATGGGCATCGCCTGGAACACCTACGGCGGCAAGAGCTCGGAGCTGGCGAAGATCCTCGTGGCCGCGGGGCTCGAAGTGATGGACTATCCCGACTTCGAGCACTGGGTGGACCAGGCGATCGTCCGCGACATCATCGTGGCCCGCAAACCCGCCTGAGACCTGGGCGGGCGCGGGCCCGCAGCCGGATCACAGCCCGCGAGCCCGATCGGCGCCCGCGACCTGGTTCAGCCGACGAACACGGCGATCGGCCTGGCCGTGCCGCCCTGCTCCTCCACCAGCGCCAGCAGCTCCCCCTCCGGCCCGAACACGCCGATCGGCCCGGCGCCGAGACCGGCCGCGGGCAGCCGCCCGCCGTGCCCGATCACCCGCGCCTCGTCGGCAGTCACGTCCCTGCGCGGGAACGCGGCCGCCGCCGCCTCCCCGATCGGCAGGATGACGCACTCCTCGGCGAGCTGGTCGATGCTCTTGGCCAGGCTCAGGTCGTAAGGCCCCACCCGGATACGCCGCAGGCGCGTCAGGTGCCCGCCGACCCCGAGGGAACCCCCCAGGTCACGGGCGAGCGCGCGGATGTAGGTGCCGCTGGAGCAGGTCACCACCGCGTCCACGTCCACGACGTCGCCGCCGGCCCTGACGTCGAGCACGTCGAACGCCCGCACGGTGACGGGCCGGGCCACCAGCTCGACCGTCTCACCGGCACGCGCCTTCTTGTAGGCCCGCTGGCCGTTCACCTTGATCGCGCTGACCTGCGGCGGGACCTGCATGATCTCGCCGGTCAGGGCGGCGACGCCCTTGGCGATCTCGGCGGCCGTCACGCCGCCCGCCGGAGCGGTCGCGGTGACCTCGCCCTCGGCGTCGTCGGTGTTGGTGGTGACGCCGAGCCTGATCGTGGCCTCGTAGACCTTCTCGGTCAGCGTCAGGTGCCCCAGCAGCCTGGTCGCCTTCTCCACCCCGACCACCAGCACGCCGGTCGCCATCGGGTCGAGCGTGCCCGCGTGCCCGACGCGGCGGGTGCCCGCGATGCGCCGCATCTTGGCCACCACGTCGTGCGACGTCCAGTCGCCCGGCTTGTCGACGATGATCAGACCGCTCTCGGCCATCAAGCCTTCCCCAGCTCTCGCCTGAAGGCGGCCATGGTCTCCTCCACGCTCGCGCGCGAGGTGTATCCGGCCGCGTTGTGATGCCCGCCGCCGCCCAGCGCCGCGCACACGGCCCCGACGTCGGCGCTGCCCTTGGATCTGGTGGACACCTGCCAGGCGCCCTGGTCGTCCTCTTTCAGCACGACGGAGACCTCGGCCTCGTCGGTACGGCGCACGATGTCGATGACGCCTTCGAGCTCGGCGTACGGCAGCCCGTACGCGGCCCGGTCCACCCGCGTCACGTACGTCCACACCAGGCCGCCCTCCAGCGTCACCCGGTCGAGCGCGCCGGCCAGCACCTTGAGGTAGCCGAACGGCGAACGATCCCACAACTCGCGGGCGATCTCGTCGGTACGCAGCCCCGTGGCCACCAGCCTGGCCGCCATCTGGTGCACGGCAGGCGTGGTGGAGGAGTAGCGGAACGAGCCCGTGTCCGTCACCAGCCCCGCGTACAGGCAGGTGGCGATGTCACGGTCCAGCCGCCCGCCGAGCCGGTAGATGAGCTGCTCGGCCAGCATGGCGGTGGCCGCCGCCGCGGAGTCGATGAGGCTGAGCGTGCCGAACCCCTCGTTGGAGGGATGATGATCGACCACGATCAGCTCGCGCGCGGCAGCGGCGTTGGAGCCGAGCAGGCCCAGCCGCTCGAACGTCGAGGAGTCGAAAGTGATCATCAGCTCGGGCGCCGCGGGGAAGTCCGCCGGCGGCACCAGCATCTCCTGCCCCGGCAGGAACCTGAGCAGCCGCGGCACCGAGAAGTGCAGGTCGCCGAAGGACGCCACGACCCGCTTGCCCAGCGACCGCAACACGAAGCCGACGGCCAGCATCGAGCCGAGCGCGTCGCCGTCGGGCGTCACGTGACAGGCCATCGCGATCTCGTCGGCCTGGCCGATGAGCCGCAGCGTGCGGTCCCACCCGGCGTCGGGGATCGCGCAGCAGTCCCCGACCGTCCGGGCAGCCGCCTGAGGCGGCCGCTCGGCCCTGTCGCGAACGTCGGGCGTCACGCCTGTTCGTCCTCGTCGCCCTCTTCGGGCTTGCGGTAGGGATCCGCCTCGCCCGCGTAGGAGGCGGTCTGGGCCCGCCGGGCCACCTCGGCGTCCCGCTCCCTGGCGGCGTTGATCAGATCATCGAGCTGGCGCGCGCTGTCGGGGATCGGGTCGTGCCTGAACGTCAGCGTCGGGGTGAAACGCACACCGGTCTGCCGGCCCACCTCGGAGCGGATGATCCCCGTGGCGCTTTCGAGCGCGGCGGCACTGTCGGCGCGCTCGGCCTCGGAGCCGAACACCGTGTAGAACACCGTCGCCTCGCGCAGGTCCGCGGTGATGCGCGTGTCGGTCACAGTGACGAAGCCCAGACGCGGGTCCTTGATCCGGCGCTCCAGCATCTCGGCGACGATCTGCTGGATGCGGTCGGCGAGCTTGCGCGCTCGTGCGGCATCCACCATGGTTCGCTCCCCCTCACGCACGACCTGGCCGTGCAGTCGTTCAATCTTCTTCGTCGTTGTAGAGCCGATGCCGGGCCGACAGCAGCTCGATCTCGGGGCGGAAGGCCACCATCCGCTCGCACGCGTCCATCACCTCATTGCAGTTACCCGCTGAGGCGGAGACCACCGCGACGCCGACCTCCGCTCTGCGATGCAGATCGAGATGGCCGGTCTCGGCCACCGCGATGCTGGGATAACGGCGCCGCAGCTCGGCGATCAGCGGCCGCACGACAGAGCGCTTCTGCTTCAGCGAGCTGATGTCGCCGAGCAGGATGTCCAGGGTAAGAGCACCCACATACATCGTTGATGACCACCGCTTGGCCTGGTGTGGTGAACGCACGCCCGGCCTGCTGCGGTGGAGACCAGGCCGAAGCGTGCGAGAGGCGCCCGGCGGAGGTTCCGCCGGGCGCCCGGCCGCGGGCTATGCCCGCGGCTTCTCCCGCATTTCGAACGTCTCGACGACGTCGTCGATCCTGATGTCGTTGTAACCGACACCGATGCCGCACTCGAAGCCCTCACGGACCTCGGTCGCGTCATCCTTGAAGCGACGCAGGGACGAGACGGTCAGGTTGTCGGCGATGACGACGCCATCGCGGATGATCCTGGCCTTGCTGTTGCGGACGATCACGCCGGAGCGGACCAGCGAACCGGCGACATTGCCGATCTTCGGCACCTTGAAGACCTCGCGGACTTCGGCGGTGCCCATCTGGACCTCTTCGAACTCGGGCTTGAGCATGCCCTTGAGCGCCGCTTCGATTTCCTCGATCGCCTGGTAGATGACCGAGTAGTAGCGGATGTCGACGCCCTCGCGCTCGGCCAGGTCGCGCGCCCGAGGCTCGGGGCGGACGTTGAAGCCGATGATGACCGCGTTGTCGTCGGCGACGGCCAGGTTGACGTCGTACTCGGTGATGGCGCCGACCGCGCGGTGCAGGACACGAAGCCTGACCTCGTCGCCGACGTCGATCTTGAGCAGAGCGTCTTCCAGGGCCTCCACCGAACCGGAGACGTCACCCTTGATGATGAGCTTGAGCTCGTCGACACGACCCTTCTCAAGGTTGCTGAACAGCTCCTCAAGGGTGAGACGACGGCTCGACCTCGCCATGTCCGCGCTGCGCTTGCGCGCCGCGCGCTGCTCGGCGATCTGCCTGGCCATCCGGTCGTCGGTGACGACGATGAAGTTGTCACCGGCGCCCGGCACGGCCGTCAGACCCATCACCCGGACCGGACGGGACGGCGTGGCCTCTTCGACCGCGTCGCCGTTGTCGTCGAGCATCGCGCGGACGCGGCCGTAGGCCTCGCCACACACGATCGAGTCGCCGACGCGGAGCGTGCCGCGCTGGACCAGGACGGTCGCGACAGGGCCGCGGCCCTTGTCGAGGTGAGCCTCGATCGCGATGCCCTGGGCACCCATCGACGGGTTGGCCCGCAGGTCGAGCTCGGCGTCCGCGGTGAGGACGATGGCCTCGAGGAGTTCGTCGATGCCCGTGCTGTTCTTCGCCGAGATGTCGACGAAGAGGGTCGAGCCGCCGAACTCCTCCGCCACCAGGCCGTACTCGGTGAGCTGGGCCCGCACCTTGTTCGGGTCCGCGCCCTCCTTGTCGACCTTGTTGACCGCGACCACGATCGGCACGTCGGCCGCCTGGGCGTGGTTGAGAGCCTCGATCGTCTGCGGCTTCACACCGTCGTCGGCCGCGACCACCAGGACTGCGATGTCGGTGGACTTGGCGCCTCGGGCACGCATGGCGGTGAACGCCTCGTGACCCGGGGTGTCGATGAAGGTGATCTTCCGCTCCTGGCCGTCGTGCTCGGCCGAGACCTGGTAAGCGCCGATGTGCTGGGTGATGCCACCCGCCTCGCGCGCCACCACGTTGGTCTTGCGGATGGCGTCGAGCAGCTTGGTCTTACCGTGGTCGACGTGACCCATGACGGTCACGACCGGCGGACGCGCGGCGAGGTCTTCCTCGTCGCCCTCGTCCTCGCCGAACTCGATGTCGAAGGCCTCGAGAAGCTCGCGGTCCTCCTCCTCCGGGCTGACGACCTGGATGTTGTAGTCGAGCTCCTGACCCAGGAGCGTCAACGTCTCCTCGTTGACCGACTGCGTCGCGGTCACCATCTCGCCGAGGTGCAGCATGATCTGCACGAGCGAGGCGGGGTTCGCGCCGATGCGGTCGGCGAAGTCGGACAGCGACGCGCCGCGCGGCAGGCGGATCGTCGCGCCGTTGCCGCGAGCGACCTGCACACCGCCGATCGCCGGCGCCGACATGTTGTCGAACTCCTGGCGCCTCTGACGCTTCGACTTACGGCCACGCGTGGGACGACCACCAGGACGCCCGAAGGCACCCGCGGTGCCGCCGCCACGGCCGCGACCGCCGCCACCGGGACGACCGGCGAAACCGCCGCCGCCACCACCGGGACCACCGGTGCCGGTGCGCTGACCGGTGCCGCCGCCACCCGGGCGACCGGCGAAACCGCCGCCGCCGCCACCGGGACGACCGCCGCCACCGCCACCGCCGCCGGGACGGCCTCCGCCGCCACCGCCACCAGGACGACCGCCACCGCCACCGCCGCCGGGACGGCCTCCGCCGCCACCGCCGCCGCCACCGGGACCGGCAGGACGACCCTGCGGCATCATCATCGGGTTGGGACGCGGGCCACCGGGACGGGGACCGCCCGCACCGGGACCGGGACGCGGGCCACCGGCACCGGCCGGGCCGGGACGCGGCCCTCCGGGACGGGGACCGGCGTCGCTGCCACGACCCTGCGGGGGACGCGGCATCGCGCCGTCGCGCGGCGGACCGTCACGACGCTCGCGCTGACCGGGACCGCCGCCGCCTTCGCGGGGACCGCCCGGACGCGGCGGACGGGACTGACCCATGCCGCTGGCGTTGGACGAGAACGGGTTGTTGCCGGGACGCGGACCACGCGGACCGGGCTTGGGACCCGGGCCGGGACGCGGACTGCCACCGGCGGCAGGACCGCCGGGACGCGGCGCCTGCGCGGCACCGCCACGGTCGCCACCGCGCTCGGGACGATCGCCACCACGCTCGGGGCGGTCGCCGCCGCGCTCAGCACCGCGCTCGGGACGCTCGGCACCACGCTCGCCGCCGCGCTCGCCTGCGGCGGGGGCGGGACGAGGACCGGGCTTGGGACCCGGACGAGCGGCCGGACCAGGTCGCGGACCTGGCGCGGCCGGACGGGTGGCGGCAGGCGGCGGACTTTCGAAACGCGCCTGCGGAGCGCCGGACGTCTCACCGCGTGCGGCCTCAGGCTGCTGCTGCGGCTGGTGCGGCATCGCCACCGGCGGGCGCGACTGTCCGCCGGCCGGTGCGGCCGGCGCAGCCGGTGCGGCCGGCGCGGGGCTGGGACGCGGACCGGGCTTGGGACCCGGACCTGGACGCGGTGCGGCAGAGGGTGTCGACGCCTGCCCTGCGCCATTGCCGGCCTGGCTTTCCGCCGGCCGGGGAGCAGCCCTTGGCGGCTGCGGCTTGTTGGACGGCTGACCGCCGCCTCTTGAGGGCCCACCCTTCGATGCGCCCAGAGCTTCGGTGAGCCTGCGGACCACCGGCGCTTCGATGGTCGAGGACGCCGAACGGACGAACTCTCCCATCTCTTGGAGCTTGGCCATGACGACCTTGCTCTCTACGCCGAACTCCTTAGCGAGCTCGTATACCCGGACCTTCGCCACTGCACTCCCTTACTCGGCCCGGGAGGCTGGCTGTGCCGTCCGGACCGTCGCTAACTTGACGTCTTCATCGCCGCGTGCTCATCAGGCGCTCATAGCAATCTGACTCCGCCCATCAACTCGGCGTCCTACATGACATTTCTTGGTCTCCTTCTAGGTGCGCCCGCACATGCGAGACGTCAAGCGGCCCCGCCACGCGGAACGCGCGCGGAAACGCTCGGCGACGCTCGGCAAGCTCCAGACAACTCACGGACGGGTGCAGTGATGCACCGCGGCCGGGAAGCCGTCCTCGCAGGTCAGGGACCAGATGATCCTCGATCTGCACCAGCCGGAGCAGCTCGGACTTAGCCGTGCGGACCCTGCAGCCCACACAGGTGCGCTGTGGGGCCGCGTGGCCACCATATTCCAGCTTACCGCGTCGACGCATCTACGGAACCGGCGGCATCCTCGGCCTGGGTGTCGGGCCGGATGTCAATCCGCCATCCGGTGAGCCTGGCGGCAAGCCGGGCGTTCTGTCCCTCTTTGCCGATCGCCAGCGAAAGCTGGTAGTCGGGCACGGTCACGCGTGCGACGCGGCCTTCGAGATCGAGAACCTCAACGTGGGAAACACGCGCCGGTGACAGGGCATTCCCCACGAAGTCGCCGGGGTCCTCCGAGTAGTCGATGATGTCGATCTTCTCGCCGTGCAGCTCGGTCATCACGTTGCGCACGCGTGAGCCCATCGGGCCGATGCACGCGCCCTTGGGGTTGACGCCGGGCTTGCGCGACCGCACCGCGATCTTCGTACGGTGGCCGGCCTCGCGCGCCACCGCGGCGATCTCCACGGTGCCGTCGGCGATCTCGGGCACCTCCAGCGCGAACAACTTCTTCACCAGCCCGGGATGCGTGCGCGACAAGGTGACGGAGGGGCCCTTGTGACCCTTCTTCACCTGCACCACGTAGGCGCGGATGCGCTCACCGTGCACGTAGTCCTCGCCGGGGACCTGCTCGGCGTGCGGCAGCACGGCCTCGATCTTGCCGAGGTCGACCAGCACCACGCGCGGGTCCTTGCCCTGCTGGATGACACCTGAGACCAGCTCGCCCTCGCGGCTGGCGAACTCACCGAAGTTGATCTCGTCTTCGGCGTCGCGCAACTGCTGCAGGATGACCTGCTTGGCGGTGGTCGCGGCGATCCTGCTGAAGTTGTTGGGTGTGTCGTCGAACTCCCTGACGACCTCGCCCTCGTCGTCCAGCTCGGCCGCCCAGATCATGACGTGCCCGCTGCTCCTGTCGAGCTCGGCGCGCGCCTTGGCGGCGGCGCCCTCGGTGCGGATGTAGGCGATCAGCAGCGCGTCCTCGATCGCCTTGACGACCAGGTCGAAGGAGATGTCCTTTTCCCGCTCCAGGCTGCGCAGGACGCTCATGTCGATATCCACGACGGCTCCCCCTAGCCTTCGTCGCCGTCGACGTCGTCGATCCGGCGGAACTCCACCTGCACCCGTCCCCGGGTCAGGTCTTCGTAATCAAGCCTGCGCGCGGATCCGGCCACGTCGATGTCGACGCCGCCCTCGTCCGCCGCCATGATGCGGCCCTCCACCACCGTGCCGTCTCTCAGCTCCGCCTTCACCAGCCGCTTGGCGGCCCGCCGCCAGTGGCGCGGCTCGGTGAGCGGGCGATCGACGCCCGGGGAGGAGACCTCCAGTGTGTAAGCCGACTGGCCCATCGCCTCGTCGCCGTCGAGCGCCGTGGAAACGGCCAGGCTCACGTCGGCCACGTCGTCGAGGCTCACGCCGCCGTCACGATCGACGATCACGCGCAGGAGCCGTCTCTTGCCCGCCTGGGTGACCGTGATGTCCTCCAGGTCGAGGCCCTCCGCGCTGACCACAGGCTCAAGGAGCTTCATCAGGTGGTCGCGGGATGATGCGCTGCCCATGTCGACCTCCCCTATTGTCATGTCTCAGCCGGGCGGACCTCGCCTCTGGCTCTCCGCCGCTGGTGGCTCGGCCGGCGGCGACATTGACACCCTATCCGTATGGGGGCACGGAAAGAGCGCCACTCGTCTTGGTCGAATGGCGGGCGTCGCCTGACTGCGATCGTGGGCACCAGCCCGTACGATGCTATCTGCGTCTGTAGTCCCTGGAGGTTTGAGCCGTGCGCCCGCGTCACCTCTCCCGGCGATCCTTGCTGGCGGGCGGAGCGGTCGCCCTCACCGCCTGCAGCTCGTCCGGCCCGTCTCAGCCGTCCGCCCCGGCTCCCGACTCTCCCGAGACGCTCCTGCTGAAGGACCTCATCGCCGATAAGGAACGCACCATCGCGCTCTATTCATCCCTGATCGTCGACGGAGGCAAGAAACTCGTGCCCTTCAGGGACCGTCATCAGGCCCATCTGGACACGTTGCGCAAGCTCGTTCCCGCCGCCGCACCTTCCACCACAGCGGCCGCGCCCTCCACGACCGGCACACCTTCCCCGGCCGCCCCACCCAAGACGTCGCTGGCCAAGCTGCGCGATCTCGAACGCAAGGCGGCGGCCCGGCGCGCGCGCCAGCTCGCCACGGTCACGCCGGGGGTGGCGCAGCTCATCGCCAGCATCGGGGCCTGCGAGGCGGCCCACGCCGTCGCCCTGCCGAGGTCGCTGTGAACGGCGCCGCCGACGACGTCGAGAAGCTGCGCAAGGCGCTGGCGGCGGAGCACGCGGCGGTGTTCGCCTACGGGCTGCTCGGCGCGCGGACGTCGGGGTCGCTGCGGGCCAGGATGACCTCGGCCTTCGACGCCCATCGGGCCCGCCGCGACCAGCTCCGCACGTACATCACGGCCAGGGGTGGCCGGCCCGCCGAGCCTGACGCGTCCTACGCGCTGCCGTTCTTCCCCGCCAATGCGGCGCTGGCCACGAAGCTGGCGGTGCACCTGGAGACCGGCGTCACGGCCGCCTACCTGGAGCTGGCCGCCGCGCAGGACACGACGCTGCGCCGTTACGCCGCGCTGGCCATGCAGGAGGCCGTGACGCGCTCCTGGTCCCTGCAACCGGCCCAGCCGACGGCGTTCCCCGGCATGCCCGTGGTGGCGGCGCAGCCTGCCGCCACTCCCTCACCTGCCCAAGACTGAGGGCACCGCCCGGCGGGCCGGGCGGCGCCCTCGGTCTGGCCGAACATGACGAAGACCCGGTCGGCCTGTCCCGCGAACTCCTCAGCCGGTCAGGCGGCGCCCAGCCGGTCAGGCAGCGCTCAGCCGGTCAGGCAGCGCTCAGCCGGTCAGGCGGTGGCGGCCACGATGCGGTCGACAGCCTCGGCGAGCGGGATCTCCGACTTCTCGCCGCCGACCCGGTCGCGGAGCTCCACGACGCCCTGCGCCAGCCCGCGGCCCACCACCACGATGGTGGGCAGCCCGAGCAGCTCGGCGTCCTTGAACTTGACCCCGGGCGAAACCTGCGCCCGGTCGTCCACGAGCACCCGCAGGCCGCGCGCCTCCAGCTCGGCGCCCAGCTCCAGAGCGGCCTCGACCTGGTTGTCCTTGCCCGTGGCGACGATGTGGACGTCGGCGGGCGCGACCTCGCGGGGCCAGACGAGCCCGAGAGAGTCGTGGGCCTGCTCGGCGATGACGGCCACGGCCCGGGAGACGCCGACGCCGTAGGAGCCCATCGTGATGCGGATCGGCTTGCCGTCGGGGCCGAGCGCGTCGAGGCCGGCGGCGTCGGCGTATTTACGGCCGAGCTGGAAGATGTGGCCGATCTCGATGCCGCGGTCGAGGGAAAGGGCGGAGCCGCAGCGGGGGCAGGCGTCGCCGGCGCGCACCTCGGCGGCCTCGATCGTGCCGTCAGGGGTGAAGTCGCGGCCCGCGACCACGTTGGCGGCGTGCTTGCCGGCCTCGTTGGCGCCGGTCACCCAGGCGGTGCCGGTGACCACCCGGGGGTCGACGAGGTAGCGGATGCCGAGCTCGGCCAGGATCTGCGGGCCGATGTAGCCGCGGACGAGACCGGGGTGCTTGGCGAAGTCGGCGGCCTCGAAGATGGCGGGCTCGCCGGGCGAGAGCACGGCCTCCAGGCGCTTGAAGTCGACCTCGCGGTCGCCGGGCACGCCGATGACCAGGGTCTCGGCCTTGTCGGAGCCGGGCGTGGTGACCTTGACCACGACGTTCTTGAGCGTGTCGGCGGCGGTGACGGACAGGCCGTGGTGCTCGTTGACGTACGACACCAGGGTCTCGATGGTCGGGGTGTCGGGCGTGTCCATGACCCACAGCGCCGCCGCGTCCTCGATGGCGCGGGCGGCGGGGGCGGTCGTGGTGACGGCCTCGGCGTTGGCCGCGTAGCCGCACGAGTGGCAGGCGGCGAACGTGTCCTCGCCCGTGGGCGTGGGGGCCAGGAACTCCTCCGACGCCGAGCCGCCCATGGCGCCGGACTGGGCGAACACGATCTTGTAATCGATGCCGAGCCGGTCGAAGGTGCGGATGTAGGTCTCACGGTGCTGCTCGTAGGAGTGCTTGAGACCGTCGTCGTCGAGGTCGAAGGAGTAGGAGTCCTTCATGAGGAACTCGCGGCCGCGCAGGATGCCCGCCCTGGGCCTGGCCTCGTCGCGGTATTTGGTCTGGATTTGGTAGAGGGTGACCGGATAGTCCTTGTAGGACGAGTATTCGCCCTTGACCATGTCGGTGAAGAGCTCCTCGTGGGTGGGACCGAGGAGATAGTCGGCGCCCTTACGGTCCTTGAGCCTGAACAGGCTGTCGCCGTATTCGGTCCAGCGGCCGGTGGCCTCGTAGTATTCGCGCGGCAGCAGAGCGGGGAAGAGCACTTCCTGGCCGCCCATCCGGTTCATCTCCTCGCGGACGATCCTGGCGACGTTCTCCAGGACCAGCTTGCCGAGGGGAAGCCAGGAGTAGATGCCGGGCGCCACGCGGCGGACGTAGCCGGCGCGGACCAGGAGCTTGTGGCTCGGCACTTCCGCGTCTGCCGGGTCGTCCCGCAGGGTGCGAAGAAACAACGACGACATGCGCAGCAACACGGCTACTCCTCGCTCGAACCTGGATGTGAAGGACTACAGGCTATCGACTCGCAGCACTTCGCGGCGCGGGCTTATTCGTCACGCCCGGCGCCGCCGTCCCAACGCCTGGGGCTGACGTCCACATTCCAGGGTGCCGCGGTCTCAACGTCCGGGCACCGCCGTCAGATCTCCAGGGGGATCCAGCCGGCCACGAACGCCGCCAGGCAGATCGCGAACGCGCCCGAGAACACCGCGGACAACGCCAGCGCGCGCACCCGGCGCCGCACGTTCCTGCGCAGGGCGAGCACCACGGCGACGGACAGCAGGCCGATCACCACCGCGGGACCTGGCCAGAACGCCCGCTCGCTCTCGATGAACCCGGGCGTCGACCGGCCCACCACGTCGGCGATCAGCGCCGCGCCGACCGCGCCCGCCGCGAGGTCGCCCCAGCCGTCGTCCCTGCGGGTGACGTACGCCAGCAGGCCCAGGCCGACGAGCAGGAGGACTGTCCAGTTGAGTCCGGCCGCGCTGCCGCCGATGATGTCGAAGGCGTCGTAGCCCCGCAGCGCGCTGCCGCCCATGGCCGCGACCAGGGTGGCGACCGCCGCCAGGAACGTCGTCAGCAGCGCCCAGCCGAACCCCGACGCGCTGACGCCCACGGCCACCGACAGGGCGAGGTAGACGTAGGGGTTGTAGGTCTGGCCGATCCAGCCGGGGCCCTTGCCGAACATGAGCATGCCGAGCAGGCCGATGGCCAATCCCCCGAGAAAGGCGCCCAGCAAATGATGTTCTTTTGCTCGCTGCCGCCGGTCGTACTCGGCGAAGTCGGCATAGTCGATCGTGGTGTCGTTCATCTCCATTTCCCTGGTCAACCCTCCCCCGGCTTCTTCTAGGGATGACCGCTTTCAGATTATGTGGCCGTACAGAAAAGGCAAATTTCGGTCATATTCCTGGCTAGCAAGCAATCGCTTGGTTACGATGGCCGGCGTGGCCCTTGCCGATGAGCTCCGCGCCGTCGTCCGCGCCCATCTCGGCGACCGCCCCGGGGCGTCGTGGCGGGAGTTCGCGCGGGACGTGGGGATCGCCGGGCTGCTCGTTCCGGAGGAGCACGGCGGGGCCGGCTGCGGTCCGGCCGAAATGGCGGCCGTGGCCGAGGAACTGGGCCGGGCGTTGTCGCCGCATCCGTTCCTGCAGTCGGCGGTGATGGCCGTCGAAGCGCTCATGAACGTCGGAACGGTTGAGGGTGTCGGGACGGCCGGGGGTGCCGGGGTTCGCGGGAGGGGTGGGGATGGGCTGTTGTCGGCGCTGGCTGACGGCTTGGTGACCGCGACCGTGGTGTTGCCGGGAGACGGCGATCTCCGGCTGCGGGGCGACCTGCTCACCGGCGTGGTCCCGTACGCGCTGGCGGGCGAGGTGGTGCTGGTCTACGTCGACGGGCTGCTGGTGCAGGCCGTGCCGGCGGAGCGCCGGGCGTACCGGACCATGGACGAGAGCCGGCCGCTGCAGGCGCTCACCTTCCACGACAGCTCGGTGCGGAGGCTGGGCGACGGGAGCTCGTGGGCGCGCGTGCGCGATCTCGGGATCGCGGCGCTGGCCGCCGAACAGGTGGGCGGGGCGCAGCGGTGCCTGGAGATGGCGGTCGAGCACGCCGGGCGGCGGCGGCAGTTCGGGCGGCCGATCGGGTCGTTCCAGGCGATCAAGCACAAGCTGGCCGACCTGCTCCTGCTCGTGGAGTCGGCCAGGTCGGCGGCCGGGGCGGCGGCGCGCGACGAGGTGTTCGCGGCCATCGCCGGGTCGTACTGCACGGAGGCCTATCTGGCGGCGGCCGGCGAGAACATCCAGGTCCACGGCGGCATCGGGGTCACCTGGGAACACCCCGCGCACCGCTATCTGAAGCGGGCCACCTCCGACGCGCAACTCTTCGGACCGCCCCAGGCACATCGGGCCCGGCTGGCGTCCCGGGTGCTCGGCTAACCGCCCAGCAACTCCTCCCACGGGTGGCGGGCGTTGGTGCGGCGGGTGGTGTCGAGGGCCTCGGCCAGGCGCCAGAATCCGGGGCGCTCGCGTACGGTCGCCCGCCCCACGGGGTCGATCGCCCGCAACTCGAACCGCACGCCCATCACGTCGAGCACGGCCGAGCCGGCGCTGCCGGGACCGACCTCGGTGACGAACGAGCCGGCGTTGCCGAGACCGGCCCCCGTGACGGGCGAGCCGTCGTGGCCGGATTCGCGTACGTGGCCGGCCAGCAGGGAGGCCACCTCGGAGGCGTACGGGCCGTCGCGCCACTCGACGTGCCAGCTGTGGTCGGCTCCGCGCCACCACGTCAGGTCCCGGCACGACTCGATGAAGTCGGCCTCCGTCGCCAGCGCGGCCATCACCCGGCCGAACGCTTCGTAGCTGCGCGGACTCGTGAGCGAGAGGTCGTCGTCGCCGGATTCGGAAAGCGTGCCGTCCTTCGCCCGCCGCACCACGTGCTTTCGCTTCACAGCCACCCACTCTGATCGCGGGCCTGCCCTTCCCGCAAGTCTTCACCGCTGATACGCTCTACCAAGCGAGCGCTTGGTTCACTAATTTCGCCGGAGGCGCGATGACGTCCCTACGGATCAGCCTGGGGTATGAACTGGAGGTCCGCGGTCGCACCCGCGAAGTCGAGCAACGGGCGTTCAGGAACGTGATCGACCAGGTCGTGCTGGGAGACCGGCTGGGGTTCGACACGGCCTGGTTCGTCGAGCACCACTTCACCAGGGGTTTCTCCCACTCCTCAGCCCCCGACCTGATCCTGGCCGCCATCTCCCAGCGCACGGAGCGCATCCACCTGGGACTCGGGGTGGTGCTGCTGCCGTTCCAGTCCCCGATCCGCACGGCGGAGCGGGTCGCCACCCTGGACGTGCTGAGCGGCGGACGGGTGGAGTTCGGGACGGGGCGGGGCGCCTCTCCGCTGGAGTACCAGGCGTTCCAGCGGCCGTTCGAGAAGTCGCGGCAGATCTGGGAGGACTCGCTGGAGGCCACGCTGGCCATCTGGCGGGCCGACGGTGAGCCGGTCAGCCGGTCGAACGAGTTCTTCGAGCTTCCCGACGTGGCCGTCTATCCGCGCCCGGCCCAGGAGCCGCATCCGCCGGTCTGGGTGGCGTCCACGTCGTTGGACGGCTATCTGGCGGCGGCCAGGCACGGCTACAACCTGCTCGGCATGACGATGCTCAAGGGCATCGACGACGTCGCCGCCGACATCGCGAAATATCGTGAATGTCTGGCGGAGAGCGGCTACGACCCCGCCACCCGGCGCGTCGCCCTCATGATCCCCTGGCACGTCGCCCCCACCCTTGACCAGGCGAACACCACGGCCGCCGACGCCGTCCTGTGGTACATCCGCCGCCAGGTCAACCTCGTCACCCCGCCCGACTACTACGACGCCCGCCACGCCACGCACCGCGTGCTGGGCCAGCTCGCGGCCGGCATGCCGCCCGACGAGGCCATGGCCACGCTGCGAGAGCACCTCATGGTGGTGGTGGACGACGTGGCGGGCTCGCGCAAGGCCCTGGCCAGGATCGCCGAGGCGGGCGCCACGGATCTCATCATCCAGGCGCAGGTCGGCGGGCTGGCCCATGACCGGGTGTGCGAGTCGATGGCGCTGTTCATGAGCGAGGTGGCGCGTTGACGACCCCCGATCAGGAGCGAGACGCCGCGTCGGCGACCCCTGGTCGTGAGCGAGGTGGCGCGTTGACGACCCCCGGGAGCCGGTGGCTGACTCGTGACGATCTCGGAGCGGCCGCGCACTCCGCCACCGGCCTGCTGTACGTCTCTCCCGACGTGTCGAGCGTCTTCCCGCTGCGTCCCGGTGACAGTACGGCCGAGGCCGGGCTGACCTCGGCCGCGCTGCGGCAGGCCGGCGTCGGCGAGCGCGACCGTGTCGTGGTGGCCCTCGCCGAACCCGCCGGCGCGCTCTGGGCCGCCGCGGCGGCCGACGTGGCCGAGGCCGCCGCCTGTGTGGGCCCGCGCGGCCGGATGCGTCTGCACCACGCGCTGTCGGCGCTGCGGGCGACCACGCTGGTGAGCACCCCGACGGGCGCGATGGACCTCCTGGCCCGGCTGCATCTGGAGTTCCTGCTGGACCCGCTGGACCTCGGGCTCAGGAACATCGTCCTGACCGGCGAGATCGCCTCGAAGGGCACGCTCGGCCATCTGGCGGGCGAGTTCGGGGCGCGGGTCACGGAGGTGTTCGCCGGCCCGTTCAGCGGCGCCGCCCTGGCCTGGCGGGCGGCCGAGCATGACCCGCTCACCCCGCTCGCGGACGGCCTGCTGGGCCTGGCCTCACTGACGAAGGACGACGCGGCCGGCCACCCGGGCGGGCTCACCGAACCCGGCCACCCAGGTGCGCTCACCGAGCCCGGCCACGCGGACGGGCCCACCGACCCCGGCCACGCGGGCGGGCTCGCCGAGCTGGTCATCACCCCGCAGGGCCACTCCACGCTCGGCGACGCCGTGCTCAGGACCGGTCTGGTGAGCAGGGTCGAGGGCGCGGGACTGCCGGCGCCCGCGCACACGGTGGGTGAGCACGTGCTGGTCAGAGGCGTGTGGCTGGCGCTGCCCCGCGTCGGGAAGGCGCTGTCCAAGATCGACGGCGTGGCGGGCTGGGAGCTGACGGTCAGCCGGCCGGGGACGCTGGACGCGGCGGTGCTCACGGTGACGTTCAGCAGGGAGAGCCTGGTCCGCAATCCCATGTGGAAGGCGCGGATCGAGCAGTCCGTCCGGGCGCTGACCCCCGTCTCCGTCACCGTGGAGATCGCCCAGGAGATCGCAGAGACCTCGGGGCCGGGCACGGTGAACGACCTGCGCGGCCACCACCTCGGAAGGGACCGCGCGCTCATCACCTAGGGGGCACTTCGATGGCACCGGACTGGGGAACGCTGCCCCGCATGCTCCGCGACCAGTCGGAGCGGCACCCGGACGACGTCGTGGTGGCGGACGGCGGCGTGCGCCTGACGCTGGCGGGACTGCGGACGGCGGCCGCCGAGATCGCCCGCGGTCTCATCGCCCTGGGCGTCGGCCCGGGTGACCGGGTGGCGCTGTGGGGGGTGAACTCCGCGCACTGGGTGCGGCACGCGTTCGGCGTCTGGGACGCGGGCGCGGTCCTCGTGCCGCTGTCGTCCCGCTACAAGGGCATCGAGGCCGCCCAGCTCATCGAGAAGACCGGCGCCAAGGTGCTGATCACCGGCGCGGGGCCGACGCCGGCCCCGCTCGCCGGGCTCCTGCCGCCCGTGCCCGGCCTGCGCCACGTGATCGGCCCGGAGGGGGCGTTCGGCACGCGGGTTTCCGCGCGGGAGGCCGAGGAGCGCGCGCTGGCCGTCCGTCCTGACGACCTGTGCGAGATCATGTCCACCTCCGGCACCACCGGCGCGCCCAAGGGCGTCATGCTGGACCACGCCCAGGTAGTGCGCGGCTACTGGGACTGGTCGGAGATCGTGACCCTGGGCGAGCACGACCGCTATCCGATCATCGCGCCGTTCAGCCACGGGTTCGGGCTGAACGCGGGGCTGATCGCCTGCGTGCTGCGCCGGGCCACGATGGTGCCGATCCCGATCTTCACGCCGGACGCGATGATGTCGCTGATCTCCACCGAGCGGATCACCGTCCTGGCGGGGCCGCCCACGCTGTTCCACCGGCTGCTGGACGAGCTGGACCGCGGCTCCTGGGACGTGTCCTCGCTGCGCGTGGCCATCTGCGGGGCCGCCGCCGTGCCGGCCACCCTGATCACCCGGCTGGTCGAGCGGGTCGGCCTCGACCGGATGATCAACGCGTACGGGCTGATGGAGGGCACGGTCGTCTCCATGACGCGGGCCGGCGACCCGATCGAGGTGATCGCCGGCACCACCGGCAGGGCGGTGCCCGGCATCGAGGTCAGGATCGTCGACGACGACGGCAAGGAGGTCGCGCCCGGGGAGCGCGGCGAGATCCTGCAGCGCGGCTACGGCGTGATGCGCGGCTACTGGGACGAGCCCGCGCGGACGGCCGAGGTGATCGACGCGGACGGCTGGCTGCGTACGGGGGACATCGGCGTTCTGGACGAGTCCGGAAATCTTGCCATTGTTGACCGCAAGAAGGAGCTCTACATCGTCAACGGCTTCAACGTCTCCCCCGCCGAGGTGGAGTCGCTGCTGCTGCGGGAGGGCTCGCTGGCGCAGGCCGCGGTCATCGGGGTGCCCGATCCGGTGACGGGCGAGGCGGGCCTGGCGTACGTCGTCCCCAGGCCCGGCGTGACGCCCCACCCCGGGGTGCTGCTCGCCTGGGCGCGGGAGAACATGTCCAACTACAAGGTCCCCAAGCGGATCGTGGTGGTCGAGGCCCTTCCGGCCAACGTCAACGGCAAAGTGGACAAGCTCGCACTCCGGCGGAGCGCATCGGGCGGGTAGCGTGGAAGAGGACCCGGGAGCCGCCATGTCGGACGGGCCTGAGTGACCGCGGGCGGCGCGCGACGCCGCCGTCCTGTCCGACGGCACGCGTACGTCCCAGAGAAGCCCAAGGTGATGCGCCGCTCCCCCCGGACGCGGTGATGAGCGGCTACGTTGGCAGAAGCCCCGATCACGTGGTATTCGCCCGGGACGGGTTCATCCGCGCCGGCGATCGGGGATACATCGGTCACACGGGCCGGTTGCACCTAGTGGGACGTGTGTCTCGGGCGACCGAGTCTTAGGAGGCGGCGTGACGTTGCACGTGGCGGTCATCGGGTCGGGCCCCGCCGGGATCTACACGGCGGAGGCGCTGGTCAAGCAGTCGAGCGAGCCCGTTCGGGTCGATGTCCTCGAACGGCTGCCGACTCCGTACGGGCTCGTCCGCTACGGCGTCGCCCCCGACCACACCTCCATCAAGTCCATCGCGAACTACCTGCGCAAGGTGCTGGAGTTGCCCGAGGTGCGCTTCCTGGGCGGCGTCACCCTGGGCGAGCACCTGTCCGTCGACGACCTCCTGGGCGCCTACGACGCGGTCGTCTACTGCACCGGCGCGATGGTGGACCGGCGGCTCGGCATCCCGGGCGAGGACCTGCCGGGGAGCGTGGCGGCCACCGACTTCGTCAACTGGTACTGCGGGCATCCCGACGTCGATCCCGGCCGGTTCACGCTCGACAGCCCCGAGGTCGCGGTGATCGGCGTCGGCAACGTGGCCGTGGACGTCGTACGCGTCCTGGCCAAGACGCACGAGGAGCTGAGCGCCACCGACGTGCCCCACGACGTGCTCGAACGACTTGAGGCGAGCCAGGTGAAGGCCATTCACATGGTCGGCCGCCGCGGCCCCGAGCACGCCAAGTTCACCCTCAAGGAGCTGCGCGAGCTCGGCGAGCTGGCCAACGCCGACGTCTGCGTGCGGCCCGACGAGGCCACCGTGCTGGGCGGCGACTTCCCGCGCCAGATCCAGGGCAACATCAAGGTCCTGCAGTCGTGGGCCGCCCGCCGGCCCGTCGGCCGCCCGCGCCGCCTCGACGTGCGCTTCTGGATGCGGCCCGTGGAGATCCTCGGCAGCGAGCGGGTCGAGGGGCTCAAGCTCGAACGCACCCGGCTGTCGGAAGAGGGCCGCGTGGTGGGGACCGGCGAGTTCGAGACGCTGCCGGTGGGCATGGTGTTGCGCTCGGTGGGTTACCAGAGCGTGCCGCTGCCGGGGGTGCCGTTCTCGGAGCGGTCCATGACCGTGCCGAACGAGGCCGGGCGGGTGCGCGAGCACGAATACGTGGCGGGCTGGCTCAAGCGCGGGCCCACCGGGGTGATCGGCACCAACAAGTCCGACGCGGCGGAGACCGTCCGCACCCTCCTGGCCGACCTGGCGGGCCGCGCACGGGTGCCGGACGGGGGCGCGGACGCGCTGCTGGCCGCCAGGGACGTGCGGCCGGTGACGTACGACGACTGGCTGGCCATCGAGGCGGCCGAGAGCGAGCTGGCCAGGTCGCTGGGCCGGGGCGAGCGCGTCAAGCTGGTCGGGCTGGCGGCGATGCTCCGGGCGTGCCGTGACTGAGCCGCGTCTTTCGCTGGGAGACGACGTGGCCGTGCCGGGGTTCGACGCGGCGTACCGGGTCCAGCAGGCCCGCTATCCCGCCGCCGAGGCCGGCTGGCAGCCGGTCCACACCGTCTACGTGCCCGCCGATCGTTTCTCCGCCGGCACGGTGGGCGAGTGGGGCGACCAGGCGTTGTCCCTGGTCAAGACCCATCTCGACGGCCCCGATGAGCTGGCGGCCGTTTTCGGGGTGCCCGCCGCGCCGGCCGCCGACGTGCACGCCAGGGTGCTGCGCAAGCTGGCGCGGGAGCCGATCGAGGACCTGCGCGTCGACTTCGAGGACGGGTACGGCGTGCGGCCGGGGCCGGTGGAGGACGGGCACGTCGAGCAGGCGGCCGAGGCGGTGGCCGCGCTGCACGCCGCCGGCACGCTGCCCCGCAGGTGGGGGCTTCGGGTCAAGTCGTTCGCCGACGGGGATCCGGGGCGGGCGGTGCGGACGCTCGACGCGTTCGTCACCGGGGTGGTCGCGCGGACCAGGGGGTTGCCCGCCGGGTTCACGGTGACGGCGCCGAAGGTGCTGATGGAGGAGTATCTCGGGCAGTTCGCCGACGTGCTGTCCCGGCTCGAATCGGCGCTCGGGGCCGCACTCGGGTCGCGGTTGCGGTTCGAGATGCAGGTGGAGGCGCCGCAGACGCTGGCATTCCTGCGCGGCGACCTGGCCGGGTCGCTGGGCGGGCGGCTGGCGGCGGCGCACTTCGGGGTCTTCGACTACACGGCGGCGATCGGCCTGCCGCCGCACGAGCAGCGGCTCGACCATCCGGCCTGCGACCACGCCCGGCACGTGATGCGGACGGCGTTCGCGGGGACGGGCGTGGAGTTGTCGGACGGGTCGCTGGCGGCCTCGCCGGCCTCGGAGCGGCGCCAGGACGTGCACGCGCTGTGGCGCCGGCACGCCGAGACCGTGCGGCACTCGCTGGGGCACGGCTTCTACCAGGGATGGGACATGCACCCGTCGCATCTGGTGAGCCGGTTCGCCACCGTCTACGCCTTCCACCTGGCGCGCTACGACGCCTACCGGGAGCGGGTCAGCGCGTGGGAGGAGCAGCGGGAGGCCGGGGGCGGGGTCATGGACGAGCCCGCCACGATCCGCACCCTCGTCGCCGCCCTCCGCCGCGCCGACGCCGCCCTGCCCTGACCCTGTCCGTGGCGAACTAGATGGCACCCGTTCCCGGCGTGATCGCGTCAGTCGCGTTCGACCACGGCGCGCCACTGGCGGACCAGGCGCCACTCGACCGGGTCCGCCCAGCTCGCCCGCACGGCTGACCCCACGTGGAAGGCGCGGATGCCGTAGTCGAGCAGGGGCGGCACGTGCGCGGGCTTCAGCCCGCCGCCGGCCAGGATGATCGAGCCGTCACCCGCCTCGGCGCGCGCCTTGAGGACCGGCAGCCCCTCCCCCACTCCGGTGGGCGAGCCCGAGGTGAGCACGGTGGCGAGGTTGGGCAGCAGGCGTACGGCCCGCCAGGACGCCTGGAGGTCGGCCCCGTGGTCCACGGCACGGTGGAAGGTCCAGGGCAGCGGGGAGACGGCGTGGATGAGCGCCTCGGTGGCCGTGAGGTCGACGGCGCCGGCCCGGTCGAGGAACCCGAACACGAATCCCGCCGCTCCCGCCCGCGCCAGCGCCTTGGCGTCGCGGGCGAGCCGGTCGAGCACGTCGGGGTCGGCGGTGAAGTTGGCGTCGCAGCGCAACATCACCATCTGGGGCAGGGGGCACTCGGCGGCGATCGCGGCGACCGTCTCCGGGGAGGGGGTCAGCCCGTCGGCCGCCATGTCGGCGACGACCTCCAGCCGGTCGGCTCCGCCCTGTTCGGCGGCCACGGCGTCGCGCACGTTCAGCGCGATCACCTCGAGCAGGGATCCGGTCATGCAGGGAAGGTTATATGGTGCTCTGCACCATTCCGCCGCCGTTAGCGGTGAAAATACGCGCGGGCGCCCTGCCCGGCCCCAGCGGTCGGGGCCGGGCGAGGTGGGGGGTGTGGCGGCCTTTCTCAGGCGCTGATCAGCTCGGCGATCGTGAGATCGCGGAAGGCCGAGGTGGGCACGTCCTCGGAGGAGCGCTGGAAGAGCGCCCCGGAGGAGCGGTGGGGAAGATCCACCGTACGCACGTGCCTGAAACCGCGAGTGCGGTAGTACTGCTGCAGACGCGGGTTGCGCTTGGCGCAGTCGAGCCGCAACCAGGGCAGTCCGGCCGAGTGGGCCGACGCGCAGGCCCAGTCCAGCAGGGCGTCCCCGAGACCGCTGCCCGACCAGGGCCGGGCGACGGCCAGTTTGTGGATGTAGAGCGCCGCGCCCGGGTCGTCGGACGGCTTCCAGAACTCGGGGTCGGCGTGGTCGTCGAGGGCTATGGTCGCCACCGGCGGCGCCGACTCGTCGGGGTCGAGATAGCTGAGCTCGTCGTCGAGCAGGTAGAGCACCCGCTCCTCGATGAGGGGCTCGATGCGGTCCGGGCCGAACCCCCCGCGGGGCCACTGCCTGACTCCCTGCGCGTAGAGCCACTCAGCCCTGTCGGCGAGCAGCGTCAGGACGCCGGGAAGGTCCGCGGGTTCCGCTCTCCGGAGTGCGAGCGGATGAAGAAGAGTGTTGGTGTGCATAGTACAACTCCCGTTGCGATGAGTACCCGCGCTTGCACGGAGCGTGATGGTGCAATGGTGCGCGGAGCCGAAATGGGGCCTCAACCCGTCAAATATGGATAAATGGCGATTTAGGGGAGTATGCACGACTCCCCGAGGCCAGCGAGGCGGCTATTTCTCGCTGCGCCCGGCCGGCGGGATCACCCCTTCATCCCGAGCTCGTCAGCGGCGATCGAGCTCGTATCTGATCAAATGTTTGTCGGCGGGCAGCACCGACACCGCGACACGCACTGGCATGTCGGCCCCGTCGTATCCCACTCGGACGTAGACCATGACTGGCGTGCCGAGCTCAAGTTGGAGGCGCTCGGCCTCCTCCTGGTTGGGCATGCGAGCCCAGATGTCGTCGACGACGCGTATCTGGGCATGCCCAAGCTCTTCCAGGACCCGGTTCGCCCCTCGCGCGATGTCCCCAGGTCTGGCGATTACGGAGTCCGCGACCAGATCGCGGGGAAAATAGGAGTCATTGGTGTTGTACGGCTGTCCGTCCACGAAACGCAGACGGCGTCGCACCACCGCTAACTCTCCATCCGCCAATTCCAGCCTGCTGGCGATCTCCTCGACGGGAGACACCGTCAGCACCTCGATGTACTGGCTTGGCGCGCGGCCTTCCTGGCCCACGGCATAGGCGAAGGCTTCCCGCAGTTCCCCGGTCGGTTGCGGCTCCAGCTCCCGCTGCGGATAGATCAGCAGCGGTCTGCGATCTCTGACCACCGTTCCGCGCCGCGGCGTGCGCGTAACGAGCCCTTCGTTGACGAGCTCTCCGAGGGCCAGCCTTACGGTGTTCCTGCTCACCCCATGGTCTTCCATGAGTTGTGCCTCGGTCGGAAGCTGTGCCCCGGGGCCGAGGACACCCGAGTAGATGGCTCGTCGCAACTCCGAAGCCACCTGCTGATACAGCACCGACCTTGCCACTTTCACCCCTTTTGTTCCAACAATTTAGACGATCTGGTTCTAGCAGGCCACAACCCCTTGACCGAACCCCTCCACCCGGCCCATCATCCATTCGTTGGTACAAATCCATCTAAAGGCCGGTGAGGGGGTGAAGGCCAGTGTTGCCGGTCCGCACGGGTACGCCATACCTGCCCTGGCATGGCCCTCGCGAAGCAACTCGTTCACTGCGTTACGCATTGCGTCGCCAAGGGATCACCCACACCTACCAGAGCAAAGGCCACGGCGCGTCCGTGCTCTCGGAGTTGACTGAGCTGACCGTGCGGTGCGAAGACGGATCCTTTGTCTGTAACGAGGAGGGTGGCGCCCCCGTCACGCACCCCATTGATGACCCGGTCGGTGCAGCTCGACGCATCGCCGCACGTTACCGGCAACGGGAGCCTTCACACTCCCCCATCGACTCCGTGCGCGAATCAACGGCTTAGGACTCCATCCCTCGCCGGAGTCCTGGCGCCGCCGCACACGGGGCAGGAAGCGCGTCCTGGCGGGTCCCCCACGCCCGCCAGGGCGCGCTTTCCTCCGAAACCGGTGGATGCCGAGGGACCTGCACCGCCTCCTCTCGACGAGGGGGCTTTCTTTTTTCTCAGGCGGCGCCCGCGCCGCCCGCCGCATCCTTCGCGCCGCCCATCTTCGTGCCCTCGCCGTGCGAATCCACGCCCTCGCCGTCCCACTACTTGCTGTCGCGCTGTTCTGTGTCGCGCTGCTTGCCGGCGGCCGGCGGGCAGGCAGGGTCGGCACCCGTGGCCTCATGGCCACGACCGTCACCCAGTCCGTACCACTCACGCCTGCCGCCTAGAGCCGTCCACATTGACGTCTACGCTTCATCATCAACCCTCGGCGGCCAACCCGGGGGCAGCTTCGTGATGGTGGGACTGGTGGGATTTTCTGGTACCAATCCATTTTGCGGACCACGATCAGCCGGCGGCCGGATTCCCGCCGGCGTGGAACGGCGTCCGGAGGTCCGGCATCGCGTCCCGGCCTTGCGCCGGCATCCAGTTGACCAGCGTCAGTTCTTCGTCGATCTCCTCGTACGACGCCCGAACCCGCTCCCCGCGCACCGGCGGCCGGTCGCCGTGCCAGTTGCCGTAGAGCCGGCAGTCGGGCACCGCCGCCAAACGCACCATAACGACCAGGTATGGATCGCGGCGGCCGGGCAGGAACGACTGGTGGTTGACGATCCAGCTCTCGACCACCCCTTCGGGGGCCACCTCCCGCCAGTGCCAGCCCTCCGTACGGCAGTCCGGGCAGAACGCCCGCGCCGGGAAGCGCAGGGTGCCGCAGGCGTCGCAGCGCTGTACCGCGAACTCGTGCCGGCCGATCCGCTCCCACCACGGCCTGGAGTCCCGGTCCGGCTCGGGCCGGTAGGCCATCACGCCCTCCTCAGGATCAGGGCGGAGGTCGCGGGCAGGATGTAGCCGGGCTGGGCCGTGGACAGGGCGACTTCGGCGCCCGGCGTCTGGCGGTCGCCCGCGTCCCCCCTGAGCTGGGACACCGCCTCCGCGATGTGGTTGATGCCGTGGACGTAACCCTCGGACAGGAAGCCGCCGTGCGTGTTGACCGGCAGCGGGCCGCCCGGGGCGGTGGCGCCGGAGGCCACGTACGGGCCGCCCTCCCCTTTGGCGCAGAAGCCGTAGTCCTCCAACTGGACGATCACCGAGTACGTGAAGCAGTCGTACAGCTCGGCCACGTCGATGTCGCCCGGCCCGAGCCCCGCCTGCGCGTAGAGGCGCGGGGCCAGGGCGGCGGCCGCGGTCACCGTGGGGTCGGCGGACGGGCCGGACAGGTGCGAGGTGCCGCCGCCCCAGGCCGCGGCGGAGATCAGGACCGGCGGGTGGCGGAGCGCGCGGGCGCGTTCGGCCGTGGTGACGACCACCGCGCAGGCGCCGTCCGTCTCCAGGCAGCAGTCCAGCAGGCGGAACGGCTCGGCGATCCACCTGGCGGCCAGGTAGTCGTCCAGCGTGATGGGGGTGCGCATCAGGGCGCGCGGGTTCTTGACGGCGTTGGCGCGCTGGGTGACCGCCAGCCGGCCGAAGTGCTCGGCCGTGGTGCCGTACTTGAGCATGTGGGCGCGGGCGAACATGGCGTACTGCTGCGGGGGCGCGACATAGCCGTACGGGGCCTGGTACTGAACCTCCGGGCTCACCGGCACGCCGCGGCCCGTGCCGCCCATGCGGAACTCGGAGCGGGCGTTGATGGCCCGGTAGCAGACGACCGTCTCGGCCATCCCGGTCGCCACCGCCAGCGCGGCCTGGCCGACGACGGCGTGCGAGACGCTCCCGCCGCCGAACTGGTCCAGGTGCCAGCCCAGATCGGTCAGGCCGAGGGCGGGGCCCACCAGCGTGGGCGCGGCGGAGTCACCCACCCGGTGCGTGGCCAGGCCGTCCACGTCGTCCGCCGTGAGGCCGGCGTCCGCCAGCGCGGCCAGCACGGCCCGGCACGCCAGGGTCAGGGTGCTGACGCCGGAGTCCTTGGTGAAGGGGGTGTAGCCGACCCCGGCTATCGCCGTGACGTCCCGAAAATCAAGCAAGCGCTTGGCCACATCCGTCACGGTATTTCGGTTGTTTCCCCCATGTCAACGCCCGTGCGATCGGCGAACTTGACAGCTTTTCCCTCTTGCCCCTACCGTCCAAGCAAGCGCTTGGTATGATAGGGCGCAAGTCGGTGGGACTAGGAGGCGGACCCATGAGCACACACGCTGGCCGGCTCATCGCGCCGGACGGCTGTCGCGGCCTTCCGACGCCTCAGCAGCGCAGGAATCGCAATGGAGCCGCCATGCCGACGGGCCCAGCCCCAGCGAACGGCCATCTCGACAGCCTCCGGTTCCGCCAGGTCCTCGGCAGGTTCGCGACCGGCGTGGTGGCGATCACGGCGCTCGATCAGGCAAGCGGCCGGCCGTGCGGGCTGGCCGCCAACTCCTTCACCTCCGTCTCGCTCAACCCGCCGCTGGTGGCGTTCTGCGTGGCGCACACCAGCACGAGCTGGCCCAAGGTGCGCGGCGCGAACGTCATCACCGTGAACGTGCTGGCCGAGCAGCAGCAGGCCGTGTGCGTCCAGATGGCGGCCAGGGGCGGCGACAAGTTCGCCGGGCTGGAGTGGACCGGCTCGCCCGGCGGCAACCCGGTGCTCGAAGGCGCGCTGGCCTGGATCGACTGCGTGGTCGAGGATGAGCACCTGGCGGGTGACCACATGATCGTGGTGGCCCGGGTGCTGCAGCTCGACGTCCACGCGGAAGGCGGGCCGCTGGTGTTCTTCCGCGGCGGCTACGGCGGGTTCGTTGCGCCCTCCTGAGCCGGACGGCGCCGGGACAGGGCTGCGCGAGGAGGCCCGGGCGTGGCTGGAGGAGGCGCTGGGCGGCGAGTTCGCCGGCGCCCGCGGACTCGGCGGCCCCGGGCGCGAGCACGAAGGGCACGAACTGCGGCTGGCGTGGGAGCGGCACCTCGGCAAGGCCGGGTGGACCTGTCTCGGCTGGCCCGAGAGGTACGGCGGCCGGGCCGCCTCCCTGGAGGACCAGGTGGCCTTCCACGAGGAGTACGCCCGAGCCGACGCCCCGGCCAGGGCCGGCCACATCGGCGAAGGGCTGATCGGCCCGACCATCCTCGAATTCGGCACCGAGGAGCAGAAGAACCGGTTCCTGCCCCCGATCCAGCGGGGCGAGGAGTTGTGGTGCCAGGGATACTCCGAACCCGAGGCCGGGTCCGACCTGGCGAACGTGCAGACGAAGGCGTACCTGGCCGGCGGCGAGTGGGTGATCACCGGCCAGAAGGTGTGGACCTCGCTGGCGCACGTGGCCGACTGGTGCTTCGTCCTGTGCCGCACCGAGCCGGGCTCGGTGCGGCACAGCGGGCTCTCGTACCTGCTCGTCCCCATGGACCAGGCCGCGGTCGTCGTGCGGCCGATCGTGCAGCTCACCGGGACCTCCGAGTTCAACGAGGTGTTCTTCGACGGCGCGCGCACGGCGGCGGGGCACGTGCTCGGCGCGCCGGGCGACGGCTGGCGGGTCGCGATGGCCACGCTCGGCTACGAGCGCGGCGCGTCCACGCTCGGCCAGCAGATCGGCTTCAGGAGAGAGCTGGCCAAGGTGATCGAGACGGCCACGCGGACCGGCGCGGCCGAGGACCCGGTGCTGCGCGACCGGCTCGTCCGCTCGTGGCTGGAGCTGGAGATCATGCGGCTGAACGCGCTGCGGATGTTGCGGCCGGAGCCGGGCCCCGAGGTGTCGATCGCCAAGCTGTACTGGTCGGAGTGGCACCGGCGGCTGGGCGAGCTGGCACAGGCCGTCCAGGGCAAAGCCGGCCTGGTCGAGGAGGAGGGGCTGAACGAGCTGCAGCGGCTCTACCTGTTCAGCCGCGCCGACACGATCTATGCCGGATCCAGCGAGATCCAGCGCAACATCATCGCCGAGCGCACCCTCGGACTTCCCCGCTGATTGGAGAGCGCCGATGCCCCCGCCCTATCCGAAGGCGCACGGCCTGCTCGACGGCAAGGTGACGCTGGTCACGGCGGCCGCCGGCGCGGGCATCGGCTACGCCACCGCCAGGCGCTGCGCCGAGGAGGGCGCCACGATCGTGCTCTCGGACCGGCACGAGCGCCGCCTGAGCGCCGCCGCCGAGGCGCTGACCGAGCTCACCGGCGTCAAACCCCTGGCCGTCCCGTGCGACGTGACGTCGGAGCCGCAGGTGCTGGCGCTGTTCGACGCGGTGGTCGAGGCGCACGGCCGGCTGGACGTGGTGGTCAACAACGCGGGCCTCGGCGGTACGGCGCCGCTGGCCGAGATGTCCGACGACCAGTGGCACGCGGTCATGGACGTCACCCTGACCGGCACCATGCGCTGCACCAGGGCCGCGCTGCGGCAGATGATCGCCCAGGGCCGGGGCGTCATCGTCAACAACGCCTCCGTGATCGGCTGGCGGGCCCAGCACGGGCAGGCGCACTACGCCGCCGCCAAGGCCGGGGTGATGGCGCTGACCAGGTGTGTCGCGCTGGAGGCCGCCGAGCACGGCGTGCGGGTCAACGCGGTGGCGCCGTCGCTGGCGGTGCATCCGTTCCTGGCGAAGGTGACGAGCGAGGAGCTGCTGGCGGAGCTGGCGGCCAAGGAGGCGTTCGGGCGGTCGGCCGAGCCGTGGGAGGTGGCGAACGTGATCGTCTTCCTGGCCAGCGACTATTCCTCGTACATGACCGGCGAGGTGGTCTCGGTCTCCTCGCAACATCCGTGACGTCCCGCGTGCGGTCCCTACCCTGACGTGAACCGGTCGGGGAAAGATCGGGGTAGGCGGCGAGAGGATCAACCTCTAGTGTCCGAATCATGGGCACACGCTCTTCCTTCCTGCTCGATGTCCTCATGACGGAGTTCGGTGAGTCGATCCAGCGAGACCCCGCGGCTTTCAGGCGGAAATTTCGTAAGATGGCGGCTTCTCCCTTCGCCTTCTACCGGGGCAGCGCCTGCCTCTTCTACGCGGACCTGATGGGCACGTACGCGGACGAGTCCTACCTTGACCGGCCGACCAGCAGGGTGTGGATCCACGGCGACCTGCACGCGGAGAACTTCGGCACGTACATGAACGCCTCCGGCGTGCTCGTCTTCAACGTCAACGACTTCGACGAGGCCTACGTCGGGCCCTACGTCTGGGACCTCAAGCGCTTCGCCGCCAGCGTGGCCCTGCTCGGCTACGCCAAGGCGCTGTCCGACGACTCGATCAGTGTGCTCGTGACCGACTTCGCCGGCGCGTACCTGGTGGAACTGGCCGGGATCGCGGGCGGCGGGGACGACGCGATCGGCTCGCTCACCCTCGACACCACCACCGGCGTGCTGCACCGCGTGCTGCAGACGGCCCGGCTGAGCACCCGGGTGGCGCTGCTGGACGTCGAGACCGTGATCGACGCCTACGACCGGCGCTTCGCGCTCATGGACGACCGGGTGAGTGTGGACGCGACGAGCCGGCGGGCGGTGCTGAGCGCGTTCGAGGACTACCTGACCACGCTGCCCGCGCAGGGCGGCCCCGTCGATCACGTGATCAAGGACGTGGCGCTGCGCAAGGGCGTGGGCATCGGGTCGGCGGGGCTGCCGTCGTACAACCTGTTGCTCGAAGGGCGCTCCCAGGCGCTGGAGAACGACGTCATCCTGTACATGAAGCAGGCTGCGGTGCCCGCGGTGGCGCGGCACGTCACCGACGAGAAGGTGGTCTCCTACTTCCGGCACCAGGGGCATCGCACGGCCGAGTCGCAGCGGGCACTGCAGGCCTACGCCGATCCGTGGCTCGGCTACACCACGCTGGACGGGGTCGGGCAGCTCGTCGCCGAGGTCTCGCCGTACTCGGCGGACCTCAACTGGGATGAGGTGAACGAGCCGGACGAACTGCGCTCGATCGTGCAGGATCTGGGGCGGGCGGTCGCGCGGATGCACTCCGTGGCCGACGACGAGTCGAGCCACGACCTCGTCGACTTCTCCACGGAGGAGGCGATCGTGGCGGTGATCGGCGATGACAGGTCCGGATTCATCGCGATGCTGGTGGACTTCGCCCATCGTTATGGGGCGCAGACCAGGGAAGACCATCAGAAATTCGTCGACCTGTTCCGCAACGGCCGTCTTCCCGGCGTGTGACCTTCCGCGTGATCGCGGGTTTCTGGCAACCGACTGGTCGGTATGGCATGCTTCCGGAACATGACTCTGTTCTCGGTGGAAGGCAAGACCGTCGTCGTCACGGGCGGTTCGCGCGGGATCGGGCGCATGATCGCCGCTGGGTTCGTCGCGGCGGGGGCGACCGTCTACCTGTCCGCCCGTAAGACGGCCGACGTCGAGAAGACGGCCGCCGAGCTGGGCTGCACCGCCGTACCCGCCGACCTGTCCACGCCCGAGGGGGTGGAACGGCTGGTGTCGGCGGTGGACGGGCCGCTGCACGTGCTGGTCAACAACGCGGGGGCGACGTGGGGCGCGCCGCTGGAGGAATATCCCGAAGCCGCCTTCGACAAGCTCTGGAACATCAACGTCAAGAGCGTCTTCTACCTGACCCAGCGGTTCCTGCCCCAGCTCAGGGCGGCGGCGAGCGCCGACGATCCGGCGCGGGTGATCAACGTGGGGTCGGTGGACGGCATCAGGGTCCCGGTGCTGCCGAGTTACGCCTACTCCTCGACGAAGTCCGCCGTGCACATGCTGACCCGGCACCTGGCCAAGCATCTGGCGAAAGAGCACATCACGGTCAACGCCATCGCGCCGGGGCCGTTCGAGTCGAAGATGATGGCGTTCGCGCTGAACGACCCGGACACGCGGGAGGCCATCGCGTCGAACGTGCCCCTGGGCCGCATCGGCCGCCCCGACGACATGGCCGGGACGGCGATCTTCCTCGCCTCCCGGGCCGGCGCGTACCTGACCGGGACGGTCATCCCGGTGGACGGCGGGATCACCGCCTGATCAGCGATCTCCAGGGTCAGAGCAGCTCGCGCAGGGCCGTGGCGAAGGCGGCGGCGGCGAGCGGCTCGTAGCGCAGGAAGAGGTACGGCTCCGTCAGCTCCACCTCGATGACCGCCGGCTCGCCACCGGAGAGCCGGACCAGGTCGATCCTGGCGTAGAGAAGGGGCGTGGGAACGGCGGCGAGCACCTTCTCGGCAAGTTCGACCTGGTCCGGGGCTGGTGGGCGGAGCAGGCCCCGCGAGTTGTCGGCGGGGCCGAGCCCGGTGGCGAGCATCGGGTGACGGCGGATGGCATGGCTGAAGCGGCCGTTGAAGTACAGCAGCGAGGTCTCGCCCTCGGACTCGACCATGTCGAGATACGGCTGCACCATCGGCGTGCGTCCCGCGGCCTCCAGGGCGGCGGCGAGGGTGCGGGCCTCGTCGCGGTCGCCGGTCCTGACGGTGTCGCGGGCACCCCCGGAGACCGAAGGCTTGACCACGTAGTCCGGCCAGTCGGGCAGGTCTTCGGAGGACCAGTGGGTCGGGACGACCGGAACGCCCAGATCCCGCAGGTAGGTCTTGTCGGTGTTGGTCTCCAGCACGGCGTAGGGGTTGAGCAGTCTCGTCACGGACTCCACGCCCCGCGCCCAGGCCAGGAACTCCTCGCGCCGCAGGACGTAGTCCCACACCGAGCGGACGATCACGGCGTCGTAGGCGCTCCAGTCGACCGCCGGGTCGTCCCAGCGCTCGGCGCGGCCCTCGATGCCCGCCTCGCGCCAGGCCGCCAGGGCCAGGTCGCACTCGTCGTCGACGTCATCTCGGCCACCTCGGTCATCAAATGTGGCATAGGCGCAGATAGTCACACAAAGATGCTAATACGTCGCGAGCCGGGCCAAATCAGACCCGGCTCGCACCTGTGTGCGGACGCGCTCGCGATGTTCGGCGGATCGCGGCGCGGCCAGGTCTCCTGCTAGTCGACCACGTCGTCGACGACCACGTCGCTGCCGTTGGTGCCGGTCACGGCGTTGCCGTTGACGTTGTTGATGCCGGTCGCGCCGAGGCCGTTGGCGTTGGCGCTGTAGACGTTGCCGAAGTTGTTGCCCGACTGCGAGGAGTTGGTGTTGTCGCTGGTGTTGCCGGCGTTGGTGTCGGCGTACGCGGGAGCCGACAGCAGCGTCACACCGGCGGCGGCGACGACGAGGCCGGTCACGCAGAGCTTCTTCATCATGCGATGTCCTTTTCGATTGTGCTGTGTTCCGAGCGTCAGCCGGCTCAGTAGAAGATGTAGGTCACGTTGATGCTGCCGTTGGTGGCGGTCGTGGCGACGCCGTTGACGTTGTTGACGTTGGTGGAGTCGCCCTCACCGTGGTTGGCGCCGGTGACGTCACCGAAGTTGTTTCCGGACTGCGATGCGTCGCTGTTGGCGCTCCAGTTGGCGGACCAGTTGTCGCTGCTCCATGGACCGGACCAGTCGTCATCAGCATGAGCGGGGACAGCCAGCAGCGCGCCGCCGTGGACCGCAGCCACCACGGCCGCGGCTGCGCACACCCTTTTGATCACTTCTGCTCCTTCACCACCGGAAGCCCTCCGAGGGGAGAATGGACACCGCGGGCCCTCGGCACGCCATTGACCCCTTTGACCTACCTTGACCTCAGCGGATCAAGGCCAGTGCGAGCCTATAACTCAGCGTTGCCCATGTGTAGCTCTAGGTGATCAGAATATTATTCGGCGATTACGTTCCCGTGGTTGCGCGGCTTCACCGGCATGCCGGCTCGGCGGGCGGCGCTTGAACGTTTCTACGGAGGGCCGGTGTGGCAGGCGCACCGCGACGCCGCCAACGCGACCCTGCTCGACTCCGACGACGTGCTGCTGCCGCGCTCCGTCGGAGCGGGCGGTGGAGCTTCCGATGGTGAAGCCCGTCTCACCGCCGCCCCCGAACGACTCCGCCTGCGCCCCACCGCCCGCTCCGCCATGCGATGACCCAGCCCCCCGGGTCGGGCCGGGTTGATCAGGCGCCGTAGACGGGTGTGGGGGGCGGGGCCGACGTCAGGAGTGCGGTGACCGCGTCGCCCACGGCCGCGGGGTCCCAGCGCTCGTCCCGGTCCACGCCCGGGCCGTGCCGCCAGCCGGTGGCCAGGGAGATCGCGCCGCCCTCCACCTCGAACACCCGGCCCGTCACGTGGGCCGACTCCTCGGAGCCGAGCCAGACCACGAGGGGGGCGATGTTCGCGGGATGCATGGGGTCGAAGCCCGACTGCGGCCTGGCCATGGTGGCGGCGAACACGTCCTCGGTCATGCGCGTACGAGCGGCCGGGGCGATGGCGTTGACCGTCACGCCGTACCTGGCCAGCTCGGCCGCGGCCACCTGCGTCAGCGCGGCGATCCCCGCCTTGGCCGCCGCGTAGTTGCCCTGACCGACGCTGCCCACGAGGCCCGCGCCCGACGAGGTGTTGATGACCCGGCCCGCGACCCGGTCACCGGCCTTGGACCTCTCCCGCCAGTACGCCGCCGCCTGGCGCAGGGGCAGGAAATGGCCCTTGAGGTGCACGCGGACGACGTCGTCCCAGTCCTGCTCGGTCATGGAGACCAGCATCCGGTCCCGGAGGAAGCCGGCGTTGTTCACCAGCACATCGAGGGTGCCGTAGGCGCTGACCGCGGTTTTGACCAGGCGGGCGGCGCCGTCCCAGTCGGACACGTCGTCGCAGTTCGCCACCGCCTGGCCGCCGGCCGCCTGGATCTCCGCCGCCACCTCCAGTGCCGGGCCGCCCGAGGCGCCGTCGCCGTGGCGGCCGGTGCCGAGGTCGTTCACCACCACCCGGGCACCCTGTCTGGCGAACTCCAGGGCGTGCTCTCTGCCGATGCCTCTTCCGGCGCCTGTCACGATCACTACGCGGCCGGCACAGATTCCCACACGGACCTCCCAGAAGGATCATGCACAGATATCAGGAAATGTCACCCAATGCCAGCCCCGTCGCGGGCGGGAGCCCAGCGCTAGAGGGCGGCGCAGGCGGGGGCTCGGGAGCAGAGGGCGGCGCGGGCGCGGGCGCGGCGGTGAGGTGGCGCCAGGCCGGGGTTTCGCCGCCGCCGTCCACGCGCACCTCCGCGCCCGTCACGTAGCCGGGGGCCGCCAGCCACAGGCATGCCCGTGCCACATCGCCCGGCGTCGCCATCCGACCGGCGGGGATGGTCGCCGCGATCCCCGCCATGCCCGGCGACTCCCCGTCGGCAGCGGCCCCGGAGCGCTCGGGGGCGGGCCCCAAATGCTCGGTGGCCGTCCCGGAGTGCTCGGTGGCGCGTCTGAAGTGTTCGGCGGCCGTCCCGGAGTGCTCGGTGGCGCGTCTGAAGTGTTCGGCGGCCGTCCCGGACTGCTCGGTGGTGGTCTCGCCGGAGTGCTCAGTGGCGCGTTCGTAGTGTTCGGTGGTGGTTTCGGTGGCGGCGAGGCCGACGACGACCGTGTTCACCCGCACCGAAGGCGCCCATTCGGCGGCCAGGCAGCGGGCCAGGTGGTGCAGGCCGGCCTTGGCGGCCCCGTACGCGGAGGTGCCGGGCGAGGGACGGGCGCCGCTGACGCTGCCGATCATGATGACGGCCCCCCGGGCGGCGGCGAGCAGCGGGTACGCCTGCTGCGAGACCAGCAGCGGCGCCGTCAGGTTGAGCTCGATGATCCGGGCGTGCAGGCGCGGCGAGGTGCCCGCGAGCGGCGCGTTCGGCCCGCCCCCCGCGTTGTTGACCAGCACGTCCAGGCGGCCCAAGCCCGACAGGAGCCGCTCGACGTCCGCCGGGTCGCGCACGTCGGCCTGGACGAACCTGAGGTCCTGGGCCCAGGACGGGCCGGGCGGCGTCCGGGCGCAGACGACCACCTCGGCCCCGGCTGTGCGGAAGGCGCGGGCGATGCCCAGGCCGATGCCCTTGGTGCCGCCCGTCACCAGGACGACCTTGCCCGCGTAGTCGTAAGTGACCGTCACGGGTGCTACGGTACCAAGCAAGCGTTAGGTGCAACCAGGGAGCCGGATGGGGATCACGCTGCGGGACGGGCCGATCGCCGAGGTGGTCATGGACGCGCCCCCGGTCAACGCGCTGACCGTGCGGGCCTGGGAGGAGCTGGCGTCGGCCGTGTCGTCGGCCGGGCGCGACCCGGCGACCAGGGTGGTGGTGCTGCGGGCCGAGGGGCGCGGGTTCAACGCCGGGGTCGACATCAAGGAGCTGCGCGCCGCCGACGGCTACGAGGCGCTGGTCGGGGTCAACCGGGCCTGCTACGCGGCCTTCGCCGCGGTCTACGCGTGCGCGGTGCCGGTCGTCGCGGCGGTGCACGGGCACTGCCTGGGCGGCGGCGTCGGCCTGGCCGGGAACGCCGACGTCGTGCTGGCCGCCGACGACGCCTACTTCGGGCTGCCCGAGGTGGACCGGGGAGCGCTGGGGGCGGCCACGCACCTGGCCAGGCTGGTGCCGCAGCACCTCATGCGAGCCATGGTCTACACGTGCAGGAACGTGACGGCGGCCGAGTTGCACGCGTTCGGATCGGTGCTGGAGGTGGTGCCGCGCGACCGGCTCAGGGACGCCGCGATGGAGGTCGCGGGGCAGATCGCCGCCAAGGACCCGTACGTGATCCGGTGCGCCAAGGAGTCTCTCAACGGCATCGACCCCGTGGACGTCAACCGCAGCTACCGCTTCGAGCAGGGCTTCACCTTCGAGCTGAACCTGATGGGCGCGGGCGACAAGGCCAGGGAGCGATTCACGTGAGCAAGGTGATGCCGGCCGAGGCGGTGGCCGCGTCCGTGGAGAGCGGGATGACGGTCGGGATCGGCGGCTGGGGGTCGCGGCGCAAGCCGATGGCTCTCGTCCGTGCCCTCCTCCGCACCTCCGCCGACGATCTGACCATCGTCTCGTACGGCGGCCCCGACGTCGGCATGCTCTGCGCGGCCGGCAAGGTGCGCAAGGTGGTGGCCCCGTTCGTGACGCTCGACTCCATCCCCCTGGAGCCGCACTTCCGCCGGGCCAGGCAGGCGGGGGAGATCGAGTTCGCAGAGTACGACGAGGGGATGTTCATGTTCGGGCTGCTGGCGGGGGCGCACCGGCTGCCGTTCCTGCCGACGCGGGCGGGGCTGGGGTCGGACGTGCTGCGGGTCAATCCGGGGTTGCGGACGGTGCGGTCGCCGTACGAGGACGGGGAGGAGCTGGTGGCCGTCCCCGCGCTGACCATGGACGTGGCGCTGGTGCACCTGAACCGGGCCGACGCCCGGGGGAACGCCCAGTATCTGGGGCCTGATCCGTACTTCGACGATCTCTACGCGAAGGCGGCGCGGCGGTGTTACGTGTCGTGCGAGCGGGTGGTGGACCCGGCCGACCTGCTGAAGGAGGGGCCGGTGCAGTCGTTGCTGATCAGCCGGTCGATGGTGGCGGGCGTGGTGGAGGCGCCGGGCGGGGCGGGGTTCACCTCGTGCGAGCCGGACTACGGACGCGACGAGGCGGCGCAGCGGCGTTACGCGGACACTCCGTGGGAGGACTTCCGTGATCAGCAGGGCTGACGTGTGCGTGCTGGCCTGCGCGGAGGCGTTCAGGGGCGATGGGGAGATCCTCGCGGCCGGGATCGGCGGGGCGGTCACGGTGCTGGCGGCGCGGCTGGCACGGCTGACGTTCGAGCCCGAGCTGCTCACGAGCGACGGCGTCTGCCTGCTCACCGGCGACGTGCCTCCGCTCGGGCGGGCGCCCGAGGTGGTCGAGGGCTGGTTGCCGTTCCGCGATCACCTGTGGCTCGTCCTGAACGGGCGCCGGCACGTCATGCTCGGCGCCGGCCAGATCGACCGGCACGGCAACACGAACATCTCCTGCGTCGGCGACTGGGCCAGGCCCAAGGCGCAGTTGCTGGGCGTGCGCGGCGCGCCGGGCAACACGCGCTGCGATCCGACGAGCTACTGGATCCCGCGCCACTCCCCCAGGGTGTTCGTGCGCGAGGTGGACATGGTCAGCGGGATCGGGACCGATCGGGGCGCCTACGACCTGCGCCGGGTCGTGACGAACCTGGCCGTGCTGGACTTCGGCGCCCCTGGCGGGGCGATGCGGCTGGTGTCGGTGCATCCGGGGGTGAGCGTGGCCGAGGTGGTGGCGGCGACCGGCTTCGACCTCGACGTTCCCGCGGACGTCCCGCTGACGCGGGAGCCCGGCGGCGACGAGCTCCGCGTCCTCGACCTGCTCGACCCCGGCCGCACCCGCGACCGCGAGGTGACGGCGTGAGGACCGCCCTGACCTCCCTCGTCAGGTGCCGGCATCCGGAGGTGACGGCGTGAAAACCGCCCTGACCGCCCTCGTCGGCTGCCGGCATCCGATCGTGCAGACCGGCATGGGGTACGTCGCGGGCGCCCGGCTGGCCGCGGCCACCTCGGAGGCCGGCGGGCTGGGCGTGATCGGCGCGGCGACCCTGTCGGTGAGCGAGATGACCGAGGCGATCAGGCGGGTGAAGTCGCGGACCGCCGAGCCCTTCGGGGTGAACATCCGCTCCGACGCCGACGACGCGGCCGAGCGGGTGGAGGTGCTGATCAGGGAGGGCGTGCGGGTGGCGTCGTTCGCCATGGCGCCCCGGCGGGAGCTGATCGGCCGGCTCAAGGACGCCGGGGTGGTCACGATCCCGTCGGTGGGGGCGCGGCGGCACGCCGAGAAGGTGGCCGGTTGGGGCGTCGACGCCGTGATCGTGCAGGGCGGCGAGGGCGGCGGCCACACCGGGCCGCTGGCCACCACACTGCTGTTGCCGCAGGTCGTGGACGCCGTGGACATCCCGGTGATCGCGGCGGGCGGCTTCTTCGACGGGCGGGGGCTGGTGGCGGCCCTGGCCTACGGGGCCTGCGGGATCGCCATGGGCACCCGGTTCCTGCTGACCAGCGACTCCCCGGTGCCCGACGAGGTCAAGAAGTTCTACCTGGGGGCGCGGGAGACCGTGGTGACGACCCGGGTGGACGGGGTGCCGCACCGGGTGCTCAGCACGCCGTTCGTGGCCTCGCTCGAACGGGCGCGGCTGGTGCGGGCCGTGGTGAACGGGGCCAGGTTCAAGCGGTTGTCCGGGCTCTCGTGGGCGCGACTGCTGCGTGAGGGGCGGCGGATGCGGCGCGGGCGGGAGCTGAGCTGGGCCCAGGTGCTGCAGGCGGCCAACACGCCGGTGCTGCTGCGGGCCGCGATGGTGGACGGGCGGGCCGACCTGGGGGTGATGGCCTCCGGGCAGGTCGTGGGGATGATCGACGACCTGCCGTCGTGCCGGGAGCTGATCGAACGCATCATGGCCGAGGCTGAAACCGCGCTGGAACGCCTGAAAGCACCGTGATGCCCCGGCCTCTCAGCGCGCCATGACGCCCCGGCCCTTCAGAGCACCGTGATCCCCCGGGCTGCGAGGATCGCGGCGGCCTGGGCCTGGTTGATGATCGCGCCCGCGAACGCGCGCAACTTGTCGTCGTCCGGCTGACCGAGATCGGCGCCGCGCAGATCGGCCTTGGCGAACTTGGTCAGCAGCAGCCGGGTCCCGATGAACCGGCAGTCGCTGAACGTGGCCCCGGTGAAGTCGCAACCCGACAGGTCGGCGTCGTCGAAGCGCACGCCCTCGATGTGCTCCCCGCGAAAGGAGCACCCGCCGATGTTGGCCAGGGTCAGGTTGGAGCGGGCGACCTTGAACCCGGTGCCGCGCGAGCCGGTGAGCGCGGTGCCGATCATGCGGCAGCCGGTGAACGAGACGTCCGTCAGCAGCGCCCCGCCGAACTGGGCCGAGGACAGGTCGGCGTCCGTGAACGCCACGTCGATGAGGTCGGCGTCGTTGAAGCGGGTCCGCATGCCGCCCCCGCCCGTGAACACCGCCCCGTCGAGGTCGGCCTTGCGGAAGTCGGTCTGGTCGAGGACGCACGACTCGAACCTGGCCCCGGCCAGCGAGGCGCCCCACAGGTCGGTCTCCGTGAGGTCGCACTCGCGGAAGAGGTGCGTCTCGTCGGCCGGGAGCCGGTCGGTCAGGGCTTTGCGTGAGAGGTCCTCGCCGTCGAAGTTCACGGTGTCAGAGACTAACGGTGCCCGCCGACGATTCGCGGCGGAGCGTCCCGGTGCGCACCTCCGGTGGCTCCGAGAGCCGCCCGTGAACCGGTGGCCGTCAAAGACGGCCCGTGAGCACCTCCGCCGCGGCCTGCCCGCAGACCCGGGCGGATCCGTACGTGGCGACGTGCACGGCCCCGAGGTCCGACCGGGCGGGCAGCCCCATCTCGACCACCACGGCGTCCGGCCGGGCGCTGAGCAGATGCCGCAGCGCCTCGCGCTGCCAGGCGTAGCGGTGCGCGTCGCGGACCACCAGCACGAGCGGCCGGTCACGGGCGGCGGCGAGCAGGCGCTCCAGCACGGCGCCCGTGGCCTGCCCCGCCGTGAGCCGGGTGACCTCGGTGCCGGGCAGCAGCCGGGTGAGCGGCGCACCGACGCCCCAGGGGGTGCCCTTGTCGATGGCCAGGTTCATCTCGGGGGCCAGCTCGACCACGTGCGGGGCCGTGACCAGGGGCAGCACCGGCGCGTTGGAGCGGCGGGTGATCCGGATCGCCCGCCGGGCGGCGGCGAGGCCGATGCCGCCGTCCCGCGGCGCCGGGCCGGCCGCTGAGGTGGTCCACGCGGCCAGCTCGCGGACCCGGCGAGCGGCGTCGGCCAGCCGCTCCTCGGGCAGCAGTCCCTGGGTGACCGCCGTGGCGATCGCGTCGCGGATCCCGGCGGCGGTGGCCTCGTCGGCCCGCTCGCCGCCGACGCAGATGGCGTCCGCGCCGGCGGCGATGGCGCGGGCGGAGGCGCCCCCGATGCCGTACGCCCCCGCCACCGCGGCCATCTCGATGCCGTCAGTGATGATCATTCCTTGGAAGCCGAGCTCCTCGCGCAGCAGGCCTGTGAGCACCTTGGGGCTGAGCGTGGCGGGCAGCTCGGCGTCGTAGGACGGCACCAGGAGGTGGCCGGTCATGACGGCCTTGACCCCCTCCTTGATCGCTTCCCGGAAAGGGAGCAGGGCGTCCTCGATCCCGGCGTCCGCCACGACGGGGACGCCGTGGTGGGAGTCGATCGAGGTGTCCCCGTGCCCGGGGAAGTGCTTGGCGCAGGCGGCCACCCCGGCCGACTGGAGGCCGCGGACGAACGCCCGGGTGTGCCGCGAGACGAGCACGGGGTCGGCGCCGAAGGCCCGCAGGCCGATGACCGGGTTGTCCGGGTTGGAGTTCACGTCGGCCGAGGGGGCGAAGTCGATCGTGACGCCGGCCGCGGCCAGGTCGCCGCCGAGGTCCGCGGCCAGGGCCTCGGTCAGGGCCACGTCGTCCACGACGCCCAGCGCGTACCCGCCGGGGCGGCTGCTCCCCGTGGCCACCTCCAGCCTGGTGACCTCGCCCGACTCCTCGTCGGTGCCGACGAGGACCGAGGGGTTCTCCGCGCGCAGCGCGGCGGTCAGCCGGGCGACCTGCGCCGGGTCGGCGATGTTGCGGGAGAACAGCACGACGCCGGCCAGTCCCGCGCCGAGCCTGCGGCGCACCCAGTCGGGGGGCGCGTGTCCGGTGAAGCCGGGGAAGAGGACGGCGTCGGCGAGGCGAAGCAGGTCACCGCTCAGGTGCATGCCCCGAAATCTAATAGGAAAGTTTCCTATTTGCTAGGGGTATTTTCTGACGTCAACCCGCTCCCGTCCGTCACGAACTCCGCCACCGTACGCACCGCAGCCCCTCTCTTGTCCACGAAGTCGACGGCACGGAAGGCCACCCGCAACTCGTCGAGGTCGGCCGCGCACGAAAGGTAGCCCCGGTTCCCGTCGAAGAAGCGCAGATGCGGGTTGGCCGCCAGCACGGCCGGCCCGTCGGTCTGCGGCGGCATGCTGCTGATCGAGCTGCCCACGAACTCCGACCCGACCGTCGCCGACTCCGGATCCAGGAAGTCGGCCTTCAGCTCCCCCGCCCAGGCGTTGTGCACGTCCCCGCTGACCACCACCAGCCCGGGCACCCGCGGCGCGAGGATGCGCGCGCGCTCCTGCGCATGGCCGTCCCAGGAGTCGGGACGCAGGTTGGGGGCGGGCCCCGGCACGAAGCGGCGGGCGAAGAACAGCGGCTGCACCAGCACCCGCCACCGGACCGGGCTGGTCATCAGGCGCGAGAGCAGCCACTGCTCCTGGGCGGCGCCGAGCATGGCGGTGGCGGTGCGGTGCTGGCGCACGTCCAGCACCATGAAGTCGGCGACCATGCCGTACGTCCGCCTGCGGTGCATCTGCAGGTTGCCCTCCCGCGGCGCCACCCGGAGCGGCTGGTGCTCGTAGTAGGCCTGGTACGCGGCGGCCCGGCGCCTGCGGAACGCCTCCGAGCCGTCACCCCGCCCCCGGTAGTCGTCGAGCACCTCGTGATCGTCCCAGGTCACCACCCACGGCGCGGCGGCGTGCGCGGCCTGCAGATCGGGGTCGGTCTTGTAGCGGGCGTAGCGCAGGCGATATTCGTGCAGCTTGGTGATCTCGCCGGGGATCGGCCCGATCGGGCGCACGACGTGCGCCGACTGGCGCGACTCGTAGATGTAGTCGCCGACGTGGAAGACGACGTCGGGCCGCTCGGCCGCCAGATGCGCGTACGCGTTGTAGAAGCCGTGCTCGTAACGCTGGCAGCCCGCCACCGCGAACGTCACCGGCCGCGTCGAGGCCGGATCGTCGGCGGTCCTGGTGCGGCCGATCGTGCTCACCTGGCCGCCGGACCTGAACCGGTAGAAGTAGTCGGCGCCCGGCCGCAGGCCCGCCACCTTGACGTGCACGCTGTGGGCCCAGCTCGGCAGCGCCTGGATGCTGCCCTGGCGCAGGCCGCGGGTGAAGCGGTCGTCCTCGGCGAGTTGCCAGCGCACCTCGACCACCTTCGGCGCCATGCCGCCCGGTCGTTCCGGGTTGGCGCTCAGCGGATCGACGGCTAATCGGGTCCAGAGGATCACGCCGTCGGGCATCGGCTCGCCGGAGGCGATGCCCAGCGTGAAGGGGTTGGCCATACTCTCATGGTGCAGGGTCGAGGCGCTCGATGACGGTGACGTTCGCCTGGCCGCCGCCCTCGCACATGGTCTGCAGCCCGTATCTGCCGCCGGTCCGCTCCAGCTCGTGCAGCAGCTTGACGGCCAGCACGGCGCCGGTCGCGCCGAGCGGGTGGCCGAGGGCGATGGCTCCGCCGTTGGGGTTGACCCGGGCGGGGTCGGCGCCGGTCTCCGCGATCCAGGCCAGCACCACGGAGGCGAACGCCTCGTTGACCTCGATGACGTCGAAGTCCTCGATCGACATGCCGGTCATCCCCAGGGCGTGCGCGGTGGCGGGGATCGGCGCGGTGAGCATCATGATCGGGTCGGCGCCGCGGGCCGACAGGTGGTGCACGCGGGCGCGCGGGGTCAGGCCGTGCTCCCGCACGGCCCGGGGCGAGGCGATGAGCAGGGCGGCGGCGCCGTCGGAGATCTGCGAGGCCAGGGCCGCGGTCAGCCGGCCGCCTTCGACCAGGGGCTTGAGCCCGGCCATCCGCTCGATCGTGGTGTCCCTGCGGGGGCCCTCGTCCGTGGCCGCGCCCTCGTAGGGGACGATCTCGCGCTCGAAGTGCCCCTCGTCGATGGCGCGCAGCGCGCGGCGGTGCGACTCGTACGCGTACCGCTCCATCTCCGCGCGGGAGACCCCCCACTTGGCGGCGATCTGCTCGGCCCCGGCGAACTGGGAGACCTCCTGCGTGCCGTACCGGTCCGCCCAGCCCTTGGAGCCGGAGAAGGGGGTCTCGTGCCCGAGCGGGCGGCCGGCCAGCATCGCGGCGGAGATGGGGATCATGCTCATGTTCTGCACGCCGCCTGCCACCACCAGGTCGCTGGTGCCCGACAACACGGCCTGGGCCGCGAAGTGCAGCGCCTGCTGCGCGGAGCCGCACTGGCGGTCGATCGTGACGCCCGGCACCTCCTCGGGCAGCCCGGCGGCCAGCCAGCAGGTGCGGGCGATGTCGCCCGCCTGCGGTCCGATAGTGTCGACGCAGCCGAAGATCACGTCCTCGACGGCCGAAGGGTCGGCGTCCGCGCGGTGCATCAGCTCCTTGAGCACGTGCGCGCCGAGATCGGCGGGGTGGGCTCCGGCCAGGCCGCCGTTCCTGCGCCCGACAGGGGTGCGGACGGCGCCGACGATGTACGCCTCGCTCATCCCGGCATCGTAGCAAGCGCTTGGTCCACCGCGAAATGCCGTATGAGCAGGGGCGGTTAGGTGAACAAGCGATTGTCTGAGGGCTCATAATGGTGAGGTGACCACGCGAAAGAACTCCGGCACCGCCACCCCGGCGAAGCGCCAGCGCGCGACCTCCTCGGGACCGGCGTCCGAGCGCCGCGACCACCTAGTCAAGCTCGCCGCTGAGCTCTTCGCCCGCAAGGGCTTCCAGGCCACGACCGTACGCGAGATCGCCGACGAGGCGGGCATCCTCTCCGGCAGCCTTTACCACCACTTCGACTCCAAGGAGACGATCGTCGACGAGGTGTTGTCCACCTTCCTCGACGACCTCATCGCCCGCTACCGCACCGCGGTCGACAGCAGCGCCGACGCCCGCGCCGTGTTGTCGGAGATGGTGCGCATCGGCTTCGCCACGCTGGAGCCGCACCGCGCCGCGATCACCGTGATGCAGAACGACTGGAACTATCTGCGGCAGTTCGAGCGCTTCAACTACCTGGTCAAGGCCGAGGACGAGGTCGAGCAGATCTGGGTGGCCCAGATCAAGCGGGGCCAGGCGGCCGGCCTGTTCCGGGCCGACGTCGATCCCAAGCTGACCTACCGCATGATCCGCGACACGATCTGGGTGGCGGTGCGCTGGTTCCGCCCCGGCGGCCGGCTCAACACGGGCGGCCTGGCCGAGCACTACATCACCGTGCTCTTCGACGGGCTCGCCACCGGCGAGCGCACCACCCAAAAGGGATGAGCCTCGGCAAGGCGGTGCGGCTGGCACTGCAGGCGGCGGCCGAGCCTGACAAGGCCGAGACGATGCGCGTCTACATGAAGTCGCCGATGCCGTTCCTGGGGGTCCAGGCGGTGCCCAGGCGGGCCGCGCTCAAGCGGCTCTTCGCCGAGCACCGGCTCGGCACCGCTCCCGAGTGGCGGCGCGCGGTGTTGTCGTTGTGGCGGGAGGCCGAATTCCGCGAGGAGCGCTACGCCGCCATCGAGCTGTCCGGCTACCACGCCTACCGGGAGTTCCAGACCCTCTACACGGTGCCGATGTACGAGGAGATGATCGTCACCGGCGCCTGGTGGGATCTGGTCGACGAGCTGGCCACCCACCGGATGGGCGGGCTGCTGGCCGCCTATCCCGACTCCATGCGGGCGATGATGCTGGCGTGGGCGCACGACGGCGACCTGTGGAAGCGGCGCACGGCCATCCTGTGCCAGAACCGGTTCAAGCGGCGCACGGACATCGCGCTGCTGTTCGCGTGCATCGAGCCGAGCCTGTCGGACAACGACTTCTTCGCGCGCAAGGCGATCGGGTGGGCGTTACGCGAATACGCCAAGACCAATCCGAGTGAGGTCGTCCGCTATGTGCGGGCCAAGGGCATCTCGGGGCTGAGCCGGCGCGAAGCGCTGAAAAACCTCCCCGCCACCTGAGAGTCACCTGGTCCACAGCGCGTCCTGCACCGCCTGGACCAGGGCCATCAGCTCGGGCGTCACGCGCTCCTTCGACCAGGCCAGGGCGTAGGTGATGCGCAGGTCGCCCGCGTCGAGCGGCACGAACCGCACGTCGTCCCGCCGGATCGTCCTGGCCAGCAGTTGCGGGATCGGCAGCAGCCCCACCCCGGCCGCCACCAGGTCCAGGGCGGCGGCGAAGTCGTCGTCGGCCACCATGCGCGAGCGCCCCGGCAGCCCCGCCCAGGGCCGGTTGCCCGGCGTGAGCAGCACCTGGCCGCCCAGGTCGTCCGGAGTCACCTTGGGCCGCCCGTCCAGCCGGTGCCCGGCGGGCACGGCCAGGTGATCGACCGTGACGTGAAACCTGGCCGCCGTGACGAACGCCGCGGGCGCCGGCGTGGCCAGGATCGCCGCCGAGATCTCGCCGCTCGCCAGGGCCCGCGCCGCCGCGCCGCGGCCCGCCGCGCTCAGCTCCACGCCGATGGCCGGGCTCCGTCCCGCCAGCCGCCTGGCGATCCGCGCCGCCAGCGTGCCGACGAGCGGTGGATAAGCCAGGTGAATGGTCGGCCGGGCCAGCCGGCCCGCTTCGGCGGTGAACGCCTGGGCCGATTCGAGCACCTGCTCCGCGTACGGCAGCAGCGCCTTGCCCTCCGCCGTGAGCCGCACGTCGTGCGCCGTGCGCTCGAAGAGCCGGACCCCGGCCGCGCGTTCGAGCCTGGTGATGGCCTGGCTCATGGCGGGCTGCGACAGGCCCAGGTCGGCGGCGGCCTTGGAGAAGCTGAGACGGCCCGCGACCTTGGTGAAGCAGTGGATCTCTTTGAGCATAAGCAGCACGAATACATAGTGCACGACGGCGAGCGTGATCGGCAGGATGCAGCGATCCACTCGACGTCAAAGGAGTCATGAGATGCCCACATTTCCCCGGTCCACCGTGCTCGGCTATCCGCGGATCGGGCCGCGCAGGGAGCTGAAGCGGGCGCTGGAGTCGTACTGGGACGGGCGCTCGACCCGGGCGGAGCTCGACCGGACCGGCGCCGAGCTCAGGGAGCGGACCTGGCGCCGGCTGGCCGAGCTCGGGCTCGACGGGCTGCCGTCCAACACGTTCTCGCTGTATGACCAGGTGCTGGACACGGCGGTGCTGCTCGGCGCGGTGCCGGCGCGCTACCGCGACGCGGCGGACCCCTATTTCGCGATGGCCAGGGGCACCGAGGGGCTGGCGCCGCTGCGGATGACGAAGTGGTTCGACACGAACTACCACTACCTCGTGCCGGAGATCGGGCCGGACACGGTCTTCAAACTGGACGCGAGCAAGCCGCTCGGCGAGGTGCGCGAGGCCAGGGCGCTGGGCTACGAGACGCGGCCCGTGCTGGTGGGACCGGTGACGTTCCTGCTGCTCGGGTCGGCGCTGGACCGGCTGGACGAGGTGCTGGCCTGCTACGAGGAGCTGCTGTCCGCGCTGGCGGCCGAAGGGGTCGCGTGGGTGCAGCTCGACGAGCCCGCGCTGGTGGGCGACCGGACGCCGGAGGAGCTGGCCGCGCTGCGGACCGCCTACGAGCGGCTGGGCGCGTCGAGCACCCGGCCCGGACTGTTCGTGGCGTCCTATTTCGGCGACCTCGGCGAGGCGCTGCCGGTGCTGGCCGGGACGCCGCTGGAGGCCATCGGCCTCGACCTGGTGCGCGGCGGGGTGCCCGTCCTCGACCTGACCGGGAAGACGGTGGTCGCGGGTGTGGTGTCCGGGCGCGACGTGTGGCGGACCTCGCCGGGGCGGGCGCTGGCCGCGCTGGGCGCCCTGCGGGCCTCCGACGTGGTCGTCAGCACGTCGTGCTCGCTGCTGCACGTGCCTTACGACGTCGAGGCCGAGACGGAGCTGGACCCGGCGCTGAAGGGGCGGCTGGCGTTCGCGGAGCAGAAGGTGGCCGAGGTGGTGGCGCTGGCGCGGGCCGGGTCCGCGGGCTCGGCGCCCGCCGGGCCGTCCGTGGCGCTGCCCGCGCCGGTGGTGGCGGAGTCACGCGGCCCGTACGCGGTGCGCGCCGCCGCCCAGGCCGCACACCTGCGGTTGCCCGCGCTGCCCATCACCACGATCGGGTCGTTCCCGCAGACCGGCGAGCTCCGCGCGGCCAGGGCGGCGCTGGCCGCCGGGACGCTCACGCAGGCCGGCTACGAACGGCAGGTCGAGGCCGAGATCGAGCGGGTGATCCGGGTGCAGGAGCGGCTCGGGCTCGACGTCCTCGTGCACGGGGAGCCGGAGCGCAACGACATGGTGCAATATTTCGCCGAGCACCTCGACGGGTTCGCCGTGACCAGGAACGGGTGGGTCCAGTCGTACGGGTCGCGCTGCACCCGGCCGCCGATCCTGCACGGCGACGTCGGCCGGCCCGCGCCGATCACCGTGCGCTGGGCCTCCTACGCGCAGTCGCTGACGGACAAGCCGGTCAAGGGCATGCTCACCGGGCCCGTCACGATCGTGGCCTGGTCGTTCGTCCGCGACGACCTGCCGCTGCGCGAGGTCGTGTTCCAGGTGGCCGACGCCGTCAGGGATGAGGTGCGCGATCTGGAGGCCGCCGGGGTGTCGATCATCCAGGTGGACGAGCCGGCGCTGCGCGAGCTGCTGCCCCTGCGGCGGGCCGCCCAGGCCGACTATCTGGAGTGGGCGGTGGCGGCGTACCGGCGGGCCACGTCGGGGGCCGCTGATCGCACGCAGATCCACACGCACCTGTGCTATTCCGACGCCGACCAGATCCTGGCCGCCATCGACGGGCTCGACGCGGACGTGACCACGATCGAGTCCGCCCGGTCGGGGGCGCGGATCCTGGGGGCGGTGGAGTCGTTCGGGCGCGGGCTCGGGCCCGGCGTCTACGACATCCACTCGCCCCGGGTGCCCGGCGCGGCGGAGGTCGAGCGGTTGCTCCGCGCGACCCTGGCGGTGCTGCCGGTGGAGCGGGTGTGGGTCAACCCGGACTGCGGGCTGAAGACGCGGACGTACGAGCAGGTGGAGGCGTCGCTGGCGCACGTGGTGGCCGCCACGCGGGTGCTGCGCGCGGAGCTCGCGGTCTAGCTGGGCGAGAAGGTCCGGGCCAGGCCGCGGAGCTCGCGGTCTAGCCCGGCGAAAAGGTCCAGGCCAGGTGGTCCAGGGCGGCGTCGGCGTAGTGGGTGGGGCCGGTGCTGAGGCCGTAGGCCAGGTCCTCGATCAGGGCGCAGCGGGCGTAGAAGCGCACCCTGGCCCGATCGGCCGCGTCGAGGTCGAACTCGTAGTGCGCCACCGTCAGCTCGAAGACCTCCGGGCCGAGGTCGCGGTAGAGCAGGGCGAAGTCGTGGGCCGGGTCGGTGATGGCCGCGTCCGTCCAGTCGATGACACCCGTGACCGCGCCGGTTCTGGCGTCCACCAGGATGTGCTCGGCTCCCAGGTCGTTGTGGCAGAAGCGCGCGGAGCCGGGCTCGTCCGGCGCGGCGTCCCGGAGAAAGCGCTCCACCAGGGGGCGCTGGTCCTCCGGGACGTACCGCTCGACGTCGCGGTAGTCCAGCTCGGCGTCCCGCAGGAGCGTCGGCGCCGGATAGCGGTCCAGCGGCGCCAGCTCCCGCATCCGGGCGGGCGAGCTGCCGTGCAGGGCGCTGAGGAAGGCGCCCAGCGGCGCGGCCAGCTCGCGCGGGTGCTCGGCGGGCCGGCGGTTGAGCGGCTCACCGGGCAACTTCCGGTACGCGATCACGCCCGACTCGTCGTCGGAGAAGACCACTTCGGGCACGGGCAGCGGGGACAACTCTCTGACGGCCGCCAGGCGGGCGACCTCCTGCCGGATCGACCGGGGGTCGCTCGCCTTGTTCCGCCGGACCAGCAGCTCGTCGTTGACCTCGTCCACCAGATGGTCGAGACCGTGGCCGAGCCGGCGGACCGAACGCACCCGGTAGTCGGGAAGATGGCGGGCCAGCAACGCGCGGATGTCGCCAGTCACATTCCGCAGCCTAGGCGGGATATGTCGCTCTTGCGAGCTATTTCAGCGCCCCCGAGGTCAGGCCCGACTGGATCTGACGCTGGAAGACCGTGTAGACGATCAGCATGGGCAGGATGGCCAGGGTCAGCGCGGCGAACAGGGCCGACCAGTCCTGGTCGTATCCGGCCGCCGTGGCGATGTCGGCGACGCCCATGGTCAGCACCCATTTGGATCGGTCCTGCAGCAGGATCAGCGGAAGCTGATACTGGTTCCACTGGCCCAGGATGTTGAAGATCGTGATGCTGATGATGCCGGGCTTGGCCATCGGCAACATGATCTGGAAGAAGACGCGGGTGTGCGAGGCGCCGTCCACCATCGCCGCCTCCCCCACCGCCGTGGGCAGGGTGCGGAAGAAGGCCGACAGGAAGAAGACGGTGAAGGGCATCGAGTACGCGATGTAGACCAGGACCAGCCCCGCGTACGAGTTCAGGCCGATGAACTGGCCGACCAGCGGCAGGTTGCCCATGTTCTGCACGACGAAGAAGAGCGGGGTCAGCGCCAGGTACACCGGGAAGGCCAGGCCCGAGACGAAGAGCAGATAGACCGCCCGGTTGCCCCGGAAGGGATAGCGGGCCAGCACGTAGGCCGCCATCGACCCGATGAGCATCGTGCCGAACGTGCTGAACCCCACCACGATGATGCTGTTGAGCATGTACTGCCCGATGTGCGCCTGCTCCCAGGCTCTGGCGAAGTTGTCCCAGCGCAGGGTGGCGGGCAGCGACCAGGCATCGCCGAAGATCTCGTCCTCGCTCTTCACCGAGGCCAGGAACGTCCACAGGATCGGCACCATCACCAGGAGCGTCCAGACCAGCAACGCGAGATGCGTCAGCACGCCGAGCGGGCCGAGTCGCCGACGGCGTTCCTGGCGGGCGATCTTGCGGGAGTTCGCCACCGTCCATGACGTCATCGTGGTCATCAGTACTCGATTCGTTCGCGCCGCGAAAGGCGCAGCGAGAGGATCGCGAAGCCGACGGTGAAGAAGAACATCACGACACCCAGGGCGGAGGCGTAGCCGAAGCGGAAGTATTGGAAGGCGTTGCGGTAGATCTCGGCCGCCATGACCGTCGTCGACCAGTCGGGGCCCCCGTGCTGGTCGGTCATCACCCAGACGATCGCGAACACGTCCAGCGCCATGATGCCCAGGTAGACCCAGGCGACCTGGACGGTGTCCCAGAGCAGCGGCAGCGTGATGCGGAAGAACAGGTTGAGCCGGCTCGCCCCGTCGATCTGCGCGGCCTCGAACATGTCCTTGGGGATGGAGGCCAGCCCGGCGGAGAAGAGCACGACGTAGAAGCCCACCGCCTGCCAGACCATGACGCCCAGCACCGACCAGAACGCCACGTCCGGATTGGACAGGAAGCCGACCGGCCGGACGCCGAGCGCCATCAGCGGGCCGTTCAGCATGCCGCTGCCGTCCGGCCTGAAGACCTGCTGGAACAGCACCGCCACCACCGCGACGGCCAGCACCTGCGGGAAGAAGAACACCACCCGGTAGAACCTCGACCCGGTGATGCCCGTCACGCCCTGCGGGCCGCCCACGTTGAGCAGGAAGGCGAAGAACAGCGCGAGAACGATGGTGAGCAGCGGCAGCAGCACGAGGAGGGCGGCGTTGTGCGTGACCGCCTTCCAGAAGATGCCGTCGCTGAAGAGCCGCACGAAGTTGTCGAAGCCGATGAACGACGGCGTGGCGGACACGCCGCGCCAGTCGGTCATCGCGATGTAGAACGCCTGGACGTACGGAGAGATCACGTAGACCAGGTAGAGAATCACCGGGGCTGCCAAGAACGAGGTGATGAACAGCCCACGGCGATACCTGTGGAAAAGCATCAGCGCTTGTACTTCTTGATCGAGGAGTCGTTCTTGATCTCGTCGGCCTTCTTCTGCATGCGTTCGAGGTACTTCTCGGGCGTCAGGCCGCCGGACATGAGCTGGCCGGTGGCGGCGATGCCCTCGTCCTTGAGCGGGCCGTACCAGGTGTTCCAGCGGTAGTAGACGGCGTTCGCGCCCGCGTCGGCGATGGCCTTGGAGGCGCTGGCGACGCCCGGGGAGTTCTGGCGGCCCTCGCTCGCGCCCTTGACCACCGTCACGGTGCGGACGAGCTCGCTGAAGTCACCGGCCGCCTTCTTCGACGTCATCGCTCGCAGGTATTCCATGCCCGCCTGCGGGTTGGCGCTCTTGGAGGAGACGATGAAGTTCTCGCCCGGCTGGGTGTGCAGGGTGCCGTAGGGCATCTTGTCCGAGGCGCTGAAGTCGGGGATCGGGAACATGCCGTACTCGAAGTCGGGCGGGGTCGTGGTCTTCTGCTCGTTCTCCAGCCACGAGCCGGAGGGCAGCATGGCCACCTTGTACTTGTTCTGGGCGGTCTGGGTCTGGACGTGGTCGAGGCCGGTGGTGCCCTCCATGAGGTACTTGGCGCCCACCTCGGCCCAGGCCGTCGCCGCGGTCTTCATGGCCTCGGTGGTCCAGGCGCCGTCCTCGAGGTTGTCGATGTTGACCAGGACCTCGGTGCCGCCGATCTTCGCGGCCATCGTGAGCAGCGGCTCGTACAGGTACTGCGGGAACTTGCCGGCGTAGGTGAAGGGCGCCATCTTGCCGGACTTCTTGATGGTCTCGCAGAGCTTGAGGAACTCGTCCCAGGTCTTCGGGATCTGCCAGCCGTTGTCCCGGAAGACCTTCTGCGAATACCAGATGCCGTGGATGTAGTTGACGTAGCCGAGGACGCTGAACTTGCCGTCATAGGTGCCGATGTCGATGACGGACTGGTCGATGGTGTCCCTGACCTTGACGTTCGGGTCGTCCCACGAGGGCGCGTCGAGCAGCGGGGTCAGGTCCTGCATCTGCCCGTCCTGGGCCAGGGCGCCGAAGTCCATGAAGTTGGCGCCCGAGTTGTCGATCACCTCGGGCGGGTTGCCGCCGGCGAAGCGCGGCTGGAGGACCTTGGTGATCTCCTTGGTCGCGTTGTGCTTGATCTCGACGCCGGCGTACTTCGTCTTGAACAGCGGCTGGTGGATGTTCTTGGCGTAGTCCTGGCCGAAGCCGCCGTCGAAGATCCACACCTCCAGCGGCTTGTCGCCGGCCACGCCGAACGGGTTGGCCGCGCTGGTGGCGACCGGGGCCGACGAACTCGTGGCGGCGGGTGGCGCCGCGGGTGTCGCGCACGCGGCCAGCGCGCCGGCCACCGGCACCAGGGCCGCGCCGCGAAGAAACTCTCGCCTACCGATATGGGGGGTGTTAGGCATGATTTCACTCCTGATTCTTCATGATCCGCGTCGGATGCGCCCTGCGTAGCGGCTCTCCAGGGCCTTGTTGTGCTCGTCACCGCCAGTCACGTTGACCGACTTGTAGATGGGGGCCGACTCCCCCGAAGCCACCAGCTCGTCCACCGCTTCGGTGACCACCATCTGGGCCAGCAACGCGGAGGTGATCGTGGACACCGCACCGTAACTGCCGCCGCCGGGCAGGTCGAGGATGGCGTCGCCGTACGGCGAGCCGTTGTCGAGCACGACGTCGGCCAGATCGAGCAGCTTCGCGCCCGAAGGGTGGCGCGAGGTCATCCGGGTGCTGTGCTGGACCGAGGTCAGCGCGATCAGCGGATGGCCGCGCTCCTTGACGATCGTGGCCAGCTCGACGACCGTGCCGTTCACGCCGGAGCTGGAGATCAGCACGAACACGTCCTGCGGCGCCACCGGGGCCAGCGCGTAGATCTCGTGCGCGACGGCCGGGTCCCGCTCCAGCTCCGGGGTGAGCACGCTGGGGGACTTGCCGCCGTACAGGACCAGGTCTCTGGGTGTGAGGCGGTTGCTGGGGACGAGGCCGCCGGCCCGGCCGGCGATCTCCATCGCGATGGCCTCGGAGTGCCCGGAGCCGAACGCGTTCACCACGCCGTCCGCCCTGATCGCGGCCACGAACAGCGCGGCCGCCCGCCGCACCGGCTCCTCCTGGCTCTCCGCGACCCGCCGCGCCAGATCGAGGACCCTGCTCGCGTAGGTCATTCAGCCTCTCTCCACCCGATGGCTCTCCACCGCGCTGATCGTGCGCTCGAACGCCTCGTTGGTGCGTTCGTAGGTGCGTTGCGCGACCGCCACGTAGACGGCGTCCAGCACGAACAGTTGCGAATGGACGGCGGCCAGGCCGCCGAGCCGGAACGTGGTCTCCCTGCTGGCGGTGGTCAGCACCAGGTCGGCCAGGTCGGCCAGCGGGGAGCGGGCGAAGGAGGTGACCGCGACCGAGAGCGCGCCGTGGCTGCCGGCCTCCGCCAGCGCCTCCATGACCTCGCGGGTACGCCCCCGATGGCTGATGCCGATGGCCACGTCCGCCGCCTTGAGCAGCGCCGCCTCCGACAGGGCCACGTGGGCGTCGCCCGCGCTCCAGCAGGGGATGCCGATGCGGCGCAGCCGGCCCTCGAACATGGTGGCGACGTTTCCGCTGGTGGAGACGCCGACGAGGAGCACCCGCGGCGCCGCCACGATGGCGTCGGCCACCCGGGCTACCACGTCGAGGTCGAGCTGCGCGGCCGAGTCCTGGATCAGCCTGGCGTCAGCGGCGGCCATCACCTCGATGGCCACGTCGAGCGGGTCGTCGGGGCCGATCTCGTGGCCGACGCCCGCGCCCCAGCCCGCCTGGGCCGCCCGGCCGGTCTCCGTGGCCAGCGCGACGCGCAACTCCGCGTAACCGGAGAAGCCGAACGCGCGGCAGAACCTGGTCACGGTGGCGGGCGAGGAGTTCGCCCGCTCGGCCAGCGCGATGATGGTCGAGCGCGCGGCCTCGGCGGGATCGCCGAGGATCACCTCGCCGACTCTGCGCAACGCCTCCGGCAAGCCGGGTAGTTCCGTTTCGACACGCCCAAGCGCCCCTGAAGTCACGAATAATCCTTCCGGATACCCGGTCTTCTGGCGAAAATTATTCTTGCTTCTCCGTCACGTCAAGCCCCAGACTCAGACCGTGACTGAATCGCTAGTGGTCGGCGTCGATGCCGGTGCCACCTCCACCCGGGTGTCCGTGCACACACTCGACGGGACGCGCGTCGGTTATGCGCAGGCGGGAGCGGGCAACCCGAGCGCCCATGGGCTGGCCAAGGCGGTGGCGGCCATCGGCGAGGCCCTGGCGAAGGCGCTCGGACCGCACGACGGCGGGCGCGTGGCCGCCTCGCTGGCGGGAGTCGCCGGGCTGGTCTCCGAGATGGCGCCCCATCTGGCCGAGCTCTGGGCCGCGCACGGCATCCCCGCCGGGCCCCGGTGCATGGGCGACGTGCCGATCGCGTACGCGGCCGGGTCCGCCGAGCCCGACGGGTCGTTGTTGTTGTCGGGCACGGGGGCGGTGGCCGCCCGGATCACGGACTACCGGCGGGAGTCGATCGCCGACGGGCTGGGCTGGCTGCTGGGCGACGCCGGCTCCGGCTTCTGGATCGGACGGGAGGCCGCCAAGGCGGTGATCGAGGCCCTGGACGCGGGCCTGCCGGTGCGGGCGCTCGACCACGGCCTGGTGGTGGACGAGCGGGACGACGACGGGCCCTGCGGCCCCTTGGTGGCGCTCGTCGGGGAGCACTTCCTCGGCGCGGAGCGGCCCGCCACCCCGCGCGCGGCGGCCGATCGTATCGTCCGGCTGGCGCAGGCCGACCACATGCGGCTGGCCGCCCTGTCCCCGCTGGTCAGCCGGGCCGCCGAGGCCGGCGATCCGCTCGCGGAGCGGATCGTGCACGACGCGGCCGGCCATCTGGTCGCCACCCTGCGGCGGGTGCACGTGTCCGGCCCGGTGGTGCTCGCCGGCAGCGTCCTGACCAGCGACGGGCCCGTACGGTGGGCGGTGCGGGAGTTGCTGGCGGCCGAGACCGTGACGACGGCGGGCGACGCGGCGGGGGCCGCGGCCTGGCTCGCGGCCCGCGACCTGATCCCCGAGACCGACGCGAAGGTGCTGCACGCCACCTTCACCGCCGTCTGAGCGTGATGGAGCGCCACCGCGTGCGCCCCGACTCACCCCTTGACCGCGCCGGCCGTCATGCCCGTGCCGACGCGGCGCTGCAGGAACAGGAAGAGCAGCAGCGGCGGCAGCGCGAACAGGCTGGCGGCGGCCATCGTGGCGCCCCAGTCCGTGCCGAACACGTCACGGAACGACGACAACCACACCGGCAGCGTGCGCTTGTCCTGATCCTTGATGATCAGCACGTTCACGAACGCGAACTCGTTCCACGCCGTGATGAACCCGAACAACGAGGTCGCCATCAGCCCCGGCGCCAGCAACGGGAACACCACCCGCCGGAAGGCCGCCACCCGGCCGCATCCGTCCACCTGCGCCGCCTCCTCCAGCTCGATCGGGATCGCGGCCAGGAACCCGCGCAGCGTCACGATGGTGAACGGCAGGGTGATCATGAAGTAGACCCCGGTCAGCATGGCGAGTGAGTCCAGCAGATCACTGTCCCTGGCGATGATGAACACCGGCACCAGCAGCGCCTCCCACGGCGCCATCTGAGCCGCGAACACCGCCACCACGAACACCCCTCTCCCCCGCCACCGCATCCTGGCCACCGCGAACGCCGCCAGCAGCGACACCACCAGCGCGATCAGCACCGCGGCCACGGTCACCACCAGGCTGTTGCGCCAGTAGGTCCAGAAGCCCGGCGCGTTGATCGCGGTGACGAAATGGTCGAGGGTCGGATGGGCGGGCCAGAACGTCGGCGTGGCCGCCTGGATGTCCCTGGTCGGTTTGAAGGCGGTCAGGAACATCCAGTAGACCGGGAAGATCGTCGTCACCAGCACGGCGACGGCGGCCGTGTTGAGCGCGAGCCTTCTCAAGAGCGCGCGGTTCGACTTCACGCGCGCACGGCTCGACTTCGTGAGCGCACCATTCGACTTCATGAGCGCACCATTCGACGCAGGTTGGTGACCAGGGCCACGGCGAGGATGACGACCGTGAGCATCGCGACCGCCGAGCCCAGGTCGTAGCGGTGCAGCACGCGGGCGATCTTGAACGCGTACACCGGCAGCGTGGTCGTGGCGCCGTCGGGACCGCCCTGGCTGAGCACCCAGATCTGCGGGAAACATTTGGCGACCCAGATCACCTCCAGCGAGGCGACCAGGGCGAACAACTGCCGCAACATCGGCACGGTGATCTTCCAGAACACCTGCCGGCCGGTGCCGCCGTCGATCCTGGCCGACTCGTACAGCTCGGCGGGGATCGTGGTCAGGCCCGCGTACAGGGTGAGCGCGGCGAACGGGACCGACTGCCACACGACCAGGATCACCAGCACGGCGAAGGTGGCCGTGCCGCTGGCGAACCAGGTGTAGCCCTCGAAGGAGTCGAAGCCGAGCGTGACCAGCAGCCAGTTGGCCACGCCGAGCTCCGACTGGAAGAGCCACTGGAAGACCGTGGTGGCCGCGATGATCGGGGTGGCCCAGGCCAGCGCCAGGGCGCTCATCACGGCCAGGCGCAGGGCGCGGCGCAGGCGGACCAGCATCAGGGCCACCCCGGTGGACAGGACCACGATGAGGACCACGTTGATCGCGGTCCACACCAGCGTGCGCCAGAGCACCTGCCAGAACTCCGCGCCGGACAACAACTCGGCGTAGTTGTCCAGGCCGGCCAGGACCGCGCCGCCCCGGATCAGCTCGCCCATCCGGAAGTGCTGGAAGGAGATCACCGCCGCCTTGAGCAGCGGGTAGAGCAGGAGGAAGGCCCCGCCCGCCACCGTGGGCGCGATGAGCAGGTAGGGCCAGAGGGAGCGGTCGCCAGCGCGCATCAGGATCCGCTGTTGAGCGTCGTGGTGATCGACTCCGAGACCTTCTTCGCCTCCGTCGCCGGGTCCGCGCCGGTGAGCACGGCGGTCATGTACTGCTTGATCACGGAGGTGGCCTCGACGGCGGCCCAGTTGGGGGTGTTCGGGGTGGCCCGGCCGCCCGCGGCGGCCGTCGCCATCGCGGCGGTGCCCTCCTGCCCGGAGAGCACGCCGGCCAGCGAGGTACGGTTCGGGACGAAGCTCATGGCCTTGGCCAGCTCCGTCTGGAACCGCTCGCCCGCCAGCGCCTTGACCACCTCGTACGCCTGCTCCTGACGCTGCGAGGCGACCGGGATGATCAGGTCCGAGCCGCCGGTGAAGACGGCGCCCGGCTTGTCGGGAGTCTTGCCCGGGATGGGGAAGAAGCCCATCTTGTCCTTCAGCTTCGGGTCCACCTCCAGGACGCGGGCGGCGATGCCGGGGACGGCGATGATCTGCGCGACCTTGCCCTGCGCGAAGACCTCGTGCTGGGGCGGGTTCGCCTCGTCGGCGTCCTTGGGACCCTTGCCGAGGGCCTGGAGGCGCTGGTAGTAGTCCATGCCGGCCAGGGCCTGCGGGCTGTCGAGTGCGCCCTTCCACTTGCCGGCCTCCTGGACGGCCAGGTCGCCGCCCTCGTCCCAGATGAGGCCCGCGAGGGCGTACCAGGTCTGACCGGTCAGGTAGATGCCCTGATTACCGCCTTGATTCAGCTTGGTCGTGATATCTAGCCATTCGTCGCGCGTTTTCGGCGGCTCCTTGATGCCTGCCTTGGCGAACAGGTCCTTGTTGTAGACGACCACCCGATTGGCGGCGTACCAGGGGATTCCGTACTGCTTGCCGTCGATGTTGCCCGGTTGGGCCAGGCCCGGCAGCCAGTCCTCCCCCTGGAGGTCGGTGATCTTGGCGGTCAGGTCGGTGACGCCGCCGCTGGCGGAGTACTGCGCGACCTGCGTGTTGCCCACCTCGATCACGTCGGGGGCGTCGGTGCTGGCCAGGGCGGCGGTGACGCGCTCGCCGATGCCGTCCCACGCCTGAATCTGCGGGTCGAGGTCCACGTCCTTGTGCGCGGCCTCGTACTCGGTCTCGAACGTCTTCAGCAGGTCCTGCGTGACGCTGCCGTCCATGATCCAGACGGTCAGCTTGGCCGGCCCGCTCGGCACAGCCGCCTTGGGCTCCCCGGCGGTGCCGCACGCGCCGAGCGCGAACACGGCCGCCAGGGCCAGGATGCGGTTCTTCATGGCGGTTCCTTCTCATGGGGGGTGCCCGCGCCCGCGCGGGGCGGGCGCGGGGGTGGTGTCACGGGTTCGGGACGGTGTCCCTGAAGGCGGTGCCGGCCGAGCGCAGGGCGGCGACCCGGGTCCGCACGTCAGCGGGCGAGACGACCTCGTTCTTGCTGTAGTAGACGTAGTCGGCCTGCTGCCGGTACGTCCGGCTGCCGGTGGCGCCCTGGAGGTCGATGAACCACTGGTTGAACATGAGCCACATGGGTGTCTCGGGATAGTAGATGTCACCGTGGTCGGCGAACTGGCGGCCGTCCACGTAGTACCTGATCCGGCCCCCGGCGACCTGGATCACCAGGTCGTGCCAGCCGGCGAAGCTGGCGCGCTCCTCGGTGTGGGTGTTGACGGCCTGCCAGGGGTCGCCCTGGTAGGTCTCCCAGCTCGTGGCGTACAGGATGCCGGCCGGCTCGCCCCAGCCGCCGTTCGGCAGATACTCGAAGTCGAGCTCGCCGTAGTTCGGGTCCAGGTTGTAGGCCAGCGGGGTGATGGTGAAGAACGTCTGCACCACGTGCTCGCCGTCGGGGCCGCCGCCGGCCGGCGCGTCGCTGAAGCGCACGCGGGCCGCGTACGTGCCCTCGTGGAACTTGCGGGCGGCGGTGGACAGCTCGGTCTGCACGGTGCCGGCGGCGGTGCCGTTGGTCGAGGAGTCGAGCGTCAGCAGGCCGCCGGGGAACGAGACGGCCGACGGCGACCAGGTCGCGCCCGGCACGCCGGGGCCGCCCGAGCTGCCACGGACCGTCCAGCCGCGCTGGGCGAGCAGCGGATCGGCCGAGCTCGCGTACGTGAAGTCGTCCCACAACACGCCCGCCGAGCCGGGCGGGACGGTGGGCGTGACCGTGGGCGTGACCGTGGGCGTGGGGGTGGGCTCGGTGCCCGTCGGCCGGCCCCAGGCGAGCTGCCCGTTGACGTGGACGGTGACCTTGTCCCAGTTGGCGTAGGCGGTCTGCGGGCCGTAGGAGTAGTCGTCGCTCTGCGTGAAGGGTTGCCAGTCCGCGCGGTAGAAGCGGAGCTGCAGGTCGCCGGTGTTCCGGCCCGGGGCCAGGCTGCCGGAGGTGAAGCCCACCTCCAGGTACTGGGCGGAGCCGGCCTGACGGACGAACTGCCCCGTCACCGTCGAACAGCTCACCACCGCCCACGAGCAGGCGAAGCGGTAGGTCTCGGCCCCGGTGAGGTAGTAGCGGATCTTGACCTGGTCGAGCGGGATGGTGGTGGTGCCGTCGTTGAAGAGCTGGAGCCAGGGCTCGGCCTGGGCGGTGGTGGCGCCGGGCGCGCTGGTCCGGTACTGGAGACGGACGGCCTGGGCGGCGTTGGCCGGGGCGACCAGGGCCGCCACGATGAGGACGGCGGCGAGGACCGCGGCTAAGCCGAGCGGACGTTTTCCGATATTTCGGGACATGGGTGGGTTCTCCTTGCGGGTGATCCGGCCCCCGAAGGTTCTTTGCTGCGGTCGTGCGGCCCCCGAGTTCCGGGCATGCCGAAGAGAGCTGGTGGTGCTGCGCGGTTGGGTCAGGCGCCGCGACGGATGCGGCCCGCGTACCGTGCCTCCAGGCGGAGGTTGTGCGCGTCGCCCTCGGGGACGTTGGCCGAGAGGTAGACCGGCGGCACCTCGCCCGCTTCGATCAGGTTGCTCACGGTCTGGGCCACGACGAGCTGGGCCAGCAGCGCCGAGGTGATGGTGGAGACGGCGCCGGTGGCGCCGCCGTCGGGCAGCGGCAGGACGGCGTCGCCGTACGGCGCCTGGTTGTCCAGGACGACGTCGGCCAGGTCGAGCAGCTTGCGGCCCGTGGGGTGGCGGGACGCGACGGCCTGGCTGTGGGCCCGCGAGGTGATCGCGATCAGGTCGTGACCGCGCTCCTTGACGAGGGTGGCCAGCTCGACGACCACGCCGTTGACGCCCGAGTTGGAGATGATGACGAACAGGTCCTCCTCCTGGACGGGCGCCAGGTCGAGGATGGTGCGGGCGATGGCGGGGTCACGTTCGAGGTCGTAGCGGTCGAGCTCGGATCGGGGGGCGTCGCCGTACCTGACGATGTCCCTGAGCGCGAGCCTGTTGGTGGGCACGAGGCCGCCGGCGCGGCCGGCGATCTCCATGGCGACGGCCTCGGAGTGACCTGAGCCGAACGCCTGGATGACGCCGCCGCCGGTCAGCGCCTTGGTGAAGAGATCGGCGGCGCGCTCGATCTCCGGGTCCTCCGGGATGGTCCGTACGAGGTGCGCGATGTGCTCGGCGAATGCTTCCCGACGTGGTGTCATCTATCTCCTTCAGACAGGCCCTGTTCCGGTAGCCGGTGTCCGGCCACGGCGCGGACGGTGACGTCGAACGCCTGCTTCGTCCGCTCGTACGTGCGCTGGGCGACCGACACGTACACGACGTCGAGCACCAGCAGTTGTGAGTGGATCGCGGCGAACCCCTCCGACCGGAAGCTCGTCGCCCGGCTGGCCGTGGTCAGCACCAGCTCGGCCACCTCCGCCAGCGCGGACTTCGGCTGCGAGGTGACGGCCACGGTGATCGCGCCGTGGCTGCCCGCCTCCGCGAGCACCTCGATGACCTCCCGCGTCCTGCCGCTGTGCGAGATCCCGATCGCCACGTCGCCCTGACCGAGCAGCGCCGCGTCGGTCAGCGCGCTGTGCGCGTCGGATCTGCTCCAGGTCGGCACGCGCATGCGCTGCAGCCGGTATTCCATCTCACTGGCGACGGCCGCGCTGCTCGACACCCCGAACAGCAGCACCCGCCCGGCCCTGGCCACCGCCTGCGCGACCTTCTCGACCACGGTCAGGTCGAGCTGGTCGGCGGTCTCCTGGATGAGACGGATGTCGTTGCCGGACACCACGCCGAGCACGCGGTCGAGGGTGTCGTCGGGCAGGATCTCCTGGCCGATGTCGGTCTGCCAGGTCTGCTGCGCCACCCGGCCGGTCTCGGTGGCGATGGCCACGCGCAGCTCCGCGTAGCCGGCGAAGCCGAGTGCCCGGCAGAAGCGCGTGATGGTGGCGGTGGACGTGCCGCTCCGCTCGGCCAGGTCCACGATCGTCAGCCTGGCGGCCTCGGCCGGGCCGCCGAGAATCGTCTCGGCCACCTTGCGCAACGCCTCGGGCAGGTCGTGCTGCTCGGCTCTGATGCGGCTCAGTAGTTCCACGCGCTGAAAATTATGCCCAGCTTCTGGCGCAGTCAAGGCGGTTGGGCAATAATTTTTGACATGCGCATGGTTCTGGGCATCGACGCGGGAGGCACGTCCTCGCGGGCCGCCCTCTTCACGGTGGCGGGCGAGACGGTGGGGCGCGGGCTGGCGGGGGGCGGCAATCCGGGTGCGGTGGGGATGGACGCGGCGGCGGCCAACCTGACCGCCGCCGTCCGGGCGGCCGGCGCTTCCGTTGCCGACTTCGAGCAGGTCAGCGCAGTCGTCGCGGGGGTGGCGGGCAACCCCGGCCGATGCCTCTCCCTGGTCGAGCGGGTGCTGCGGCCGGTGCTTCGCGCAGGCGTGCCGGTGCGGTCGGCCGGGGACATCGTGACCGCCTTCGCCGCCGGGACCGCCGCGCCTTCGGGGACTGTGCTGATCTCCGGGACCGGGGCGGTGGCGGCAAAAATTATTGACTACGCCGCCGTGGCGGCCGCCGACGGGTTCGGCTGGCAGCTCGGGGACGAAGGATCGGCCTTCTGGGTCGGCCGCGCCGCCGCCCGCACCACCATCCGCACCCTCGCCGCCGCCCTGCACGCCCACGGCGCCGCCGCCCTGCACGCCCACGACGCCGGGAGCGCGCCCGCCGCCGGACCGGACCGTGCCGCGCCGCCGGGCGGGGTGCTGGCGGAGCTGGTGGTGCGCCGGCTGCTGCCGGACGGGCCCGGCGACGATCCGGTCGCGGACCTGGCGGCGGCGGTGCACGCGCGACCACCGCTGGCGCTCGCCGAGCTGGCGCCGCTGGTGAGCCGGGCCGCGCGGGCGGGGGACCCGGCGGCGGTGGAGATCGTGGCCGAGGCGGCGTCCCTGCTCGTGCGGACCGCCCTGGAGGTGCACGACCCCGGCCGGCCCATCGTGTTGTCGGGCAGCGTGCTCACCGCGGCGGGCCCCGTCAGGCAGGCCGTACAGGACCTGCTGCCGGACGCCGTCACGGCGGGGGACGCGGCGGGCGCGGCGGCGTGGCTGGCCGCGCGGACGTTCCTGGATCCGCGAACGGCCGAGCGGCGCCACGCCCGCTTCGTCGAACCGATTTTTCACCGTACGAGCAGCGCGGCGCTTCCGTAACTGCCGCCGAAGCCCGTCACCAGCGCGACCTCCCGGCCCGCCCGGAGCTCCCGCACCGCCTGGGCCACGTTGTTCAGCCCGTGCACGTAGCCCTCCGAGAGCAGGCCGCCGTGCGGGTTCAGCCAGGCGTGCCGGCGCTCCAGCAGGTACGCCCCGAGGTCCGCCCGTTCGACCAGGCCGAAGTCCTCCAGTTGCCGGGGCACGAGCCACGAATAGGCGTCGTACGGCAGCGCCGCGTCCACGTCCGACGGCCGCAGGCCCGAGGCGTCCCAGAGCATGGGCGCCACGTACGCCGAGAAGATCGTGGTGACGTCGGGCGCCCGGTCCATCGACGAGCAGCCGGGCCCGCCCGCGCGCACCACCGCCCGGACCCGGGGCCCCTCCAGCACGGCGCTGACCACCAGGGCGCACGCCCCGTCGGTCTCCTGGCAGCAGTCCACCGTGCGCAGCGGGGTGCAGACGTACGGCCTGGCGAGGTAGTCGTCGAGTTCGAGGGGGTCGCGGCGGAGGGCCCGGGGGTTGGACTTGGCGTTCTCCCTGGACTGGGCGACGACGGCGTGCAGGTGCTCGGACGTGAGGCCGGTGTCGTGCAGGTAGCGCGTCGCGGCCAGGGCGGACATCGGGATCGGCCCCACCAGGCCGTAGGTGAACTGTTCCTGGGGACCGGTGGAGACGGTGTTCATGCGGCGGCCCGAGCGCCCGTTGAGCGCCCGATAGATCACGATATTTCGCGCTATACCGGCGTCTATCAGCATCGCCGCGTCGCCCAGGATCGACGGCGCCTGCGTCCCCCCTCCGGCGATGTCGTTGTGCCAGCCGAGCCGCTCGATCCCCAGCGAGCGCGCCACCTGGACGACGGGGGCGGAGTCGTTCAGGTGGTAGCTGAGCACCGCGTCCACGTCGCCGGGGCCGATCCCGGCGTCCGCGCAGGCCGCCCGGCACGCTTCGACCGCCAGCTCCAGCTCGGTGCGGCCGGAATCCCTGCTGAGGGCCGTCATCCCGATCCCGGCCACGGCCGCCCGCCCCGAGAACGGCTTCATGCCCGCCCGCCCGAGAACGGCTCCCTGCCGGCCCGTCCCCAGAACGGCTCCATGCCCGCCCCTTCCCACACGTCCCGGCCACGCTAGCCCGGCGGCTCGCTCCGAGGCAAGCGCTTGCTCGGCATTCGGTCTCCCTCGCCGTCGGAGGCGCTGGAAGTCCCCTGCGACGAGTTTCCGGGCGGCCACAAGGGCAGCGTTTTCCGTCCGAATGCCTTCGCCACACGTCCGCGCGAGGGCCTGCGAACCACCCGTGACCAGCCGCTCACCTCATCCGGGCCGGAAACGGCACCACTGCGTGGTAACTGAGCACCTTCACGGAAGCTGTCCCCTCTTGTAATACAGAGGTGCGATCCACCGATAGCCCTTCATCATCACGCCGAGGTGAACGATGGATTTACGCTACGTCCGATACGCGATGGCGATCGCGCGCGCCGGCAGTCTCCGCCGGGCCGCCGCCGCGCTGCACATAGCCCAGCCCACGCTGTCGGAGCAGCTGCGGGCGCTGGAGAAGGAGATCGGGGTCGAGTTGTTCAGCCGCTCGTCGAGCGGCGTGCAGCTCACCGAGGCGGGCGAGGCGTTTCTCGCCCAGGCCACGGTCGCGGTGGACGCCTTCGAACGCGCCGTGGTGGCGGCCCGGAGCAAGGGCCAGACCGCCCGCCTGGGCGTGGCCGACGGGCTGGCGGACGTGGTCGCCCGCCTGCTGTCCCAGCTCCCGACCCCGCGACTGCGCGTGGCCCCCATGGGCACCGCCGAGCAGATCGTCTCCCTTGTCGACGGCACCCTGCAGGCCGGCCTCGGCTACGCCCCCGGCTCCCTGCCCAGGGGCGTGGCCCGCATGCTCATCCACCGCTTCCCCGTGCACGTGCTGCTCCACCGCGACCACCACCTGGCCGCGTACGAGACGGTGTCCCTGTCGGACCTGGCGTCGGAGCCGCTGATCATGCCGGAGTCCGACGCGGTGGCCGGCGCGCGACGTTTCCTGGAGGGCTTCGTGCGCCACCGCCTCCACCCCCGGCTCGGCCCGGCGGCGGCCACCCATGACCTGGTCATCAACCTGGTCGAAGCCGGCGCGGGTTATGCTCTGTGCGTTCACGAGGGCACCACGGTTCCCGACGCGCTGACGTTCGTCCCGATAAAAGAGGACGTACCTCCGCTGGAGGTGGTCTTCCTCTGGAACCGCCAGGCCGACGTGCACGAGCTCGTCAGCGCGGCCCGCCATCTGGCCCGCTCTGGATAGCGCTATTATCCAATGATGCGCATGTCCGAGCTCAGTGCTCAATCCGGTGTGGCCATCCCGACGATCAAGTACTACCTGCGCGAGAACCTGCTGCATCAAGGCGCGCAGCTGGCCGCCACCAGGGCCGAGTACGACGACTCCCACCTGCGCAGACTCCGCCTGATCCGCGCCCTGCTCGAGGTGGGCAGGCTTCCGGTGGCCGCGATCAAACAGGTCATCGCCGCCGTCGAGGACGAATCCCTGCCCACGCACGAAATGCTGGGCATCGCCCACTACGCGCTGGGCCCCAGCGTCGAGCCCGAGCCGGGCGAGGACTGGGAGCGCGCCCGCGCCGAGGTGGACCACCTCATCGCCGAGCGCGGCTGGAACGTGCACCCGCAGGCCCCCACCCGCGACGAGCTGGCCCAGACCCTGGTCCGGATGCGCCAACTCGGCCTGGCGATCGACCTGACGCCCTACGTCGAGGTGGCCCAGAGGCTGGTCGCCGAGGTCGAGATGGACACCATCCCGTTCCACGGCCCGCGCGACGCCGCCGTGGAGGCGCTGGTGCTCGGCACGGTCCTGTACGGCAAGGCGCTCGACACCCTGCGCCGCATGGCCCAGGAGTCAGAGTCCTCCCACCGCCTGGCACAAAGCTCCTGAACCGCTAGATGACGCCGTTCGCGCGCAGAATCCCGGCGGCCCGCACCGTGGCGGCGCCGCGCCATTCGAGGGACCCGGCCGGCGAGATCCGCGCGTAGTCCACGACCCATCCGCCGTCGTCCTGCTGCTCCCCCGCCAGCCGGACGAGATCCGCGGCGATCACCTCGGGGGCGAACAGGTCGCGCACCGGCCGCCCGGGATGCGGCGCGAAGTCGAGCGGGCGCAGGGCCTCGTCGGCGGTGCCGCCCTCGACCGGCACCCGCCCGTCCGCGGGGATGTAGCCGCCGAGCCGCTTGAGCAGGCCGGCCGCGCGTGGCTGGGTGTCGTACACGGCGTCGAGGAAGCGCACCGCGAACGACAACACATAAGCGTGCGGCTGCTCCTCCAGCGCCTGGATGGCGTCGAGGCAGTGGCGGGTGGCCCGCTCCAGCCACGGATGGGCGGCGACGGCGGGATCGCAGGCGGCCACGCTGTGGGCGGCGGCCGCGGATATGGCGGTGATCTGCAACGACGAGGCGGCCGGGTCGCCGCCCGCCCACCAGGGCGCGGTGGCGGCGGGCACGGAGAGCGGCAACGAGAACGGCAGGCCGCCGTCGGGCAGCGTGACCGACTCCAGCCAGTCGCAGAGCGCCACGGCCTGCGGCGACGTCTCGGGGGCGATGCTCTCGAACACCTCGAAGGCGTGCAGCGCCGTGCCCGGCTGGCTCTCGGGCGAGCGCAGGTCCGGCTCCAGCCCCCATCCGTAGCCGCCGTCGGGGTTGCGGTAGCCGTCCAGGGCGGCCAGCGTGGCGGCAGTGTCGCCCTCGCCCATGAGGAGCTGGTAGCGGCGCCAGTCAAGAATGCGGGCGTGCCCGGCCAGGAAGCCGGGGATCGTGTTCACGTTCACGTTCATGAACCCATCGTGCCCAGGAGGGCGCCGTGCGGTCTTGTAGGTTCCGGACGTGTCCACGGCGCGCCGGGCCTGTCACGACCGTACGGCCCGTCGCATCGGGAGCCGGGCGCCACGCTCGTACAATGAGCCGGATGGCCGATCCGCCCCGCGAAACAGCGGCACAAGTTCCCGGGCTGCCGGGCGACGAGCAGGCATCGCTCGCGGCCAGGTTCGCCGGGGAGCGGGTGGCGCGGCTGGCCACGGCGAGCGGCGACGGCACGCCGCACGTGGTGCCCGTCACCTTCGCCGTCGTCGGCGGCCGGGTGGTGACCGCGATCGACCACAAGCCCAAGACCACCACCACCGCCCTGCGGCGGCTGCGCGACATCCGGGAGAACCCGAAGGTCAGCCTGGTGGCCGACCACTATGACGACGACTGGACCCGGCTGTGGTGGGTGCGCGCCGACGGATCGGCCCGGATCGTGACCGGCGGGCCGGAGCGCGAGCCGGCTCTCGACGCGCTGGCGGCCAGGTACGCGCAGTACCGCGAACGCCGCCCGGAGGGACCCGTGATCGTCGTGGACGTGGCCCGCTGGACCGGCTGGTCCTTCACTCGCTGATGGTCACCGGCTGCTTCAGCAACCAGAGGGCGGCCCGTTGCAGCAGCGAACGGTGGACCTCGTTGTCATAGGACCGGGTGTCGTGCCCCAGAGCGTCGTAGAACACCCGCCCGCGCCGCACCGGCCGCGCCCAGATGAGCGGCTGACCGTTCGCGGACGCCAGCGGCTCGACGTCCGGCAGCACGTCGAGGTCGCTGTAGACCTCGTCCACCAGGTCGAAGTCCCGCAGCCCGTCCACCACCGGATGCGTGCCGTGCACCCGCACCGACGTCCACCCCAGCGGCGGGTGATGGGACTTGGGCCACGCCCAGGAGCCGCCCAGGACGCGCGGCCAGCCCTGCCAGTCGTCGAAGCAGATCGACGCCGCGTGCATGCACAGCAGTCCGCCGCCCCGGTCCAGATGGTCGAGGAGGGTGGTGCGGGCCTGCGGCGGTAAGCCGAAACGCCATTCGGCGCGCAGGTCGGAGAACCGGTCCTCGCCCATCTGCCAGCGCAGCGCGTTGACGGTGATGAGCTGGACCTCCGACGGCTCGCTGAGCGCGCCGGCGATGTCCTCGGTGATCTCCGACTCCACGCCCACCTCGGCGAGCACGTCCGCGAGCGCGCCCGACGTGGCGGCGAAGTCATGGAACAAGCCTCCCGAAAGGATCAAGTTTCTTGCCACTTGCCCAGCTCATCACGCTTACTGCGGCTTTTCTACCCGTGCTGTCACATACCTGGCGCCCCCGGTCCGCCTCCCTCTTCGGCGATCCGCCGGAGGACGGACCGGTTCCAGCCGTCCTCCCAGCTCGACCCGACAAGCTCGAACGCGTGCGTCCCGCCCGGGTTCGGTGCGATGCACGATCTATAGTCGCCCCTATGGATCTCGGCATCTCGGGCAAGGTCGCCCTCGTCACCGGAGGCAGCGCGGGCATCGGTCTCGCCGCGGCCAAGAGTCTCGCGCGCGAGGGCTGCGACGTGTGCGTGTGCTCCCGCAGCCCCGAACGGCTCGCGGACGCGGTGGTGGAGCTGCAGGAGTTCGGCAAGGTGGTGCACGCCGTGCTGGCCGACGTGGAGGACCCGGCGGCGGCCCGGCGGGTGGTCGAGGAGACCCGCGACGTGCTCGGCCCGATCGACATCCTGGTGGCCAACGCGGGCGGCCCGCCGGCCGGGCGGTTCGACGAGGTGGGCCTGGCCGACTGGGACGTGGCCATCCAGCGCAACCTGCTCGGCACCGTACGCCTGATGCACGCGGTCCTGCCGGACATGCGCGCGCGCGGCTGGGGCCGCATCGTCACGATCACCAGCAGGTCGGTGCGCGAGGTGATCGACGGCCTGACCCTGTCGAACGCGACCCGCCCGGCCGTGGCGGCCGTCGTGCGCACGCTGGCCCGCGAGGCGGGACCCGACGGCGTGCTGGTCAACAACGTGATGCCCGGCTCGATCGGGACCGACCGGCTGCTTGAGCTCGCGGGGGGCGAGGAGGCGCTGGCCCAGCGGGGCGAGTCGGTGCCCGTCGGCCGCATCGGGCGGGCGGAGGAGGTGGGGGACGTGGTGGCGTTCCTGGCCAGCGAGCGGGCGTCGTTCGTGAGCGGGGTCTCGATCCTGGTGGACGGCGGGGAGTCCCGCATCGTCGCCTGAGCCATCGGCCGGGACCGGCCGGGACCGGGCGGGACCGCCTGAACGGCCCGAGGCGGCGAGTCCCGCGTCAGCGCCTGAGCAGTTCGTGCACGATCGTGGCCGCCCAGGTCTCGGGTGTCTCGGGCAGCTCGACGAAGTGGGACAGGTTGGCCCGGTGGAAGCAGGCGCCCATCAGCAGCGCCGCGACGGCTCCGGCGTCGGCCGCAGCGGCGATCCGGCCGCCGCGCTGCTCCGCGCGCAGGACGTCGGCCAGCGCCAGGATCGGCAGGTGCGGGCCCGCGCCGGCCTCGGCGAGCATGCCCCTGAAGCCGGCCATGAGCGAGGGGTCGGCCAGCAGGCCGGCGCCGATGGCCGTGGCCTTGGCGTAGAACTCCAGCGTCATGACGGCGAACTCGGTGAGGCCGGCCTCCAGGTCGCCCTGGCCGGTGTTCAGCCGGAGCTTGGCCAGCGCCGGGCCGAGCGCGGGCAGCCGCTCCAGCAACACCGCGAGGACCAACGCCTCCTTGCTGGCGAAGTGCTTGTAGATCAGCGCCTCCGAGCAGCCGGCCTGCTGGGCGATGCGCCTGGTCGTCGCCCCGGCACTGCCGAACTGGTGAATGGCCTGTTCGGCGGCGTCGATGATGCGATCACGTGTGCGCATCCGCCCATGATATGAGCGTGTGCTCACCGCCTAACGCTCGCATGACATCCTTCCCTTAGGGGACCCTGCGAGGAAGGTTGGGGCACATCAGCATGGACAAGCCGGTCATCGTGACGGTAGACGACGACCCGGGCGTCTCACGGGCGGTCGCCCGCGACCTGAGACGCCGTTATGGCCAGCAATATCGCATTGTCCGCGCCGAAACGGCCCAGGACGGGATGGACGCGGTCAAGGCGATGCGGCTGCGCGGCGACGAGGTGGCGGCCATCCTGGCCGACTACCGGATGCCGCAGATGAACGGCGTGCAGTTCCTTGAGGCCGCGATGGACATGTATCCGTACGCGCGCCGGGTGTTGCTGACGGCCTATGCCGACACCGACGCCGCGATCCAGGCGATCAACGTGGTGGACCTCGATCACTACCTGCTCAAGCCGTGGGACCCGCCGGAGGAGAAGTTCTACCCGGTGATCGACGGGCAGCTCGACGCGTGGCTGCGCACCGACCGGGTGGAGCAGGTCGAGTGGCGGGTGGTGGGCGACCGGTGGTCGGCGCCCTCGTACGCGGTGCGCGACTTCCTGGCCCGCAACCACGTCCCCTACCTGTGGATGCTGGCGGAGGACCCGGAGGGCGCGCAGCTCGTGAAGGCGGCCGGCGAGGGTTGTCACCTGCCGCTGGTGGTGAAGGCCGACGGCACCACGCTGCAGTCGCCCGACCAGGCCACGCTGGCCACGGCGGTCGGATTGTCGACCACCCCGGCGATGGACTTCTACGACCTGATCGTGGTGGGCGGCGGCCCGGCGGGGCTCGGCGCGGCCGTCTACGGCGCCTCAGAAGGACTGAACACCGTGCTGGTCGAGGCGCACGCCTCGGGCGGCCAGGCCGGGCAGAGCTCCAGGATCGAGAACTATCTGGGCTTCCCCGACGGCGTCTCCGGCCAGCAGCTCGCCGACCGGGCGCGCAGGCAGGCGCTGAAGTTCGGGGCGGAGCTGCTGACCGCGCGCAAGGTGACCAAGCTGGAGCCGCGCGGGCAGGCTCGGGTGATCGGGTTCCAGGACGGCGGGGAGATCGCCGCGCACGCGGTGATCCTGGCGACCGGCGTCACCTATCGCCGCCTGGAGGCGCCGGGCCTCGACGAGTTCGTGGGCCGGGGCGTCTTCTACGGCGCGGCCCTGACGGAGGCTCCGGCGTGCCAGAACACCGAGGTCTACATCGTGGGCGCGGCGAACTCCGCGGGCCAGGCAGCCGTCTACCTGTCGGGATTTGCGAGCAAGATCCATTTGTTGGTGAGGAGTGATGGTTTGGAGAAGTCCATGTCTCACTACCTCATCGAGCAGATCGCCGCGATCCCCAGCATCGAGGTGCACCTCCAGACGGAGGTCACCGGTGGCGGCGGCGAAGGTCACCTGGAGCACCTGACGCTGTCGGCCAAGGGCGAGGAGCGCACGGTCGACGCGCAGTGGTTGTTCGTGTTCATCGGGGCCGAGCCGTACACCTCGTGGCTGGGCGAGACGGTCGAGCGGGACGCCAAGGGGTTCGTGCTCACCGGGCCCGACCTGGTGCAGGGCGGGCAGCGGCCGCGCAACTGGCCGCTGCGGCGCGAGCCGTACTTCCTGGAGACCAACGTGCCCGGGGTCCTGGCCGCGGGCGACGTGCGCGCCGACTCGATCAAGAGGGTGGCCTCCGCCGTCGGCGAAGGCGCGATGGCCGTCGCGCTCGTGCATCGCTACCTGGAGAAACAATGATCGACATAGACGTGCTACGCAAGCTCTTCCTCTTCGAGCGGCTGACCGACGAGCAGCTCACCAAGCTGGCGAGCAGCGGCCGGGTGCAGACCTACGCGCAGGACGAGGACATCGTCCGGCAGGGCGAGCCGGCCGAGTGCTTCGCGGTGCTGATCGAGGGCGAGATGCAGATGGTCAGCGAGACGCTGAGCGCCGGCACCGTCGCCATGCCGCGCACCTCGCAGCCCGGCGTCTACGGCGGCGCCACCGCCGCCTACCTCGGTGACCGCGCGCCGGACACCTACCAGCACACGCTGCGGGCCACCGCCCCGTCGCGGATCTTCCTGCTGCCGGCCAAGAAGTTCGCCTACATCGTGGCCGAGTGGTTCCCGATGGCCATGCATCTGCTCGACGGCCTGATGTCCGGCGGGCGCATGCAGCGGGAGGTCATCGACCGGCGGCAGCGGCTGACCGCGCTCGGCACGATCACGGCCGGGCTCACGCACGAGCTGAACAACCCGGCCGCGGCGGCCGTGCGCGCGGTGAGCGAGCTGCGCTCGCTGATCAAGACCTCGCGGGTGCAGCTCGCCGAGCTCACCGAGGCCGGCATCCCGCCGGACAAGCTGCGCGCGCTCATCGACGCGCAGGAAGCCTGCACGAACAACCTGGGCAAGCTGCCGCAGCGCTCGCCGCTGGACATCTCCGACGCCGAGGACGAGCTGGGCGAGGCGCTGGACGAGCTGGGCGTCGACGACGCGTGGGACCTGGCTCCCGCGCTGGTCAACGCCGGTTTCTCGATCAAGGATCTGCAGAAGGTCCGCGGCAAGGTGGGCGAGGAGCACACGCCGGCCGCGCTGCGCTGGCTGGCCGAGGCCATCGAGATCTCGCAGATGCTGAGCGAGGTGACCGAGGCGACCGAGCGCATCACCTCGCTGATCCGCTCGGCCAAGCAGTACTCCCAGATGGACCGGGCGCCGTTCCAGCAGATCGACCTGCACGACCTGCTCGACAGCACGGTCGCGATCTTCCGCGGGAAGATCCCGCCGGGCATCAGCGTGGTCACCGACTACGACCGCACGCTGCCGCCCATCCCGTGCTACGCGGGCGAGCTCAACCAGGTGTGGACCAACCTCATGCACAACGCGCTGGACGCGATGGAGGAGGAGGGCACGCTCACCATCCGCACGGCCCACGACGAGGACGAGGCGATCATCGAGATCGGCGACACCGGGCACGGTGTCCCCGACGTGATCAAGGACCGGATCTTCGAGCCGTTCTTCACCACGAAGACCGTGGGCGAGGGCACGGGGCTGGGGCTCGACATCTCCTACCGGATCGTCGCCGGGCGGCACGGCGGGGAGATCAAGGTGCGCTCGGTGCCGGGCGAGACCTGGTTCGAGGTACGCCTGCCGCTGCGCGAACCGGCAGCCGTGTCGGAGCCCGTCCTCTGACCCGATTTGTCAGAAGCTTCCTTACCGCATGTAATGGGTCGACCATAATTGCGGAAAGGGGCCTGACCGATGTCCACGCCGGAGTCAGCGACGGGTTCGCGCACCCTCAATGCGCTGTTGCGCGCGCTCGGCGGCATCGAACGCCTCGGTAACAAGCTGCCCCATCCGTTCTGGTTGTTCGTCATCCTGAGCGTGCTGCTGGCCCTGGTGAGCTGGGGCCTGGCGGCGGCCGGGGTGTCGGCGGTCAACCCGGCGACGGGCAAGGCGGTCGCGGCCAAGAGCCTGCTGTCCTTCGACGGCGCGCAGATGATGGTCAGCGACGTGATCAAGAACTTCACGTCGTTCCCGCCGCTCGGCACGATCCTCGTCGTCATGCTCGGCGTCGCCGTCGCCGAGCGTTCCGGGTTGCTGGCCGCGGTGTTGCGGTCCGGGGTGTCGAAGGTCTCGCCGAAGTGGGTGACGTTCGCGCTGGCGCTCACCGGGATGGTGTCGCACGTGGCCTCCGACGCCGCGTACATCGTGCTCATCCCCCTCGGCGCGCTGGCCTTCCGCGCGGTGGGCCGCAGCCCGATCCTGGGCATCGTGGTGGCGTTCGTGTCGATCTCGGCCGGCTACGACGCCAGCCCGATCGTCACGCCCGTCGACGCCATCCTGTCCGGGCTGACCACGGCCGCCGCGCACACCGTCGACCCCGGCTACGTGGTCACGCCGCTGGCCAACTACTACTTCTCGCTGGCCTCGTCCGTGGTGCTCGCCGCGGCGATCACGCTGGTGACCGAGCGGGTGCTGGCGCGCCGGGTCGAGTCGATCCCCGTCGACGCCGACGCCCCCGAGGACGACCTGGGCTCGCTGACACTCAGCGCCCAGGAGCGCCGCGGGCTGCGGGCCGCGCTGATCGCGCTCGTGGTCTTCGTGCTCGCCCTGGTGGCGGCGGTGCTGCCCGCGGGGTCGCCGCTGCGCGGCGAGGGCGGCAGCATCGTGCAGTCGCCGTTGCTCACCTCGATCGCGGTCTTCCTCGGGCTGGCGTTCCTGGCGGTCGGCTGGGCGTACGGCAAGGCCGCCGGCACGGTCACCAGCAGCCGCGACATTCCGGACTTCATGGTCCACGGGTTCAGGGAGATGGCGCCGATCCTGGTGCTGTTCTTCGCGATCTCGCAGTTCCTGGCCTACTTCAAGTGGACCGGCATCGGCGAGATCATCGCGATCGACGGAGCCGACCTGCTGAAGTCGGCCGGGGTGAGCGGGTCCGTGGTGTTCCTGGGCATCCTGCTCGTGGTGACCGTGATCAACCTGGTGGTGACCAGCGGCTCGGCGCAGTGGGCGCTGGTCGGGCCGGTGTTCGTGCCGATGCTGATGTTGCTGAACATCCCGCCCGAATACACCCAGGCGCTCTATCGCATCGCCGACTCCTGCACGAACGCGATCACGCCGATGAGCCCGTACTTCGTGATGGCGCTCGGCTTCCTGCAGCGTTACCGCCGCTCGGCCGGGATCGGGACGCTCGCCTCGATGACCATCCCGCTGGCGTTCACCCTGCTCGTCGTCTGGACGTTGTTGTTCTTCGTGTTCTGGGGGCTCGGCATCCCGCTCGGCCCCGGCGTACCCACTCCCTAGAGACGCTCGGCGATCCGCCTGGGCAGGTCACGTTTCTCCTGGTCGGGTCAGGTTTCGCCTGGCCAGGTCAGATCTCTCCTGGTCGGGTCAGGTGGCGCCTGGTCAGCCGAAGACGGCGTCGCGGGTCAGGTCGAGGGCGGTCAGCACGGCGCCCTGGAGCACCGCGTTGCCCTCGACCGTGCTGGCGCGCACCTCAGTGGGCGCCGGGGACAGGTCGCGCAGGCGCTCGGCCACCAGCTCCGCCAGCTCGTCGCCGCCGGCGTGCCCGATCCGCCCGCCGAGGACGACGAGCCCGGGGTCGAGGATTGTGACGACCGCGAAGACGCCCCGGGCGATCCGCCCGGCCAGTTCGGCGCGGCTGAGCCCGGCGATGACGTCGGCGTTCACCAGGTCGCAGAACGCCGTATCGCCCACCTCCAGGAACCCGATCTCCCCCGCGCCACCCGACGCCCCCCGGCGCAACCGCCCGCCGAGCACGACCGCCGCACCCACCCCGTCGTCCAGCCAGAGCAGCACGAAGTCCGCACCGCCCGGCACCGCGCTGCTGGCCACCGCACCGCCCGCGGCCGCACCACCCACCACGGCATTACCCGCCGCCGCGCCCACGCGGAGTTCGGCGATGGCGGCGAGGTTGACCTCGTTCTCCAGGACCACCGGCACACCCAGGCGCTGACGCACCGAGCCCACCAGGCCGCGCGGCCATCCGGCCAGGTCGTCGGGCGGCACCAGCTCGCCGTCACGCGGATCCACCAGGCCGGGCGCGCCGATCACCACGCTGTCCAGCGTGCGCCCGCCCGCCGCCTCCCGGACCACGGCCTCGATGAGCCCGGTCAGATCACCGTCGCTCGCCCGCGTGGCCGACCCGATCACCCGCCCGGTGATGTCGGCGACCGAGACGTTGACCGCGGCGCGCCGCAGGTCCACACCCGCCACGTGGGCCCGCCCCGCCACCAGCCCGTACAGCCGCGCGTTCGGCCCGCGCCGGTCCTCGCCGTACTCCCCCATGACCTCGATGAGCCCGCTCGCCGCGAGTCGCTCGATCAGGTCGGACACCGTGGGCCTGGACAGCCCGGTGAGCGTGCGGAGCTGGGGCGCGGTCAGCGGTCCGCGTTCGAGCAGCAGGTCGAGCGCGAGGCGATCGTTGATCGCCCGGGCCATGGCCGGGGTCGCGGTCTTCACGACTCCCATATTAATCAGGGACCCTGCCTAAAAACCTCTTTCCATCAGGAAGCCTGCCTGATAGTTTTCGCGACATGAGCCATCATCGTGCCATCGCGGCCGTCTTCGCCGTACATGGGGCGGTCGCGGGCAGTCTGTCCACGCGCATTCCCTGGATCCAGGACCGTCTGGACCTCGATCCCCGCCTCCTCGGCTTCGCGCTCCTGTGCCCGCCGATCGGCGCCTTCATCGGCATGCCCATGGCCGGCCGCCTGGCCTACCGCTTAGGTGGCCGCGCGGCCACCCGCACCCTGATCGCGCTGTGGTGCGCGGCCCTGGCCCTGCCCGCGCTCTCGCCGTCGCCCGTCTGGCTGTTCGCCGCGTTCCTGCTGTTCGGGACGGCCGCCGGCATGTCCGACGTGACCATGAACGCCCAGGCCGTCGTCCTCGAACGCCGCCTCGGCCGCTCGATCATGTCCGGATTGCACGGCATGTGGGCGGTGGGCAGTCTGGCGGCGGGCGGACTCGGCGCCCTGGCCGCGCAGGCGGGGATCGACGCCCGGATCCACCTCGGGACGATGTCCGCGACGCTGCTCCTGCTGGGCGCGTTCGCCGGGCGCGGCCTGCTGGCCGACGACTCACCCGCCGGCGCCCCCGCTCCCCGGCGCTTCGTCCTGCCCGGGCGCGGGATCGCGGTCATCGGCGCGGTCGGGTTCTGCGCCACGTTCGCCGAGGGTGCCAGCTCGAACTGGGCCGCCGTCTACCTCACCGAGGTCACCGACGCCGGTCCCGGCGTGGCGGCGGCCGGCTACACCGTCTTCATGTTCTGCATGGCCGGCGCGCGCCTGCTCGGGGACCGGGCCATCCGGCTGCTCGGGCCCGTGACGGCCGTCAGGACCGGCGGGGTCGTCGCCACGGCGGGCGGCGTGATCGTCGTCCTGGCTCGCACCCCCGCGCTCGCCATCGCCGGCTTCGCCCTGGTCGGGCTCGGGGTGGCGGTGATCGTGCCACTGGCGATCGCGGCGGCGGGCAACGTGGGGGCGACGCCGGGCGAGGGCGTGGCGGGCGTGGCCACGATCACGTACCTGTCGGGGCTGGTCGCCCCGGCGGTCACGGGGTGGGTGGCGGGCGGGCTGTCCTATCCGGTGGCGTTCGCGGCGATCACCGCCGTGGTGCTGCTCCTGACGCTGCTGGCCCCGGCCGTGCGACCCTCCGCCGGCAGGTCCCCGTCTCCGCAAGCCGATCGCGGGGAACGCGGCCACTTCGCGGGCATGCCGGACTGAGCCGGGTGCTTTCATGCACCTAACGGGGCTTCGACCGGTACTCAGCCCACACGTCGACCGCCTCTTGGAGATCAAGAGCGGCAACGTCCTCGCGGGCCATCCCCACCGTGTGGATCAACCGGTCCGCGAGCCAATCCGGAACCGGCTCTCTAGGGGGCGTCGCCTCCACGCGGATGTGATCGGCGAGCGTGCCGAGACGCTCGATCACCTGACCGAGCTGGACGATCTCCGGACGGCCGGCACCCGCCTCACGCACCCTCGCCGTCGCCTCTGCGTAGACTTCCGCATCGGCCCGCTCACCCACGGCCCACACTTCACAGATCTCCACCGACTTGTCCTCGGTGACGCGGTAGACGACACGCCAGATGTTGCGACCGACCACCAGCTTCCGAAAACCAGTCAGTTCCCCGCCGAGCGGGTACCCGGCCTCGGGATTGTCCACCAGAAGGAGGATCTTCTTGAGCACCTTGGGCACCGCGTCCGGGCCGATGCGACGGAGATCATCGACCGCTGGCGCCGTGAAGACGACGTCGGACACGTATCACTCGTCGTCCGGGATGGCGGCCAGCGACTCGCGAGTATGCCCGAAAGCGCCGAGCACCTCGTCGAGCGAGACTCGCTCTCCCGTGTCCGTGACCGACCGGGCAAGGACGAGCGCCAGATCGCGCAGATCGGCCGCAGCCTCCTCCAGCTCGTTGAGCCGGCGGATGCTCACCACGGCCGCCACTGGCTGACGTCGGCGGGTGACCACCAGATCGGTCCCCTGCTCCGCATCAGCCACCAGGCGGGCGACCCCCCGTTGAGCCGCTTCCGTGACGCTCAGCTCAGTGGCGTCGTGCAGGACGGTCATACATCAACTGTATATCTTTCTGCACAGAACCGCGATCCGCTTCACAAGCCGGATGCCATCGCACTTCGCTGGAGACGCCTCAAGCGAGCGATTGGTTTGCCGCCGAGGGGCAGCCGCGAAATTGCCGAGCACTAACTGACTTGGCTAAGCCAGTGCCTCGGCCACTGAGACGGATACCTGAGCCCAGACCGCAGACCGCTCGTTGCCGAAGCGGCGCACTCCCCATTCCTCAGCCAGATCATCGACCAGCCACAGTCCCCGTCCGCTCACGCGCCCCGCGTCCGGCCTGCGGGGAAAGGGCACGCTCGCCGACCCGTCGTCGAGCACTTCGACACCGACCAGGCCGGCATCAGTCCATTCGACCTTGACCCGGACCCAACCACCCGGCATCCCCGATCGGGAATGGTTGACGGCGTTTGTGACCAGTTCACTGATCACAAGCAGCACATCGCCGAGATCGCAGTTCACCTCCGCCAGCACCGCTTTCGCGCACTGCCGTGCCACCGGCACTGACGACGCCACCCCGGGAAGCCAGAATCCGCCCAGGTCCCGGCTCACAGCGACACCAGCCACATCAGCCGCTCTGCCGCCCCCTGATTCGTCACCACCACCCGGTACCACGGCCAGCGGCCCCACTCGAAAACCCACTTTTTTAGCCGCTGCTTCGCCTGAACGCGTATCCCGCTCGACCGCCATGCCAGCAGCATCGGGACCTCTCCATCATCTGCCGCATTTGCGCGCACCCACCCAATCCCCTCCAGTTCATCTGAGAGATAGGACAGATGCGTCAGTTCTGCGGCGAACTTGCCATACACGCCCATTTGTTCACATTCCCCTCTCCGCGCGCCTATCCCTGGATCACTTCTAGGAATCTGCCGCTCACGGTGAGTGAAGTGAAGCACTGAAAGACTTCATCGTGCAAGACTTCATTCCAAAGCTGCCACCCTGAGGGCCACACTTTGTTACATGCGATTGCGAGCCGCTTGGCAAGCTGGTTTCATTTCGGGTACAGGAAGCACTTCATAGCGAGTGAAAGGATCCGATGACCGAAGCGATGCCAGGCTCGACCGTGCCGCGTCGGCAACTCGGGCGATATCTACGCGAACTACGCGGCAAATCGCGACTCACGGTTCGCGCAGCAGCAACAGCCCTAGAGTGGTCCGAAGCCAAGATCTGGCGTATCGAGACAGGTCAGACATCTCTTCGCAGTCTCGATGTGGATGCCATGTGCAAGATCTATGGCGCTCCTACAGATCTCACCGAAGCCCTCAAAGCGCTCGCCAAAGAGACCAAAGCGCGCGGCTGGTGGCACGCGTACGGGGACGTGATCTCCGAGGGATTCGATCTCTACATCGGGCTGGAGGAAGCCGCCTCACGGCTCAGTTGGTATGAGTCAGAGTTGATCCCCGGCTTGCTCCAGACCTCCGACTATGCGCGCACGCTGATCAAGGCTGACAACGTCGGCATAGACGAGGCGGAGATCGACCGCCGCGTTCACCTGCGCATGGAACGTCAGCGAGGTCTAACCAGAACCACGGCCCCTCCAACACTCCATGTAGTGCTGAATGAGGGCCTGCTCCGTCGCCCCATCGGAAGCCGCACGATGATGGCTCGCCAGTTGGATCACCTTGTGGAGGTTGGCCATCTGCCGAACGCGACTATCAAGGTGATGCCCTTTGCCGCCCAACTGCACCCCGGTGTCATGTCTGGGCCGTTCGTGGTCCTACGGTTCCCGCTCAATGGCGACAGCAAGCCCACCGAACCGCCGACTGTTTACGTCGACGGCTACACCGGCGCGCTATATCTCGACAAACCGAACGAAGTTGAGCGCTACTCGACAGCATTCGAGTACATGTGGAGATCCGCGCTCAACGAGCATGACTCGCTGGATCTTCTATCTGAGGCGGCAAGAAGATATGAATAGAGTCGATATATCGGCCCTAAACTGGACGAAAAGTAGCATCAGCAACGGGCAGAACAACTGCGTGGAAGTGGCCACCATTCCGGCTGGAACTGATCACCCCAAGGGCAGCGGGGGCCTTGCCGTCCGAAACTCCCAGGACCCGGATGGACCCGTACTCATCTTTACCCTCGATGAGTGGCGCGCCTTCGTGGGAGGTGCCAAGCTCGGCGAGTTCGACTTGGACTGAGCGCCTCTAGGCCTACCGCTCCATTGAAGAGATCGCCCGCTTCTTCGACCAGCCCCCGCGTGGAAGACGGTCGAGCCGCTGTGCGGACCTTGGACGCCATCTCGCTGTGACACGACGAGATCATGATGAGATCTGCCGCTGCGAACATCCCTAGGCTATGAAGCAGCGAATGGCGGCGGCGGTTGCCCTGCTGGCCGCATCCTTGGTGAGCGCTGGGCCGGCAGTGTCGGCTGACGCTGCGGTGAATCCGGCGGGCGCACCAGCTCGTCCGCCGGGCGTGGAGTTCCTGGCACGAGCCGAATGACAGCCCCAAGAGACTCGAAGGCGATGCCCGGTACTACCCCCTCGTGGATGACCTCCGCCTGTCGAACTGGGGGATGAAGGTGGACATCAAGCCGCCGCCGGCTGATGAGACGGTGCCATGGGAGGAACTGCACGACTGGCAGTGACCGCGGGCCGCCTCCTGTGACCGGGTCTGGGCCGGTCGGGTGAGGGGGTCGTCCGGCTTGGGGAGCCGTTGGGGGCCAGGTGATGCTGAACGCGGAGAGCAGGCTCCCGGCCTGTCTCCGCGCAGCGGCTCCGTTTCGTGCCGGGTGAGCCATTCCCGTCCTGGAGTTCAGGCGGCTTGGCTGAGCGGGGTGGTGTCCTGGGTGGCGGGGCGGGGTTGGCGCAGGACGATGAGGGCGACGATGAAGGCGGCTATCAGCAGGGCGGCGGCGATGGTGAAGGCGATGTGGTAGCCGCCGGTCAGGGCGGCGGCTTGGCTTTGGCCGGTGGCCAGGAGGTCTTCGGTGCGGG
>NZ_JBSFVA010000035.1:0-101443 GCF_053592075.1 Nonomuraea sp. NPDC002799
TGAAGGCGCGCGCGGAGAAGAGCGCCTACACCGACTTCAACGACTTCCTGGCCAAGGTGCCGCTGACGGCCTGCAACAAGCGCGTCATCGAGTCGTTGATCAAGGCGGGCGCGTTCGACTCGCTCGACCACCAGCGCAAGGCGCTGCTCATGGTGCACGAGCAGGCCGTCGACTCGGTCATCGACATCAAGAAGAACGAGGCGCACGGCCAGGACTCGCTGTTCGGCGGGGCGGACGACGACGAGGACGGCGCGGCGTTCTCCGTCACGATCCCCGACATGGAGTGGGACAAGAAGACCCGGCTCGACTTCGAGCGCGAGATGCTCGGCCTGTACGTGTCCGACCACCCCCTGGCGGGCACCGAACGGCTGCTCGCCCGCAACCGTGACACCACGATCGTCGAGCTGCTGGAGTCCGGTCGTGACGACCGCGGCGACGTACGCGTGTGCGGCCTGGTCACCAAGGTCGAGAAGCGGGTCAACAAGGCCGGGAACGTGTGGGCGATCGTCACGGTCGAGGACATGGACGCGGCCGTCGAATGCCTGTTCTTCCCCAAGAGCTACGAGCTGTACGCGCCCGAGCTCCGCAGCGACGTCGTGGTGTCGGTCGGCGGCCAGGTCAACAACCGCGACGGCGCGATCTCGGTCTTCGCGCAGGACCTCACGCCACTCGACGTGTCCGGCATCACCAGCGACTCCGGGCACCCGGTGACCATCCAGGTCCGGGAGGAGCGCCTCACCCAGCGGTCCATCGAGGAGTTGCGCAACGTGCTCAAGCTGCACCAGGGCAACGTCCCGCTGCGGATCAACGTGCGCGCGCTCACCGGGAAGACCGTGGCGTACGCCGTGCCCGAGTTCTCCGTCAACGCCGAACCGAGTTTCGCCGCGGACGTCAAGCAGTTGTTCGGCCCGGAGGCCATCGCTCTGTGAGCTGACCGGTCATGAAAGCGGATCGCGGCGACCCCCGGTGTGCAGCCAACGGGTGAAGGGCGCCGCGATCCGCGCTTGTCAGCGAATGGGTCGCTTACCAGTCGTCGCCCCAGGGGCCTCCCCAGCCCCACCAGCGACGCCTCCTACGACGACAGCGGCGGCGACGCCAGCGGCCACGGAGGCGACCGCAGCCTCCGCCTTCTTCGAAGCCATACATACCAGTCATCTCTCCCCCCTGGTTTGCCTTCCTCTCAATTCCGACATTAGCACCCATATCACGACGAATTATTATAATTGGGCATATTTCGCCAGGGCTTGACGGCGAATTCACACCGGAATTTCTACGGGGAATTCGCCGTTCCGTTCCCGGCTCGACGCCAGATCAGCCCGCGACGGCCTCGACATAGGCGGCCACGTGGCCGGCGAGCCGGGACTCCGGCAGGTCGAGGTGCTCCAGGATGGTGTACCTGCCGGGACGGGTCTGCGGCGCGTAGGCCACGGCCCGGGCGAAATCGATGTCCGACAGGCCGAGATCGCCGGGAGTCCGCGGCAGCCCGTGCCGTTTCAGGCACGCGGAGATCAGCTCGAACTTGTCCTCGTCCTGACGCAGGTAAGTGCAGAACAGCGCCCCGACTCCGGCGAGTTCGCCATGGCTGGCCGTCCCGGGGTGCAGCTCGTTCACGGCATGCATGATCTCGTGATCGCCGCCGCTGGCCGGCCGGCTCGACCCGGCCACCCCCATCGCCATCCCGGACAGGATCAGCGACTCGGCCAGCACGGTGAGGAACTCGTCGGTCCGCGCCTGCCCCGGCTGATGCAGGACCACCAGCGCCGCCGATCTGGCCATCGCCACCGCCAGCCCGTCGATGTGCTCGCCGACCTCGGCGGCGGCCAGCTCCCAGTCCGCCACGGCGGACAGGTCGCTGATCGCATCGCCGATCCCGGCCGTGGACAGCGACGCCGGCGCCGACCGGACCCGATCGAGATCCACCAGCACGGCCGCCGGCATCACAACGCCGTAGGAGCCCGTACCGGACTCGTGGCGCAGCGTGCTGACCGGTGAGGCGATCCCGTCGTGGCCCAGGCTCGTGGTCACGGCCACCATCGGGATGCCGGCCATGTGCGCGGCGAACTTCGTCACGTCGATGGTCTTGCCGCCCCCGATCCCCGCGATCGCCTCGAACTGCCCGGCCCGCAGGCGCTGTCCGAGCTCGGCGGCGGCGGCCAGGGTGCCGTCGGGCACGCAGAGCACCTCGGCCCCGTCGATCCGCAGCTCCTCGCGGATGCCGTCACCCTGGCTGGGACCGACGGCGACGGCGACCCGGCCCCGCCGGGCGATCTGCAGGTCGGTCAGCAGCGTGCCGAGGCCGGCGACCGCACCGGCCCGGACGTCGATGAAGAGGGGGGCGGCGAGCATGCGGGCTAACAGCGGCATGAGTGTCCTTGTCCTCGGACCGGATGGGTGAGGTCGGCGACCGGGACGCGCCGATCGAACCCGAGAGGCTATCGTACGAAACGATCTTCGTGCTTGCTCGCAGGCGTCAGCGAGCATCCGGTGGGCGCGTGGGCGGTCGCCCTTTCGCCGGTGCGAGCGGAAGACGCAGGACGAAGCGTGCGCCCTGCGGGCTGTCTTCGATGGTGAGGGTGCCGCCATGGGACTGGGCGATCTGCCGGGCGATCGGCAGGCCGAGGCCGGTGCCACCGGCGTCCTTGCGGCGGGAGGCGGCCAGGCGCGCGAACCGCTGGAACACCGCCTCCCGCTGGTGGGGTGGGACGCCCTCCCCGTCGTCGGCCACTTCCAGGATGGCCGTGCCCTCCCGGCGGCCGACGGTGACGGTGATGGTGGACTCGGCGTGCCGTTCGGCGTTGTCCAGCAGGTTGATCAGCAGCCGGGGCAGGGCGATCGGATCGCCTTCGACGATGACGGCCGGATCGAGCCGGCGGACCACCGTGGCGTCGCGGGGCCGCCCGTCGAGTTCGCCGTTCACGAGATCGGCCAGGTTGACGGCCTCCTGCCGGCCGCTGATCCCGGCGTCCAGGCGGGAGATCTGCAGCAGGTCGGCGACCAGGTCCTGCAGGCGTTCGATGCTGGTGAGGAGCCGGCCGGTCGTTTGGGGCCAGTCGGTGTCCGCCGGGTTCATCAGTGCCTCCTCCACCTGCGCGCGCATCGCGGTGAGCGGGCTGCGGAGGTCGTGGGAGGCGTCGGAGGCGAACCTGAGCTGCTGTTCGACGGCGGCCTGAGCCCGATCCAGCGTGCGGTTCGTCACCTGGACGAGCTCATTCAGCTCGTCGGAGTACTTCGGAATCGGCACGCGGTGCGTCAGGTCGGTCTTGGTGATCTTGGCGAGTTCGTCGCTGATGACCGCGACGGGAGCGAGCGTCCTGCCCACGATGAGGTAGGTGCCGGCCGCGGTCACGGCCACGAGCAGAAGTGCGCCCGCGATGAGCGCGACCAGCTCCGCGGGATGGCCGTACCAGGGCGGGACGGGGGTGGCCGTGTACAGCCGCCAGGTGCCGGTGGGCAGGCGGATGGGGAAGTCGAGCACGATCATGCACTGGTCCGGGAAGATGGGCAGATCGCACGACTCTTGGGTGGTGTAGTTCGTGGAGCCCACGGTGGAATCCGTCACCAGCGGCTCGGTCCGGCCCGCCACGTTCGGGCTGGAGGCGACCAGCCGCCCGGTCGGGTCGAACAACTGGGCGGCCTCGCTCACCCCGCCGGACAGGGTGCGCGGCGGGCCGTCCAGCCGGACGTTGTCACCGATGCGCACCGCCTCGGCGATCAGGGCCGCCTGCTGATATTCCCTGATCTGCTGGCGCAGCCCCGTCAGAGCGGTCGCGACGCCGAGGGTGGCCAGCACCACCATGGCCGCGCTCGCGAGCAGGGTCAGACGGAACCTGATGGAGGATCCATGCCACCAGCCCATCCCGATCACCGCCCTCGGCGAGAGTTCCCCTGGCTTCTCCCTGCCTCCTTGCCAGCCGAGGGAAGATTCAGCGCCAAAGCAGTGCAAATTCGGCCGTCGGCGCGGCACTGGGGGCGGACGTCACAAAATCATTGGACACCCCGGTACGTACGCGATCATCATGGGCGCCATGCACCAGGAGGACATCTGGGACGCCGACGCGGCCCAGGGCTATGACACACCAGGCACCGGCATGTTCGCGCCCGAGGTCCTGGGGCCGGCCGTGCAGCGCCTCGCCGAGCTCGCCGGCGACGGGCGGGCGCTGGAGCTGGCCATCGGAACCGGCCGGGTGGCCGTGCCGCTCGCCGAGCGAGGGGTGCCCGTCACCGGCATCGAGCTGTCCCCCGCGATGATCGAGCAACTGCGGACGAAAGCGGACGAGGCGACGATCCCGGTGGTGGCCGGCGACATGGCGACCGCCGTCGCGCCTGGGGCGTACACGCTGGTCTATCTCGTCTTCAACACGATCTCCAACCTGCTCACCCAGGCCGAGCAGGTCGCGTGCTTCCGCAACGCCGCCCGTCATCTCACCCCCGGCGGCCGGTTCGTGATCGAGCTCTGGGTGCCTGAGCTGCGCAAGCTGCCACCGGGCCAGCAGGCCGTGGTCTTCCGCAGCGAGCCCGGCTACCTCGGCCTGGACACCTACGACGTGCTGCGCCAGCACGTCGTGTCGCACCACTTCAGCTTCGACGAGAGCAGGCAGGCTCAGCTGTTCCGCAGCCCGCACCGCTACATCTGGCCGCCCGAGCTCGACCTCATGGCGCAGCTGGCCGGATTCGAGCTGGAGAGCAGGCATGCCGACTGGGCCGGAGCCGACTTCACCGCCGAATCGTCCTCCCACGTGTCCGTCTACCGCCTCCCGGCGGCATGACCCACGCGCCCAAGCGCTGACCGCCGCCACACCGTCGGCGCGGCGTCGGGGCGCGTGGTCGAGGCCCGGGGCGACTTCGCATCGGCCGACGACGACAGATTCGCCGCCCCGAATGGACAGGAAGTGTCAATGTTCGAGATTTCATGGACTGTCCACGCCTAAGTCAGAGTTTTTCGTTGTTTGTCGGTTTACGCTCCCCGGCATGCGCGCTAAGTCCCGGGTCCTGGCGATCCTCGTCGCGGCCGGCGTCGTCGCCGGCTCGATCGCCGCCCTTTCCACACCCTCCATGGCCGCGGCCCCCGGCACCGTGGTCATCAGCCAGGGCTACGGAGGAGGTGGCAACGCCGGCGCCCCCTTCTCCAACGACTACGTCGAGCTGTTCAACCGGAGTGCCGCCCCCGTGTCGCTGGACGGCTGGTCCGTGCAGTACGCCAGCGCCACCGGCACCGGGAACTTCGCCTCGAACAAGGCCGACCTCTCCGGCACCCTGGCGCCCGGCCGGTACCACCTCGTGCAGCTCGCCGCGGGCACCACCCCCAGCGCCGCGCTGCCCCCGCCCGACAACGTCGGGTCCATCAACATGAGCGGCACCGCGGGCAAGGTGGCGCTGGTCCGCTCGGCCGACGGGCTGGCCTGCAACGGCTCCTCCACGCCCTGCTCCGACGACCAGCTCGCGCTCCTCGCCGACCTGGTCGGGTACGGCGGCGCGAACTTCTTCGAGGGCTCCCCCGCCCCCGCTCTCACCAACACCACCGGCGCCTTCCGCAAGAGCGCCGGCTGCGCGGACACCGACGACAACGGCGCCGACTTCGAGAGCGCGGCCCCCGCGCCGCGCAACAGCACCACCACCGCGGCCCCCTGCGGCGGTGACCCGACACCGAGCCCCACCCCGACCGTCACGCCCACCGAGAGCTGCGACACCGCGCCCACGCACCAGATCTCCCAGGTGCAGGGCGGTGGCGAGGCCGGCCCGGTCGAGGGCCAGAACGTCCGCGTCGAGGGCATCGTCACCGGCTCCTTCCAGGGCGCCGGCGGGCTCGGCGGCTTCGCCGTCCAGTCCGCTGCCCCGGATGCCGACCCGGCCACCTCCGAGGGCCTGTTCGTGTTCTCCTCGGTCCCGGTCAAGACCGGTGACCGGGTGCTCGTCTCCGGCAAGGCGATCGAGTTCAACGGCCTCACGGAGTTGTCGCCGGCCACCGCGGTGAACGTCTGCGGCACCGGCGCGATCAAGCCCGCCAAGGTGCGGCTGCCGCTCAAGCAGGGCATCACCTTCGAACGCTACGAGGGCATGCTCGTCACCTTCGGCGACGACCTCGCCGTCTCCGAGATCTTCAACCTGGGCCGGTTCGGCGAGATCACCCTGTCCGAGGACAGCCGGTTGTGGCAGCCCACCGACCGCGCGGGCGTGGACGTCGAGAAGGACGCGCGGCGCACGATCCTGCTCGACGACGGCTCGAACGCGCAGAACCCGCCCACCCTGCCCTACCACACCAGGGGATCGGCCTCCGTCCGGATCGGCGACGAGGTGCGCGACCTGACCGGCGTCCTCACGTACGGCTTCGACGTCTACCGCGTCCAGCCGACCGAGCCGGTGCTCTTCAGGGCCGAGAACCCCCGTCCCGTCCGGCCGGCGAAGGTCGGCGGCGACGTCCGGGTGGCCAGCCTCAACACGCTCAACTGGTTCACCACGCTCGGGTCGCGCGGCGCCACCACCGCCGGGGAGCGGGACCGCCAGCTCGCCAAGCTGGTCGCCAACATCACGACGCTCAACCCCGCCGTGGCCGGGCTGATGGAGGTCGAACGCAACGACGACGTGGCGCTCAACGCCCTGGTCGGCGCGTTGAACGCCCAGGCCGGCGCCGGCACGTACCAGGCGATCACGCACCCGAACCCGGGCACCGACCTCATCCAGACCGCGCTGATCTACCAGCCGGGCAAGGTCACCCCGATCGGACCGGCGCGGTCGTCGTCCGACCCGATCTTCAACCGGCCGCCGCTGGTGCAGACCTTCGGCCGGGCCGACGGGACCGGAAAGACCTTCACCGTGCTGGTGAACCATTTCAAGTCCAAGGGCTGCACGGACGTCGACGGCCCGGCCACCGGCGCCGACGCCGACCAGGGCGACGGGCAGAGCTGCTACAACGCCAAGCGCGTCAAGCAGGCCCAGGCGGCGCTGGCCCTGATCGACGACCTGGGATTGACGAACGCGTTCGTCCTCGGCGACATCAACGCCTACGGCGAGGAGGACCCGATCCACGCCTTCGAGGACGCCGGGCTGGGCAGCCTGAGCAAGAAGCACATCAAGCGGGACGACCGTTACAGCTACGTCTTCGACGGCCTGTCCGGTGAGCTCGACCACGTGCTGGCCGACAAGGGCGCGCGCAAGCTGGTGACCGGCGCCACCATCTGGCACGTCAACGCCGACGAGGGCCGGTTCATGGACTACAACACCGAGTTCAACCCGCCCTACCTGTACGCGCCCGACCCGTTCCGCTCCTCCGACCACGACCCGCTGCTGGTGGGCCTGAAGCTCTAGGAACACGCGTGGCCGCGCCGGGACCGGGCGCGGCCACGCGTCGGTCAGCCGCGCAGCAGCGGAAGGAGCCGGTCGCCCTGGCGTTTGATCTCCGGCAGGTAGGGGGTGTCGGACAGGACGAAGTGGCTGATGCCGAGAGCCTGGTATTTGCGCAGCGACTTCGCCACGTCCTCGGCCGAGCCGACCAGCCAGGTGGTGCCCGCGCCGCCGCCGCCGAACCTGCCGGGGGCGGTGTAGAGGTTGTCGTCGAGCACCTCTCCCCGCGCGGCCAGGTCGAGCAGCCGCTGCTGGCCGACGGCGGCGTGCCGGTTGGGGTCGCGCGCGATGGCGCCGTCCGCCATCTCCGCGACCTTGGCCTCGGCGTCGGCCCACGCCTGTTCGGTGGTGTCCCGGACCAGCGTGGTGATCCGCAGCCCGAACTCCAGCGGAGGATGCTCGCGTCCCAGTTTCTCGCCGAGTCCCTTGAGCCGCTCGATCCGCTCGCCGACGCCGTCGAGCGGTTCGCCCCAGAAGAGCTGGACGTCGGCCTCGGTGGCGGCCACCTGCTCGGCGGCCGCGGAGGCGCCGCCGAAGTAGAGCGTGGGGTGGGCGCGTCCGTCCCGGACGACCGTGCGCGGCCGCACGGTGGAGCCGGTGACGCCGAAGTGCTCGCCGTGGTAGGTGACGTTCTCCTCGGTCCACAACCTGCGCACGATCTGGATGAACTCCTTGGTACGGGCGTAGCGGTGGGCCTGGTCGCCTTCGCTGTCGCCGTACGCCGCCAGGTCGTCCTTGCCGGACACGATGTTGACCAGCACCCGGCCCCCGGAGAGATGGTCCAGGGTCGCCGCGGCGGAGGCGAACTTGGCCGGATGCCAGTAGCCGGGCCGGACCGCGATCAGCGGCTGGAACGTCGTCGTCCGCGCGGTCAGCGCGGTGGCGACCGTGAAGGTGTCGGGCCGCCCCCACCCGGCGCCGATGAGCGCCCCGGCCCAGCCGTGCCGCTCCAGGGCCTCGGCGTGCGCGGTGAGGGTCTCCAGGCTGTTGTGGTTCGCGGCGACGTCGTCGCCGCGGTGCCCCGGCTGCGCCTGGTTCGGGATGTACCAGAGGAACTGAAGGCTCATCGGCGGGTCTTCCTGTTCTCTCGGGCGAGCGGCGCGCGCGACTCCCTTATCGCTAAAACCTACCTGCAATATATGCTTTATTGAAGGGGCGCCGGGCTACTTGCCGCGCATCACCGCGGGCTCATGGCGGCGCAACATGCGGGCGACCAGGAAGGCGCAGACGACCGCGAGGACGGCCAGCACGCTCATGTCCAGGATCCAGGTGCCGATCTCCTGGCTCCACAGCGGGTCCGGCGGATCCTGGACATGCGGGATGAGCTGACCCACGTCGAGCGTTCCGGCCAGCGCGGCCAGCGCCCAGCGAGCCGGTACGAGCCACGAGATCTGCTCCATCACCGGCTTGCCGTCCAGGTGCACCAGCGCCCCGCAGAAGACGAGCTGGATCAGGGTGACGAGCACGAGCAGCGGCATGGTCATCTCGCTGGTCTTGGCCAGCGCGGAGATGAGCAGCCCCACGGTCATCGCGGTGAACGACAACAGCGCGACGGCGAGCGAGAGCTCGACCATCGGCGCCGTGAACACCCCCTCGTCGTAGGTGGGCACGTTGTACATCGCCACGTAGGTCAGCACGACGCCCTGCGCCACGGTGATCAGCCCGAGCACGAGCAGCTTGGAGCAGAGGTAGGCCGATCTGGACAGCCCGACCGCCCGTTCCCGCTGATAGATGGCGCGTTCCTTGACCAGTTCGCGCACCGAGTTCGCGGCGCCGGTGAGACAACCGCCGATGCACAGGATCAGCAGCAGGTTCGCGGCGTTGCCGTTGCTGTTCGGGCGGCCCATCAGGTCGCCGGTCGGGACGACGCGGGCCAGCAGGCCCATCACGATCGGCAGGGCGACGGTGATGGCGAGGAACAGCCGGTCCGCCACGATGCCCCGGCAGTAGCGGCGCACCAGCGTGCTGAGCTGCTCGGGCCGGCTCTGCGGCTTCGGCGGGCTCTCCCGCCGTTCGGGGCGTCCCGTCGCGACCGGCTGGATCATGTCGGCCACGATGTACTTCTGGTGCGGCGCCGACCGCGCGTACTCGCCGGCCCAGTCCCTGGCCGGGTCGTCGAAGGCCAGGAAGACGTCCGCCCAGTCGCTGAAGCCGAGGAACGGCAGCGCCTCCTCCGGCGGGCCGAAGTAGGCGATCTTCCCGCCCGGCGCCATCACCAGGAGCCGGTCGCAGATGTCCAGATTGGCGACGCTGTGGGTGACGACGGCGACCGTACGGCCGTCGTCGGACAGGCCCCGCAACATCTGCATCACCGACTTGTCCAGCCCCGGGTCCAGGCCGGAGGTCGGCTCGTCGAGGAAGAGCAACGACGGCTTGGTCAGCAGCTCCAGGGCGACGCTGACCCGCTTGCGCTGGCCGCCGGAGAGCGAGGAGATGCGGTTGTCCCTGCGGTTGTCGAGCCCGAGCTGCTGGAGCACCTCATCGACGCGCGCCTTGCGCTCGTGCTGCCTGGTGTCGTCGGGGAAACGCAACTCCGCGGCGTAGATGAGGGCGCGGCGCACGGTGAGCTGGCTGTGCAGGATGTCGTCCTGCGGCACGAGGCCGATCCGCGAGCGTAACTCGGCGTAGTCGCGGTACAGGTCGCGCCCGTCGTAGGTGACCAGGCCCTGGTCGGCGGGGCGTAATCCGGTGAGCGCGCGCAGCAGGGTGGACTTGCCCGAGCCGCTGGGGCCGATGATCGCCAGCAGGCACCGTTCGCCGACCGGGAACGTCACGTGGTCCAGCAGCACCTTGCCGCCCTCGACGGTGACGGTGAGATCGTGCGCCTGGAGGCACACCTCGCCGGTGTCGGCGTACTCCATGAGGGTGTCGCCCACGAGCTGGAACGTCGACGGCCCGATGCCGACCAGGTCGTCCGGGGAGACGCGGGCCCGCTGCACGCGCCGGCCGTTGACGTACGTGCCGATGCGGCTGCCCACGTCGACGATCTCGTGGACGCCGCCGGCGATCCGGAGCTCGGCGTGCCGCCGGGACACCCGCAGATCGGTGACCACGATGTCGTTCTCCGGCGCCCGGCCGATGCGCACGACCTGCGCGCCGCCGAGGCTCCTGACGGCGGCCGGCTCACGCCACTGCCCGGTGCGCGGGAAGCGCACCGTGGGCGTCGGCGCGACCTCGCCCGCCTCCCCCCGGTGCGCGGGAGGCGGTGCCGGGGGCCGGTCCGAGGCCGCGCGGAAGTGGATGACTCCGCCCTGCGCCGGGTCTCCGAGGCCGATCCTGGTGCCCGGGCCGACGATGACCCGCTGGACGCGGTGGCCGCTCACGTACGTGCCGTTGCGGCTGCCCGAGTCCTCCAGGATCCACTGGCCGCTCTCGCAGCGCAGCACGGCGTGCGTCCGCGAGACACGATCGGCGTCGATGACGACATCCGACTCCGGATCGCGCCCCACCCGGTACGAACGCCCCGGATCGAGCGTCACGGAGCTGCCATGGCCTTCGACGACGAGCTGTGTCACGAGACCGCCTTTCCCACGAGAACGGGCTGCTGCACGGAAGAGACCCTCGAAGGCGAGAACCGCTGACCTTGTCTAACAGTCCGATCCCGCGCCGTTCAAGACATCCGCCCCATTCGTGACCTCCGTCGACTCCTCCGCCGCCACCACCACTATCGTTGCGGCATGAACACCCCGGCCGCGGAAATCACCATCGACGACGACCTCGTGGACCGCCTGATCCGCGCGCAGCACCCGGACCTGGCGGGCCCGCTGCTCCTCGTCGCCAACGGCTGGGACAACGTCGTCTATCGCCTGGGGACAGACCTGTCCGTACGCCTGCCGCGCCGCCGGGTCGCCGTCGACCTCATCGTCAACGAGCAACGCTGGCTGCCGGTCCTGGCCGGGTACGTCGAGGTGGCGCTGCCCGTGCCGGTCAGGACCGGCGTGCCCGGCGAGGGCTATCCGTGGCCGTGGACGATCGCGCCCTGGTTCGACGGCCGCACGGTCGCCGACGTGCCGCCGGCCGGCCGCCACGGCATCGCCGCCCCGCTGGCCGACTTCATGACCGGCCTGCACCGGCCCGCACCGCCCGACGCGCCGCGCAACCCCGTCCGCGGCGTCCCGCTGCCCTCCCGCGACGAAGCGGTGCGGCACCGCCTGCGTTCCCTGCCGCGATCGGGCGAGCTCCTCCCCCTCTGGACGGAACTGGCCGCCCTGCCGCCCTGGCCGGGCCCCGCCCTCTGGCTGCACGGCGACCCCCACCCGGCGAACCTCCTGCTGGACGGTGCAGGACTGGCGGCCGTCCTGGACTTCGGCGACCTCACCAGCGGCGATCCCGCCACCGACCTGGCCGCCGCGTGGCTGGTGTTCGACGAGGACGCGCGCGCGGTCTTCCGGTCGCGCGTGGACGCCGACGAGGTGACCTGGGAGCGCGCGCGGGGCTGGGCCCTGTCCATGGGCACCGCCCTGGCCAGCCACTCGGCCGACCACCCCGGCATGGCGGCCATCGGCGATCACGTCCTGGACCAGGTGCTCCGCGCTTAGATGCGGTCGCCGGCCCGCTCCAGGAGGACGCGGACGTCCTCGGCCTCCGGGACGCCGAGCTCCTCATAGAGGCCGAGCGCCAGCCGTCCATGCTCGCCGGCCCGCTCCGCCCGCCCGAGCACGAGGTGCGCCCGCGCCAGCCCCTCGTGCGCCCGCGCCTGCTCCGGCCGGTTGCGCGTCAGATCGGCGAGCGCGAGCGCGGCCGTGTGCTCCGCGACCGCCTGAGCCGGGTCGCCCGCCGCCTCGGCCAGCCCGTTGAGCGCGGCCGCCTCGTCGGTGGTGTCGCCGAGCTCGCGGTAGAGAGCCGCGGCCCGCTCGTGACGCAGGCGTGCCTGAGCGAGCTCGCCCTGGCGCCGGAGGACGACGCCGAGGTGGTTGAGTGTCACCGCCTCCCCCGCCGGGTTGCCGACCTTGCGGTGCAGCGCCAGCGCCAGGTCGAGATGGCGCCGGGCGTCCTGCGGCCGGCCGGCCCGGTCGAGGACGAGGGCGAGGATGCCGAGCACGTGGGCCTCGCCCCAGGTGTCGGCGCCGATCCTGGTGAGGTCGAGCGCCTGCTTGAGATACTGCTCCGCCTGCGTGTCCTGCCCCCGGCGCAGGGCCACGTTGCCCAGCGTGAGCAGTGCTCTGGCCCGCTCGTACGGCTCCTCGCACGCCTCCAGGGCCAGGTGGGCGTGCTCCTCCGCGCGCTCGTAGTCGCCGAGCCGCCAGTAGGTCCACCCCAGGTCGCTGAGCGCCTGCACCTCGAAGTCGCGGTGGGCGTCGCCGAGCTTGCGGGCGCGCTGGAGCGCCAGCGTCTGCAGCGTGAGCGCGTCGTCGTGGTGCGCCTGCCGGTCGAGGTAGGGGCGCAGCGCCAGGGAGAGCATGCCCACGCAGATCTCGGGTCCGTGGACGGCGGTCGCGATGATGTTGCCGCGTTCGGCGTCCAGCCAGGTGATCGCCTGCTCGGCGTCGCCGATGGGCAGGACCGGGGTGGCCGGCTGCGGGATGCCTTCGCGGTGGCTGAGGCTGTCGGGGAAGAGCCGGTCCACGGCGGCGCGCGAGCGGTGCAGGTAGTAGGTGAGCAGCTGCAGGACCGGGACGGTGCCGTCGTCCCCGGCGATCGAGCGCGCGTGCTCGCGGAGCAGGTCGTGCAGGGTGTAGCGGCCCGGTTCGAGTTGCAGCAGCATGTGGGCGTCCAGGAGGTCTTCGAGGAGTTCCTCCGCCTCCTCCTCCGAGATCCCCGCCAGCGCGGCGGCGCCGCAGGGGTCGATGTCGCCGCCGGGCGCCAGCCCGAGCAGGCGGAACATGCGCTGCTCGGCCTCATCGAGCTGCTCGTAGGACAGGGCGAAGGCCGCCGACACCCCGTCCAGGAGCCGGCGATGGTCGCGCAGCCGGTCCGCCAGGTAGGACACGGTCCAGCGCGGGCGGTGCTGGAGGCGGGCGGCCGAGATCCGGAGGGCGAGCGGGAGATGGCCGCACAACCGCAACACCTCGCGGACGGCCGCGGGCTCCTGGCGGGCGCGTTCGCCCACGATCCGCTCGAACAGCTCGGCGGCGTCCTGCTCGCCCAGCACGTCGACCGAGAGCGCGTGGGCGCCGTCCAGGTGGACGAGCCGCCGCCTGCTGGTGATCAGGACGAGGGTCTCGGAGTGCCCCGGCAGCAGGGGGCGTACGTGCTCGGCGTCGAAGGCGTTGTCCAGCACGGCGAGCACGCGGCGATCGGCCAGCTCGGCGCGCCAGAGGGCGCTCCGCTCGGCCAGGGTGACCGGGATGCGGTCGGCGGGCACCCCGAGCTGGCGGAGGAGGACCTCCAGCGCGGCGGCGGCGTCGATCGGCTCCCGGCCCGCGGTGTGGGCCTGCAGGTCGATGAAGAGCCGGCCGTCCGGATGGCGGTCGGTCAGCCGGTGGGCCACGTGGACGGCGAGTGTGGTCTTGCCGATCCCGGCCATGCCGTCGATCGTGACGACCGCCGCCCCGTGGTGCTCGCCCACCAGCCGCTCCAGCTCGGCGGCCCGTCCGGAGAAGTCGGGAATGTCGTAGGGCAGGAAGGAGCGACGCGGCGGGCCGGACCCGGCCGGCGCCGCGTCCGGCGCCGCGTCGGCCAGGCGCAGGGCCGGATCGTCGGCCAGCACCGCCCGCTCCAGCTCGGTGAAGGCGTGCCCGGGGTCAAGGCCCTGGTCGTCGGCGAGAGCCGTCCGGTAGGACCGCGCCGCGGCCAGGGCGTCGGCCTGCCGTCCCGCCCGGTGCAGGGCCAGGACCAGGTGGCCGTTGAGCTTCTCGCGCAGCGGGCTGGCGCTCACCTGGGCGGCGAGCTCGGCGAGCAGCTCGCCGTGCCGCCCGGCGGCCAGCTCGCCCGCCACCAGCCGCTCGTACGCCGACAACCGCCGGTCGTGCCAGAGCCCCCGGAGGTCGGTGACGAAGTGCGCGTGCACGTCTTCCAGCGCCTCGCCGCGCCACAGGTCCAGGGCTTGGCGCAGCGCGCCGGCGGCCACCAGCTCGGTGAACTCCTGCGCGTCGACCTGCCGGGCCTCCGGCTGCGCGACGTAGCCGCCGGCCCGCGTCTCCAGCAGCCGTCCGGCTCCCGCGCCACGCAGGACCTTGCGGATCGCGGTGATCGAGGCGTGGATCTGCGATCGGGCGGTGTCGGGCCGGTCGTAGCCCCACATCGCGTCGATCAGCCGCTCGATGCTGATCGCGCGGCCGGAGTTGAGCAGGAGGTAGGCCAGCACCGCGCGGTGACGTGGGGCGATGCCGGTGAGCGGCTCCCCGTCGACGATGAGCTGGACGGGGCCGAGAAGGGTGAAGCGCAACATCGTTCCTCTAACACATCGCATCGTGGGCGCATAGCGAATGTATCAACACGGGCGGACATCCTGATCTCACACGAACCGAGACGAACCAAGACGGAGGCACCCACAGTGGAAGCCCGGATGAAGAACCCCGCCACGATCATCCCCGCCGCGCAGAAGCCGATCTTCGAGCTGATGCAGGCCGCCCAGTCGCAGGGCCTGCCCCAGGAGCTGATGGAGATGATCCACCTGCGGGTCAGCCAGGTGAACGGCTGCAGCTTCTGCGTCGACGCCGGCCTGAAGAACCTGCGCAAGCTGGGCGAGAGCGACGAGCGCATCGGCCTGGTCGCCGCCTGGCGCGAGGCGCCGTACTACACCGACGCCGAGCGGGCCGCGCTGGCGCTGGCGGAGGCTTCGACCCTGCTGGCCGGCCGCGCCGACGCCGTCTCCGACGAGGTCTGGAACAACGCCGCCGACCACTTCGACGAGCCGCAACTGGCCTCGATCCTGCTGATGATCGCCGTCACCAACCTCTTCAACCGCCTGAACGCCCCCATCCGGCAGATCGCCGGCACTTGGTGAACCCCGTCCCGCACCCAACAGGAGACACCGGCATGTCCGTCGTCCGCTCACACCGCTACTCCATCGCCGACGCCGACCTGGAGGAGTTCCTGGCCCGCCGGAGCTCGCTGATCGCGACTGTCCGCGAGGGCCACCCCGGGCTCACCCACGTCGTGCTGATCCGGCTGGAGGACGGCACCTACACCGACACCTGGCACTGGGAGACCATCGAGCAGATGGGCGCCGCGCTCGCCGCCCTGCCCACCTTCCCGGAGGCACCGCTGACCATGGCCCTCACCAAGGACGCCACCGCCCTGGACGGCGAGGTCGTCGATGAACGCTGAGACCCCGTGACGCGCCTCATCCCCTCCCCCTACCGGCCGGTGCTCGCCAACCGGGTGTTCCGGCGGCTGATCCTGGGCTTCGCGGTCTCCTCCCTCGGGGACGGGATGAGCTTCGTCGCGGTGGCGTGGCTGGCCATCGAGCTCGCGCCGCAGGCGAGCGCGGGGTGGTGGGTCGGCGGCGCGGTGGCCGCGTACACGTTGCCGGGGGTGGCCGGCGCGCTGCTGTTCGGCCGCCGGCTGCGCCGGCTGCCGGCCAGGCGGCTCCTGCTCGCCGACAACGTCGTGCGCGGCGTGTTCCTCGGCGCGATACCGCTCGCCTGGCTCGCCGGGCTGCTCACGCCGCCGCTGTACGTCGTGCTGCTCGCGCTCTCCTCGCTGCTGCACGCGTGGGGCAGCGCGGCCAAGTACACCCTGCCGGCCGAGCTGCTGCCCGACGGGCAGCGGCTCGCCGCCAACACCCTCGTCGGCTCGCTCGACTTCGCCGCCACGATCGCCGGGCCCGCGATCGCCGGCGTGCTGGTCACCTACGCCGGCTCCGCGCTCGTGCTCGGCCTGGACGCGCTCACCTATGTGTTCCTCGCCGTGCTGGTCGCGCGGACGCGGCTGCCGGAGCCGGGGCACCTCTCCCCCGCCGGCCAACCGCCCGCCCGGGGCGGGCTCGCGCTGCTGCGCTCCCATCCCGAGCTGCTCGGGCTGCTGACGCTCACCTGGTTCTTCAACCTGCTGTACGGACCCGTCGAGGTCGCGCTGCCGCTGCACGTGACCGGCGACCTGCACGCGCCGGGCACGCTGCTCGGCCTCTACTGGATGTTGTTCGGCGCCGGCGCGGTGCTCGGCGGGCTGGCCGTCGGCGCGCTGCGGCGGTTGCCGCTCTGGCCGGTGACGGTCGCCATCGTGGTCGCCTGGGGGCTCGCGCTGCTGCCGTTCGGGTTCGACGTGCCGGTGGCCGTCACCGTCGCGTGCTTCACGCTCGGCGGCGTGATCTACGGGCCGTTCGTGACGCTGTCGGTGACGCTGATGCAGGCGAAGGCGCCGCCGCGGCACCTGGCCGCGATGCTCGCCGCCCGCAGCGCGGCGCTGCTCACCGCCGCTCCGCTCGGCACCGCGCTCGGCGGACCGCTCATCACGGCGCTGGGCCCGCGCGTCACGCTCGGCGGCTCGGGGCTCGCCACCGTGCTGCTCGGCGCCGTCGCGTGCGTCCTGCTGCTGGCCCGGCGCAGGAGAGCGCGTACGCCTGCTGCGCCACCCCGACCGGCGGGTACGCCCGACGCGCCGTCCACGCCGGCGCGTTCGGCTGACGCGCCACCCCGGCCGGCCCGTACGCCCGGCGCGCCACCCAGCCCGGCGCGCCGGACAAACCGGGCCTGAGACTTCTACAGAGAGTCGGGCGCCTGAGCCCAAGGGCGGGGGAAGGCGTCCCCGTCCAGCCGGTCGCCCGCGGCGAGCCCGAGCGGATCGGTCACGATGTGCCCGGTCCCGCTGTAGCGAGCCGCCTCGTCCATGTAGATGACGACGTGCGCGAGCCGGGCCTGGCCGGTGCGGTTGGGCAGCGCCATGTGGCCGGTGTAGCCGCTGTGGAAGGTGCAGTCGCCGGCGCGCAGCGGCACGGTGACGCGGGGGACCCAGCGCAGGGACGGGTCCATCTCGAACAGGTCCTCCTCGTGGTGGAGGTCCTGCGGACGCAGGCCCGTACGATCCTGGGTGCCGGGCAGGAACGTCATACAGCCCCGCTCCGGCGGGACGTCGACCAGCGCTATCCACGCCGACAGCGCGAGCCGGTCACCCGTGTGCGGCCAGTACGGGCGATCCTGGTGAAACTCCGTGGCCGCGTTGTTGTACGGCTCCTTGACCAGCATCTGGTCGTGCCAGAGCCGCAGCGGGAACCCGGCGAGCTGCTCGGCGATCCGGCCGAGCCGCTCATCGAGCGTGAGCTCCCGCAACGTCGGGTCGCGTCGCCAGACGTTGACCAGCTGGCTGAAGACGCCCTGCCGCTCCAGGCTCTCCGCGCGATGCGCCTCCAGGAACGCCTGCGCGCTCCCCCGGAAGCGCTCGACCTGGTCCGGCTCCAGGACGCCGCGTACTCGCACGAAACCGGACTCGCGGTACGCCGTCACAAGCTCGTCCGGCAGCCGGCCGTCAGTGCCGACATCGCCGCCGGGCCGCTCTGCGGTGGTCGTCGCCATCATTGACCTCCATAATTCTCGCCGTTGGGATACCGCCCAGCATCGTCGAGGCGCGCCGCCCCGGGCTAGGCCGATCCCGGCGAGTACTCGTACGATTGCGACATGCCCGCCACGCTGCACGAGCACGCGCTGTTCGCCGGAAGCCCGGTCCTGGGCGGTGTGCACCGCTTGGACTCCGGCATCGAGCCGCACGCGCACGACTTCCTGGAGATCGCGGTGATCGGCGGCGGCCGCGGCCGGCACGTGACCAGCCAGGGCGAGCAGGCGCTGCGGCGCGGGCAGGTCATCGTGCTCCGCCCCGGCGCCTGGCACGGGTTCGCCGGCTGCGCCGGCCTGACCGTCGCCAACTGCTGCCTGTCCGCGCAGGCGCTCCGGGCCGACCTGGCGGCGCTGTACGACCTGCCGATGGTGCGCCGGATGTTGTGGAGCGATCCGGTGGCGGCCGGCACGCACGGCGTGGCGGTCACGAACGTCGACCCGGCCGCCACGGAGGAGGCCATCACGGAGATCGGCCTGCTCGAACGGGACCTCGAGGCCGGCCGGGCCCGCCCTGGCCGGGTGCTGGGCCGGCTGGTCACCGTGCTCGGCATCCTGGCCGACGGCCGTGACCACGGGAGGGAGACGCCCGGGGCCGCGATCCACCCCGCCGTCGCCGCCACCATCGCCCGGCTGGAGGCGGCGCCCGCGGAGCCGTGGCGGCTGGACGACCTCGCCCGGGCGGTCAACCTGGATCCCGCCTATCTCGGCCGGCTGTTCGGACGGCACGCCGGGCTGACGCCGATGGCCTTCCTGGCCCGGCTGCGCGCCGAGCGCGCCGCGACGTTGCTGGCGCACTCGACCCTGCCGGCCGCTCAGGTCGGCGCCGCCGTCGGCTGGGACGACCCCACCTACTTCGCCCGCCGCTTCCGGACGCTGGTCGGCCTCACCCCCACCGAATACCGGCGGCGCAGCCGATCGGACACCCACGGCGGAGCCTAGGAAGGGCTGCCCCTCCTCGTCCTGCTGCCTGTCGCGCGCTGCGCGTAAGCGTTCCCTATGGGGTGCAGTCTGCTCGAAATGGGGTGATCGCTGCACTTATGGCACTAGCGTGACAGCTGACAAAGGCAGGATGATCGGACAACCATATGTCCGGTGTGAAGAAGGGTCTGCTCCGTGAGTCCGTTTCCCAAGCTTCTCCCTTCGGCAGGGCTCCTGTTCTCCGCCGCCGGGATCGGCAGCGTGGTCTACCAGATGTTGTCGGTCAACTACCCCGACGGGGATCCGGACAAGGCGCGCCAGGTCGCGCAGCTGCTGCGGCAGCTGGCCAAGCGGGTGGACGTCAGCCTGGACGAGGTGGAGGAGATCGCGAGCCGGCTGTGGCGGCCGCCCAACTCCGGAGCGGGCATCGACGCCTTCAGGGCCTATTTCACCAAGGAGATCGCGCCCTATCCGCCGCTGGTCTCGGCGTTCATCCGCGCACTGGCCGACGCGGTCGACGACTACGCCGACATGCTGGAAGAGACCCAGCACACGCTCAAGACGATGGCCTGGACCTCGTGGCTCGAGCTGCTGATGTTCTGCTGCTGGCCGGCGATCGACAAGAAGATCCAGTACGTGATCAACTCGGCCATGCGCAAGAAGCAGGCGGGGCTGCTGCTCAAGATGTTCAACCATGCCGTGGGGAAGCGGTTCATCTACGCGGTGGGGGGAAGCCTCGCGTACACGGCCCTCGACCAGGCGATCGTCGACGGGCTCAAGCTGGGCAGGCACGAGGACCTGGGCTCGTGGGATGACCGCGGCGCCTACATGCTGACGAACTTCGCGGCGGCCCTGGTCTTCTACCATGTGGATCCGGCCAACATGGGCAAGGCCGCGAATCTGCTGCCCAAGAACGAGGCGGCGCGGAACGCCGTGATGTTCCTGCTGGGATCCACCATCTTCACCACCACGGCGAATGTGATCAACAGGCCCGGCGACGTGATCGACGATCCGGCCAGCCTGCTGCCCACCTGGCAGCAGATGCTCACCAAGCTGGGTGTCGCCGCAGGCCAGGACTCGTACAGGCGCCTGGTCAGGTAAGAGCCTTTCAGCATGGCTAATCCCGATCGAAGCGCCTGACCTCGTCGGCGAACGGGGTCAGGCCGTCCGTGATCAGGTCCGCCATCTGCGTGCTCAGGTCCGCGCCGGCGTCGCGCGCGGCGGCGAGCACCGCCTCCGCCAGCGCGTCCGCGCCGAGCCGCATCGCCCGCGGGTCGATTTTCAGGCCGCCGAGCGCACCGCTGGGCAGCACCTCGGCCCGCACCTGGCCGTTGGCCGCCGTCCCCCGGCCGCGAACGTCATCCAGGCCCCGCTGCAATCTTTCCAGCGGTCCGGTGTCGGTCTGGAACTCGGCGATGAAGCGTCGCATCTCCTCGTCGAGAAAAGAGGCGCTGTCGTCTGGCTTGGTCATCAGGTCTCCAAGAAACGTCAGGGTTGGGATTTTCCGTCCGGCTTCGAGAATTCGTCGGACACTGTCGGCAGGGACACGATGTTGGCCCAGTTCGCGCGGTCGTGGTTGGTCTTCATCCCGGCCAACTGGCCGGCGATCTCGGGATACTTGTCGCGTAGCGCGTCCACGTAGGTCTTCGCCTTCTCCAGGGCCGTGGAATAGCTCTGCCTGAACGTGTTCGCCGTTTCGTCCGTGCCGGCGAAGTCGCCCAGCGCGGCGATGGAATCGAGGATCCAGCGGACGTCCTTCCGCAGCTCATCGCGTTCGGCGATGATGTAGCCGGCCGCCTTCGTGAAGTCGCCTCTGTGCACATCGATGGTCGGCAGACCAGTGCTTCCTTGACCGGGCGAAGTGGGGGACGGCGTCGGTGACGGTGACGTGGTCGGAGGAGCCGCCGATGCCGAGGGTGACGGGCCGGGCGCCGGTAGCGTCGGCGTGGGACTCGGGGACGTCGTCGGGCTCGGCGTGGGGGTCGGGGTCGGGGTCGGGCTCGTCGGGCTCGGGGTGGGAGTCGGGTCTGTCGGGCTCGGCGTGGGAGTGGGAGTGGGGTCTGTCGGACTCGGAGTGGGGGTGGGGTCTGTCGGACTCGGACTCGGAGTGGGAGTGGGAGTGGGAGTCGGGCTCGTCGGACTCGGGGTGGGCGTGGGTGACGGACTCGAGTCCGTCGGGCTCGGGGTGGGTGACGGCGACGCGGTGGATGTGTACGACGGCGTAGGTAAAGGTGATGAAGTGGTGTAATCCGTCATAGACATCACATTCTCCTCATCCGGGCCCATCCCTGCGCAGTCGGGAAACCACTGGTCAGGGCCACCACCCCTATACCGTCACTACCTAGCGGTATAGTGTACTTTGCGGCCGGCAGGAACGTGGCCTAGGGCGGTGAGTTGCCGGCGCCCAGTTCGTCACGAGTTCGGGACACACGAGGCAGCCGTAACCGCCGGCGTCCCAGCAATGGCCCGGGACGGACTCCTCGTGCGCGGAGACGACCAGGCCGTCCACTGCGTCGTTCACCGTGCGCAGGACGCCCAAGGAGGACGCGCTACTCCTCCTCGTCCTGCTGCCTGTCGCGCTCGGTCTTGAGCTCCTCGGCCAGCTTCCGCGTCCAGTCCAGGCGCTCCTCCTCGAGCAGGTCGAAATATCCTTCCGGCAGCGCGGCGCTGATCTTACGTCGTTTAAAGAAAGCCACCAGCACCTCCCGTGTCGGTATAGTCGCGAGTCTTGACATTGTAGACGGCGATCTGGTCGGTCTCCCTGGCCAGCTTGATCGCGGTCTTTTTCCGGGCGATGTTCATCGACGGCTCGAGCCAGACTTTCCCGTCCTCGATCCAGCAACCCAGATAGATGTTCTTGCGATTCTCGAAGACGTCCCGGTTGTCGCGCAGGTAGCGGTCGATGGCTCGTGCCGCGACGTCCGGGTCGTCCAGGATGTTCGCGGGAAACTGGGCGGTACGCCCGGTCGTGGCCACCATGTAGCCCCTGACCGGCCGTCTGCCGGTGGCCGGAGACCAGGAGAAGCCGCCGTTGCGCCGGGCGTCCCTGATCAGGCCGGGCAGCGGCACCCGCCGGGCTCCGGGGAAGAACTTGGCGGCGCGGCGGGCGATGAACCCGGCCGCGCCGGCCGGGATCTTAGGCAACCAGCACTCGCGACGCCTGGTTCATCGACAGGTTCAGCATCGCCGCGGTGAGCCGCCTGGACGCCGGGATCGTCAGCAGCGAGCCGCCCGAGGTGGCCGCCGACGTGGCGATGGCCAGGCGGATCCGGACCGCCAGCGCCACGAGTTGCACGAAAATGACGATCTTGAGCGCGAGGACGAGCGCGGCGCAGACCACCAGGCAGACCCCGACGACCCGCGCGCCGGTCACGCCGCCCGCGACCACCGTGCGCGGAGCCTCCTGCCCGGTCCAGGCGTTCAGGAACGCGTCGATCGCCTCCCCCGCGTTGTTGCGGCGAACGGCGGCGGCGACGGCGTCCGCCCGCCCGGTGATGCCGTCGAGCCGACCGGCGAACCCGAGCCACGCGGTGGCCAGCCGGTGCAGCGCCTCCTCGTCCGTCTCGGGCCAGAGGTAGCCGAGGTCGTTCAGCAGGATCGTGAGTTCGGCGGGCAGCTTCACGCCCATGTCCCGCCGCCGATCATCCGGAGCGCGTCCTGCTCGGTGGCCTCGTACTCGGCGGCCATGGCGGCGAGCCCGTCACCGTGCCCGCCCAGCGCGGCGACCGCCGATTCGACGGAGCCGGCCGCGATTTCCTGAATGGCGGCGCAGGCGGCGGAGATCATGGCGCTGATGTCGTCGTTCTGCGGCATCGGACCGGCTGCGGAGATGGCCGCGAGTAATTCGTCGAACGCGCCACGCACGTCGCCGGCGACACTGTGGAGGTCCATTCCGGCGTTCCCCAGAACGGTCTTTCGGATTTCCATGCCGCTATCCCTCGGTCTGCCTTTCGAACCGCCGGAGAACGTCGTTGATGGTGTCCGCGAAAATACCGAAGTTCTCGGCCGAGAAGTCCTGCAGAGCGCGCAACTCAGCCGACAGCTCCGCCAGGTCCGGGGCGGACTCGGCATGCGCGGAGACGACCAGGCCGTCCAGTGCCTCGTTCACCGTGCGCAGGACCAGCTCGGCCAGGTCGCGCGAGTCCATCCGCCTGGCTCTCGCGTTCAGCTCCAGTGATCCCAGGCGGGCGCCCGTGGCGGTCAGGACGGCGGTCACGCTCACCAGCCCGTCGGGGTCCGCGCTCTTGTGCCGCACCTCGGGCGGGTCGGGCGCCGGCGTCCCGGCCGATTCGACGGCCAGCCGGGCCGCCTCGATGAGCCGGTCGAAGTCTCCGGCGCCAAGGTCGCCGATCATGTGGTGGCCCGCGAGCGGTCCGCCGAGGCGACACGGTCCGCAGCACCCGCACCTGGTACATGGTTCACGCAGCCGACTATATCCAACTATTTAGGCATGAATTGCAGGTTTTTCCCTCTCGCATAGCCGCAGGATCCCTGACGACCTGGTGGGCGGGGTGATCGCGCCCTCACGGCGGTGACCGCCGGGCGGCCGAGGAAGCGCGCAAAGCGGCGGGCAAGGCGCGCGGAGCGGTGCGCGGGCCAGATCGGCCGGGTGGAGGTGATCGCGACGTCCGCGATGGGCCACAGGTTCGCTTGCTAATGATCAAAAAACTTTGAGCCGACGGCGCGGGGTGGCTTGTGACGCCGACCGCCTCCGCCAACTTACGTTCGGTGAACATTCGTCTCAGCCACCGAAGGATCCCCATGCTGCGCCTCCACCGTACTCCGGCGAGCGGCCCGCCGCCGGTCTCCACGGATCACGAAGCGAACGTGCGAGATGCCAGACCCCCGCTGTGCGGCGACGTACTCCCTGAAGGGTGAACAGCGGCCGTTGATGGATCAGACCGGCCGATCACGCGCCAGTCCGGTCAAACTAGTTATCTCCGGAGAAGCAGTGGCTGTTGATGTTAGGGCCGACCGCCGGGTCGCGCGGCGCACGGAAGACCAGAGGTCACGACTCTGGAAAACCGTTCAGCCGCTCAGCCTGGTCTGTATCGACCTGGTGTGCATGACGTTCACGGCGGCCAACGCGGACCATGACCTGCCAGAGATCGCCCTGTCCGGGGTGCTGGTGATCGCGGTCAACAGCATCGGCCGTGTATACGCGCCGCGCGTGCTGCCCTCCGGCCTCGATTGCGGCTTCTGGCTCGCGGGCTCAGGTCTCGTGGCCGCGCTGGCCGCGTTCGGGACGACCACGCCGCTCGCCACGGTCGTGCTGTGCGCGGCGCTCTTCACCCTTCTCGCCCTGTGCGCCAGAGGTGTCCTCCACACCGCGATCCGCCGGGCGCGCCGGCGCGGAAGGTCCGCTCCCGCACTGGTGATCGGCGCGGGAACACACGGTCACCGGCTGGCGAGCAGCCTTCTCACCTGTCCGGAGTACGGCCTGTTCCCGCTGGGCTTTCTGGACGAGACCGCCGGGGAGAGCTCCTGCCTGCCCGTTCTGGGCCGGCTCAGTGACCTCACCGACATCGTGCAGGCGTACGGGGTGCGTGCGGTGGTCATCGCGGGACCCGGGCAGCAGTCACTCGCGCGAACGGCGCGGGCGCTGGGCTGCGAGGTGTACCTCGCGCCGGACTCCGGCGATCTGATCGTCGACTTCGTCACGTCGCGGGAGCACGTGCGCAGTTTCCCGCTGCTGCGGATGCGTCCCGAAGCACAACGGAGCCTCGCCTGGCCGCTGAAGCGCGCGCTCGACATCACCGTCGCCTTGAGCGGCCTCATCGTGGCCGCGCCGATTCTCGCCATCTGCGCGGTGATCGTGCGCAGGGAGGTCGGCCCGGGACCGTTCTTCAAGCAGCAGCGCCTGGGCTACCGGGAGGAGCCGATCGAGGTCCTCAAGCTCCGGACGATGAAGGGCGCGGACACCCACGAGTCCGCGACGTTGTGGAGCATCGCCCATGACAGCCGGGTCGGCCCGGTGGGCCGGTTGCTGCGCAGGACGTCGGTCGACGAGCTGCCGCAGCTCTGGAACGTTCTCAAGGGCGACATGAGCATCGTCGGCCCGCGGCCCGAACGCCCGCACTTCGTCGAGGAGTTCTCCCGGACCATTCCCGGCTACGGCTCGCGGCACCGGATGCCGGTCGGGATCACCGGCTGGGCCCAGATCCATGGGCTCCGAGGCGACACCTCGATCGAGGAGCGCGCCCGTTTCGACAACCACTACATCGACGGGTGGACCCTCCTGTCGGACGTCAAGATCATGATGCGGACCGTGAAGTCGCTGATCCGGCTGGGCGGGAGCTGATGGGGGCCCACCGACCCAGCCTCGCGGCGGCGCTCCGCCGGCCCACCCTGACTGCGGCACTCCGCCGGTCCAACCTCGCGGCGACGCTCCGCCGGCCCAGCCTGGCGGCGGCCGTGACGGTGTTGCTGACCTGTCTGCCGCTCGGCCCGGAAGAGCCGTACTCAAGTGTGCGCCCGACGGCGGCCGACCTGGCCTCGATCCTGCTGGCCGTCGTCGCCGGGGCCATCCTGCTCAAGAGCCGGACGGCCGCCAGGCTGCCATCCCGAGCCCTGGTCCTCGCGCCCCTGGCGGGCGCGGTCAGCGTCGCGACGCTGACCTCCGCCGACATGCTGGCGAGCGCGCCCGGCTACGTCCGTTACCTCCAGGTGTTCGTGATCATCCCGCTGGCCGTCCTGGTGACGATGCGCGACCGCACCGATACCTTGATCGTCGGTGGCGCGCTCGTCGGGGCGGCTGCGCTGCAGGGCCTGGTCGGCTGCGTGCAGGTGCTCACCGGCACCGGCGCGTCGTACGCGGGAGAGCCGGTGCGGGCCGTCGGCACGTACGGCTCGCACGACGTCATGGGCATGGCCAGCGTCGTCAGCTACGGGACGATCATCCTGCTGGCCGCCGGCCTGACGCTACGCGGCGGCCGTCGCGCCGCCGCGCTGGCCGGCGCCGGCCTCCTCTGCGTCCCCCTGGTGTTGTCGCTCAGCCGCGGCACCTGGCTCGCCCTGCTGGGCGCGGCGCTGGTCGTGCTCTTCGTGCACAGCCGGATGCTCGCCGCCCGGGTCGTCCTGGTGGGCGCCACGGCGGCGATGCTGCTGACCTGCGGTGTCGGCACGGGCGATGGCGTGCTGGGACGGCGGCTGGCCTCGATCACCTCTGCCGTGTCGCAACCCGACCAGTCCCTGAGCGACCGATACAGCCTGTGGCGCACCGCGGTGGACATGTGGATGGAGCAGCCGCTGACGGGGGTCGGGCCGCGCAGGTTCGCGCAGTTGCGTGATACTCACGCGCCTCTCGAACTGTCGTCCGGCAGCGACACCGACGACCCGGTGCACGGCTTCCAGCGCCAGCCGCTGCTCTCCCCGCACAACATGTACCTGCTGACGCTCAGCGAGCAGGGCCTGCTCGGGCTGGCCGCCTTCGGTGTGTTCCTCGGGGCCATGGCGTGGTGGGCGGTGCGTGGTGGCATTCTCATCGCGGCCGGACTGCTGACCTGGCAGATCATCGACTTCGCCTACGCTGACATCGGCGGCGCGCCCACGATGGTCACGTCCGTCGCGCTGGGGCTGGTCCTGTCGCTCGCCGCCCGGCCCCGGGCGATGGGGACGCCGGACGCCGGGACGGTCGCCGCGCGGCCCGAGGGGATGGCGCCGGACGATTCCGGGGACCGCCGCCCCGTGGGGATGGCGCCGGACGCCGTCGGTCGCGGCGGGGCGCGATGACCACGACCGCTTCGCCCGGCCTCAAAGCGGTCAGCGTCACGGCTCTGCTCGTCGGGCTCGGCTCCATGCTCGGGTTCGTCCGCGATCTGCTGCTGGGCACGACCTTCGGAGCCGACGCCGGCACTGACGCGTTCCTGGTCGCCTGGACGATTCCGGAGACCGCCGCGCCCCTGCTGATCGAAGGGGCGATGGCGTTCGTGCTGGTTCCGCTGTTCAGCCGGGCGGTGGAGGCCGGCGACGATCTGCGGATCCTGGTGTCGTCGACGCTGCCGCGCCTGTGCCTCGCGCTCGCGGCGCTGAGCGCGCTGACCGCCGCGAGCGCGCCGTGGCTGGTCGGCGTGCTCGCCCCGGGCATCCCGCGAGCCGGTCTCGCCACCGAGTGCATGCGCGTGGCGTCGATCACGATCCTGACGTTCGGGCTGGCGGGCTACCTGAGCGCGGCGCTGCGCGCGCAGCACGCCTTCGCGCCGCCGGCCGCCATCTACCTCGCCTACAACGCGGGAATCGTCGCCTGCGTGTGGTGCCTGCGCGACCAGGGCGCGTACGGGGCCGCGATCGGGCTGGCCGTGGGAGGCGTGGGCATGGTGCTGGTGCAGGCCCCGGCGTTCGTCCGGCTCTGCCGGCCGCTTCGCCTGCCCGCGCACCCGGTGCCGCTGGCCCTGGGCGCGTTCCTGCCGGTCGCGGTCTTCACGCTGGCCCGCCAATGTCAGGTCTTCATCGAGCGGTTCGTCGGCTCGTCGCTGGCCGAAGGCTCGATCTCGCATCTCAACTACGCGCAGAAGATCGCTCAGGTGGCGATGGTCCTGTCACTGATCGTGGCGACGGTCAGCTTCCCGCAGCTCGCCCGCGCCATCGCCGCCGGCGACCGCGCGCAGGCACGTCGCAGGATGGTCGACGACCTGGTCACTGCCTCGGCGATCGTGCTGCCCGCCACGGCGGGACTGCTGGTGTGCGCTCCGGACGTCGTGGCCGTGCTGCTGCGGCACGGCGCGTTCACCGAGGCCGACGCCGCCGCCACCGCGTGGATCATGCGGGTGTACTCGCTGGGGCTGCTCGGCCAGGCGGTGGTCGGGGTCGTGTGCCGGGCGTTCTTCTGCGGGGCTCGCGCCTCCTGGTACCCGGCTCTCGCGATGGCCGCCGGGCTCGTCGCGACCGGCGTGCTGGCCCGGCCGTCGTGGGGCGTCACGGGGATCGCCGCGGCCAACGCGGCCGGGATCACGCTGACCGCGGCGCTGCTGATGACCGGTTTGCGCGGGCGGATCATCGCCCTGCCGCTGCGCGCCGCCGCCGCGCCCCTCGGCGCGCTGCTGCTGGCCGCCGCGGTCGCCGCCGGGGCCGGTTGGGGAACGCGGTCGCTGGTCGCGAGCGCGCCCCTGCCGATCGCCCTGGCTCTGACGGCGCTCGCCATCGCCGCCGTGTTCTGCGTCGTGACAGCTCTTGTGGCAGCTCTCGGAGGAGCCCTCGGCAGAGCTCTCGGGGGAGCCAGGACCGCGCTCACCGAATTCACCGGGATCATCCGCTTGATCAGGATGCGAGGTCGTCTATGACCATGCCGCTCGTCCTCATGTATCACTCCGTGGAGAAATGTGACAGCGACCCGTTCCGCATCACCGTCTCCCCTGACCGCTTCGCCCGGCAGCTGGACTGGCTGGCTCGCCGCGGCCTCACCGGCGTCTCGATGCGTGAGCTCCTGCGCGCCCAGAGCGCGGGGAGCACGCGCGGCCTGGTCGGGCTGACCTTCGACGACGGGTACGACGACTTCCTCGGAGAGGTCGTCCCCGTCCTGCTCAGGCACCGGTTCACCGCGACGGTCTTCGTGGTGTCCGATCTGCTCGGCGCGTACAACGTCTGGGACGCCGCAGGCCCGCGCAAGGGGCTCATGGACGCCGACGGTGTGCGCTGGGCGGCGCGGCAGGGCATGGAGGTCGGCTCGCATTCGGCCGGGCACCGCTCGCTGGTCGGCCTGGCGGAGGCCGAGTTGCGGCACGAGGTCGCCGTGGGCAAGGCGGCGCTGGAGGAGGTGCTCGGCGCTCAGGTGAACGGATTCTGCTATCCGTACGGACACGCCACCGCCCGGGAGGTGGCCGCCGTCCGCCAGGCCGGCTACGACTACGCCTGCGCGATCGGGAAGTCCGGGCTGAGCGGCAGGCACGCGCTGCCGCGCACCTACGTCGGCGACCGCGACGGCGCGCTGCGGCTGCGCGCCAAGCGGGCCCGCCACCAGGCTCAGTGGGGCCGGTGGACTCAGTGGGCCCAGGGGACTCGGCGGGGTGGATGGACTCGGTGAAGGTTCTGCATGTCATCACCGGCCTGGCGGCCGGCGGCGCCGAGCAGCAGCTCAGATTCCTGCTGCCGCATCTGCGGGCCCGGTGTGAGGTGGCGGTGCTCACCGGCCGCGGCGTGGTGGCCGACGCCATCGAGGGCGCCGGGGTGCCGCTCCACCTCATCGGCATGCGCGGCAACAGGGACCTGCGAGCGGTGGGACGGCTCGCCCGGCTCATGCGCAGGCACCGCTACGAAGTGGTGCACACCCATCTGTACCGCGCGTGCGTCTACGGCAGGCTGGCGGCGCGGCTGGCGAACGTCCCGGCGATCGTGGCGACCGAGCACTCGATCGGGCACGAGCACATCGAGGGGCGCCGCCTCACCCGTGCGATCAGGGCGCTCTACCTGGCCAGCGAGTTGCTCGGGCACCTGACCGTGGCGGTCTCGCCCACCGTGGCCGACCGGCTGTCGCGATGGGGTGTGCCACGTTCGCGCATCGTGGTGATCCCCAACGGCGTCGACTGCGCGGCGTTCGGCTTCGACACGGCGCTGCGCCGGCGCACGCGGGACCGGCTGGGTGTGCCCGGCGACGCCTTCGTGGTCGGCGGGGTGGGCCGGCTGGAGCCGGGCAAACGTTTCGACCTGCTGATCGAGACGGTCGCGGCGCTCGAACAAGCGGTGCTGCTGCTGGTCGGCTCCGGTTCGTGCGAGGCGCGGCTGCGGCAGCTGGCCCGCGCGGCGGGAGCCGGTGGCCGGATGATCTTCGTGGGTGAGTCGACCGACGTGCGGGCCATGTTGTCGGCGATGGACGTGCTGGTCGCGCCTTCGGTCGAGGAGTCGTTCGGCCTGGCGGTCGTCGAGGCGCTCGCCTGCGGCCTGCCGGTCCTGTACGACGCCTGCCCGGCCGTGGACGACCTGCCACCGGGCTCGGCGCCGGGAGCGAGACGCGTCACGCCGGACCGGCTCCCCGCGGAGTTGTCCGCCCTCGTGGCCCGGCCGCCCGAGCGGTTGTCGCCGCCCGACGCCGTCCACCTCTACGACGTCCGCCGCCAGGCGGGCCGGCTGGATTCTCTCTATTTGCGCTTGCTGGGCGGAACGCCCAAGGAGGAACAACGATGACATGGACCCGGGCCCGCATCACCGGTGTGCTCACGCGATGGTGGCTACCGCTGTCCCTGACGCTGGGAACGCTGGGCGGCCTCGTGTACACCCTGGCGGCGGACGCGGTCTACGCCGCCGACGCCTACGTCGTGGTGGTGGCGGCCGGCGACCAGACGCGGGCGGCCGACTTCGCCGCCGCCTACGCCCGGATCGCCGGCCAGCCCGGCCTCCTCACCAGCGACCAGGCCGCGCAGGACAGCCTGACCGTGGCGGCCTCACCTGACGCTCCGCTGGTGCGTCTCACCTCCGTGGCCGGCACCGCGCGGGAGGCCGTCGATCGTGCCGACCGGGCGGCCACCAAGCTGATCGCCTACGCCGCCACCCACTCCGCCGACACGCACGTCTGGCTGTCCTCCTTCGCCGGCGCGTCCTCCTCCAGCCTGCCCTCCTTCCCGGTGCCGCTGATCAGCGTGGCCGTCGGCGCCTGCGGATCGGCACTGGTGGCCGGTCTCATCCGCCTGGCCGCACCGCAGCGCGCCCACCCCCGTGCGCGCCGCGAGTCCACGGCCGTGTTGAGCGGGGCGAGCGCATGAGCGCCGCACCCGCGCGGACCTCGCGCCTCGGGCTCACCGTGCAGGTGGTCAGGGAAGACGAGGACCTGGCCGCGTTGTCGGCGGAGTGGCCGGACCTGTACGCCCGCAGCTCGGCCGCCACGCCGTTCCAGTCCTACGGCTGGCTCTCCTCGTGGTGGCGGGCGTACGGAACCTCCGGGCGGTTGCGGGTCTTCCTCGCGCGCCGGGGCGGGCAACTGGTGGCGGCGGCGCCGTTCACGCTGGGCCAGCGGCTGGGCTGCCGGGTGCTGACCCCCGTCGGCGGCGGGCAGGCCGACTTCACCGACATCGTGGTGGACGACTCCGAGGGAGACGCGGGCCTGCTCGAACTGCGGGCCGGGTTGCTCGCGCAACCGGGCTGGGACGTGATCGACCTGCCCGAAGCACGGCCGGGAGCGGCGATCCGCCGGCTGGCGGAGCTCTGGGAGGGCAGGGCCTGGACGCTGCCCGCGTCCACCTGCCTCCAGCTCCCCGGGCGGCCCATCGAGCACGTGCTCACCGCGCTCAACAGCCGGCGGGCGCGCCGGCTGCGCGCGGCGCTGCGCAAGCTCGACACCATGGACATCTCGGTCGCCGAGGTCGAGGCGGATCGGGTCGAGCAGTCGATGGCCGAGTTGTTGCGCCTGCACACCCTGCAGTGGGAGAGCCGGGGCATCAACACCCAGCACACCCAGCCGCGGTTCCGGGACCACCTGGCGCGGACCGCGCGGTCGCTCGTGGTGGACGGCCACGCGATGCTGACCGAGCACCGGATGCGCGGGCGGCTGCTGGCCTGTGACTTCACGGTGGTCGGCAAGGACTTCGTGGGCGGCTACCTCTACGGCGCCCATCCGGATCTGCGGGCCGAGGCCGACGTTCTCACGATGTTGTTGCGCCACAACCTGGCGACGACCCACCGGCTGCGCAAGCCCGTGCTCAGCCTGCTGCGCGGCGACGAGCCGTACAAGACGAAGTTCGGCTGCGAGGCGGTCGTCAACCAGCGGGTGCTGCTCGGACGCGACCTGCGCGCCACCGCCTACGCCGCGACGGCGGGCGCCCGCGCCGCCGGTCAGGAGCTGCTGAAGCGGCGCTGCCCGCGACTGGTGGAAAGAGTCACGGCATGGCGTTGACGCCGAGCGTCCTGCACGTCACGCAGCCGGTGGACGGCGGCGTCGGGGCGTACGTGGCCATGGCCGCCGCCTACCAGGCCCGGCAGGGCTGGCGGGTCGCCGTCGCCTGCCCGCCGGCGGGCCCGCTGGCCGATGAGCTGGCCGGTCTGGGCGTGCCCTGCCTGGCTTGGGCGGCCACTCGCGATCCTCGGCCGTCCGACGTCGTACGGGCCGCCGCGCTGTCGCGGATCGTCGGCGCGTTCGGCCCCGACGTGGTGCACCTGCACTCGTCCAAGGCCGGTCTGGCGGGCCGGGCCGCGCTCAGGGGACGGGTGCCCACCCTCTTCCAGCCGCACGGCTGGTCCTGGCTGGCCGCGCGCGGCCCGTTCGCCGCCGCGGCGCTGGGCTGGGAACGGCTGGCCGCGCGCTGGGCCGACCGGGTGATCTGCGTGGGTACGGACGAAGCCGCGCTGGCCAGACGGCACGGAGTGCCCGGATCGCTCGTCGTGGTGCGCAACGGCGTCGATCTGCGCCGTTTCACCGCCGCCGGCGCTCAGGAACGTGCGGCGGCCCGCGCCGCGCACGGCCTACCGGACGAGACGCCGCTGGCGGTCTGCGTCGGCAGGGTCACCCGCCAGAAGGGCCAGGACCTGTTGTTGTCGGCGTGGGAGCGGGTGGCCGAGCGCGACGGCCGGGCCCGGCTGGCCGTGGTCGGCGACGGCCCGCTGCTGCGTGAGCTGCGCTCGCGGGCCGTGCCAGGCGTTCACTTCGCCGGCGACGTGGCCGACGTCCGATCCTGGTACGCCGCGGCCGACGTGGTGGTGCTGCCTTCGCGCTGGGAGGGGCTGCCGCTCACCGCGCTGGAGGCGCTCGCCACGGGACGGTCGCTGGTCGCCTGTGCGGTGCCGGGGCTGGCCGAGGTGGTGACCGGCGCGGTCGGTGCGCTGGTCGAGCCCGGCGACGGCGCGGCACTGGCCGAGGCGCTGCTGCTGCGACTCGGGCAGCCCGCGCTGGCCGCCGCGGAGGGTTCGGCCGCCGCGGTGCTGGCGGGTGCCTTCGACGCGGACCGGTCGATGGCGGCGCTCGCGGCGCACACGCTGGAGGTGGCCGCCGGGGCGGGAACGGGCGTCGGCGGCGCGTTCAGCCGGTCGCGGAAGACGGCCGACGAGCGCGGGTTGGACCAGCACTGCCAGACGCCGTGCGGACAGTAATCGGAGATCGAGTGATAGGCCACGTCGTGACTGCCGATCCAGTCGAGCATCCGCCGCATGTACTCGGGACGATCCCCGTAGCGGAACAGCCCCCACTCGGGGAAGGAGATGGCCTTGCGGTGCCGGGCCGCGAAGTCGGCATGGGCCCGCAGGCCGTACGGCTGGTCGACATAGTCGGAGAACAGCCGGCCCGGCCCCTGGTCGTAGCTGTCCATGCCGATGATGTCGACCACGTCGTCACCCGGGTAACACTCGGTCCAGGGGATCGCGTCCCGGCCGCGGCTGGGCGCGAAGTCGAAGCGGAAACGCTGGCCGGGCATCCCCCGCATGGTGGTCACGATGCGTCTCCAGTACTGCTTCCACGCCTCTGGGTCGGGAGCGCACCGGCTGGAGTAGGTCGTCCCGTTCATCTCCCAGCCGAGCACGATGATCGTGTCTTCGGCGCCGCCGGAGACCAGCTTCCCGGCGAGCCGGCGGAAATGATGGTCGTGCACGCCGCGCGCGCCTTCGGCGAGCCGCTGCGACACCGCGCCGTCCCGCATGCCGGCCTCGTTCGGGGCGATCATCGGCACGTTCACCGCCAGGGTCCGGCCGGGCTTGGCCGCGCGCCAGGCGATCCACGGATCGAGGATGAACGCGGGTCCCTGGATCCCCTCCCAGCGCTCACCGGGCAGGTAGGTGCGCCCCACCGTCACCGTGCCGCGCGACCACCTCTCGAAGCCGGCCACACGCCGGACGCCGCGTACGTCCGAGCCGAGGAAGACCCCCAGCTCCGCACGCGTGCGCGCGCGGCTCTCCGAGGTGTCGATCCGTGCACCCAGGCCCAGCCAGACCGCCGCCACCGAACCCGCGACGATCGCCAGCGAGCAGTGCAGACAGCTTCTTCTACGCACCACCGCACATCCCCATGCGTTGCCCTTTCCCCTTCATACGGCCCAGGTAGCGGTAAACCGGATATTCGACTCGCGACTTGCCCGATTCATGGCTTTCTCGCGAAGGAGCAGGACCTGAAAACCATGCTCGACTGCACCGTCCCGGCGCTCGTGCTGCGGCAGGACCGCAATCTCTTCCACCATGGAACGCTCGGCGCCATCCGCTCCCTCGGCAGGGCGGGAGTGGAGGTGCACGGGCTCATCGACAGCGGTCACGAGCCGGCCGCCCGCTCGAAATACCTGACGCGGCTGCACACGTGGCCGCGCGACCGGGACATCGTCGATGCGCTCACGCGGGCCGCCGAGCACATCGGACGCCGGGCCGTCCTGGTGGCGCTGGACGACGCGAGCGCCATCGCCGTCGCCGAGCACGCGGCGGAGCTGCGCCCGCACTACCTGATGCCGGACCAGGTCCCCGGCCTGCCGCGGACCCTCGCCGACAAGCGCCTGCTGTCCCAGCTCTGCGCCACGCTCGGCATCGCCCAGCCGGAGACACGTCTGATCACCGGCGCGCACGACGCCGCGGCGGCCGTGGCCGACTTCGGGCTGCCCCTGGTGGCCAAGTGGGCGCAACCTTGGCTCATTCCCGCCGGCCTCGGACTGCGCAACACCAGCCTGGTGCGGCAGGCCAAGGACGTGGACCGGCTGCTGCGCAGCGCGCCGGGCCGCGACCTGCTGTTCCAGCGCTTCGTGCCGGGCGGCCCCCGCTCGGACTGGTTCTTTCACGGCTACTTCGACGAGCACTCGCGCTGCCTGTACGGCGGAGCGGGACGAAAAGAGCGCTCCTATCCGGCGGGCGCCGGCCTCACCACCTACGGGCGGTGGCTGCCCAACCCCGTCGTGGAGAGGACCGCACACGAACTGGCGGCGACGCTGGGCTACCGCGGTGTCCTGGACCTCGACTTCCGTCACGACCCGGCGGCGGACGCCTATCACCTGCTGGACTTCAATCCCCGGCTCGGCGCCCAGTTCCGGCTGTTCCGCGACGGCAACGGCCTCGATCTGGTCCGGGCCGCGCACCTGCATCTCTCCGGCCGCCAGACGGTGCGGGGACCCGCCGGGCACGGGCGGACCTATGTGGTGGAGAACTACGACCTCCTCACCGCGGGCCCCAGGAGCCTGCGCGCCCTGTGCGCGGCCGACGAGTTCGCCTGGTTGTCGGCCGACGACCTGCGGCCCTTCGTGGCCATGGCCGGACGGACGATGAAGCGCGGTGTCGCCCGGCTGAGCCGGTCACGGATATAGCGCCGGACCATCACGACCTTGAGGGAGGACATGTGCGTACCCCGGTGATCGACGTCGCGATCGTGGGCGCGGGCCCGTACGGGCTGTCAGTGGCGGCGCACGCGCTGCACGCGGGACTGAACGCCCGGGTCTTCGGCCGGCCGATGCGGGCCTGGGAGCGGCACATGCCCCGTGGCATGTTGCTGAAATCCGAACCGGCCGCCTCGCATCTCGGCGACCCGGATCGGCGCTACGGCCTGGACGCCTTCCACTCCTGCTCCTACGGCGAACCGGTGCCCGTGGAGCGGTTCGCCGCCTACGGCAAGTGGTTCCGCGCGCGGACGGTGGGCCAGGCTCTGGACGAGTCGGAGGTGACGGCCCTCGGCGTGAAGGAGGGGCTGTTCGCCCTGACGCTGTCGTCGGGGACGACCGTGCTGGCCAGGACCGCGGTGCTCGCGCTGGGCTTCCTGCCGTTCGCCTTCCGGCCCGGCGCCCTGGCCGCGTTGCCGTCCGATGCCGCCACGCACAGCTCCGACCATCACGAGCTCGGCACGTTCGCGGGCCGGGACGTGACCGTGGTGGGCGCGGGACAGTCGGCGCTGGAGACCGCGACGTTGCTGGCCGAGGCCGGGGCGAGCGTCCGGATCGTCGCCAGGACGGCCGCGCTGGCCTGGAACGACGTCCCGCAGGAGCGGCGCTCGACGTTGTCCCGTGTCCGGGCGCCCCGCTCCATGCTGGGCAGCGGCTGGCCCTCGGTGGCCTGGTCGCGGTTGCCGGGCGCGGTCAGGTATCTGCCGCGGGCGGCCCGCGGCCACATCGTGCGCACCACCCTCGGACCCGCCGGATCCTGGTGGCTGCGGGAGCGTTTCGACGGCACCGTGGCGGTCGCCCTGGGGATGCGGCTGATGGCCGCCGAGCACCGCGACAGGGTCCGGCTGCGGCTTGCCGACGCCGCGGGAACGGTCACCACGCTGGACACCGAGCACGTGATCGCGGCGACCGGCTACCGGGTGGACGTGGCGAGGATCGCGATCCTCCGCGAGGACCTGCGGCGGGCGGTGGCGTCGCCGGGTCCCGCTCCCCGGCTCAGCCCGACCTTCGAGACGTCCGTCGCGGGGTTGTACCTGGTCGGGCTTGCGGCGGCGGCCACGTTCGGCCCGGCCATGCGGTTCGTGTGCGGCTGCGACTTCGCCGCCCGCCGGGTGACCCGGGGCCTCGTGAGCCGCCTGCGCACCTCGCGACGGACTTCGGGGCCGCCGATGTTCTGATCACGCCCTGCGGGGCCGAGACGGCAGGTTGGCACACCCAGATCACCGATTTCGGGGGGAATCATCATGGCTTTTCGCGCGATATTGGCCTGTACGGCCACAGCTTTCGTGAGTGTCCCGGGCATCGTTCCCGTCACGCATGCCGACACCACGTCATCGTCCTTCAGCAACTCGGTCACGAGGGCCTCAGGCCGGACGCCGTCCGGCGTCACGGTGACCGTGCGGAAGACGATGATCGGATCCACCCGGGTGGCCTCCGCCGAGGTGTCGCCCGCCGACCCGGCCGCGAACGCCGACGAGTATCTCGTCCCGGCCAACGCCAAGACGACGGCCGGCTTCATCGACCGCTACGAGGACTTCGCGGTCGAACCGGACGACTGGAGCGACGTCGCCCTCCTGACGTTCACCTTCTCCAGGCCGGTACGCGACCCGCACCTGCACGTGTTCGGCACCGGCGGCTCCTCGGGCGACGTCGAGGACCGCGACGACTACTGGGCCGCCGTCCACCTGGTCGGCGGCACCCCGGCCACGCCCGCCTTCTCCCCGGTGGCCGGCTTTCCCGGCTACCGGGTCAGCGCCCGCTCGATCGAGCCTGACCGCGTACGTCTCACCGAGTCGACCACCTGCGGCGTCGTCTACACCTGCGGGACGGTCAAGGTGAACGGCACCGTCCGGTCGTTCACCGTCAAACTGGCGGCTCATGACGTGCACCACGGGCACGGGGGCCCCACTCCCGAACTGTGGGCCGCGTTCAAGTTGTCACTGACCGAGGACGGCTCCGACGCGCCCGCCTCCTACGGCCCGGCCGCCCACGCGATCACCGACTCCTCGCTGGGACGCTCCGTGAGCGCCGACCACACCGACACGGTGAGCGCGAGGCCGCGCGGCCTGCCCACCGGCACGGATGACGACGACGCCGTGAGCACCGCGCGGGCGCGGGTGGCGACCCGAGGCCGCTTCTGCACGCTCTCGGTGCCGGTGCGGGCCGGATCGCCATCGAACGTCACCGGGTGGATCGACTTCGACCGTGACGGTCGCTTCGACACCGGCGAGCGGGCCACCACCCAGATCCCGGAGGGTGCCACCACGGCCCGGCTGAGCTGGTTCGCGCCCCAGCGGCTGCGCAACGGCCCCGCCTGGATGCGGCTCCGCATGACCGCGCGCTCTGAGACGACGGCCTCGGCCACCGGCTGGGCCGACAGCGGCGAGGTCGAGGACCACCGCGTCCACCTCGTCCAGGTTCCGCCGCGGACGCCCGCCGACACGCCTTCCCCCATGTTCGCGCACCCGCCGCGCGGCGAGGGTTACGGGCCGGCGCCCACCGGCGGGGACCACCGGTTCTGAGGAGCGGCGCGACCGCCGCCGCGCGTGCGGGAAGGGCCCCCGGCACCAGGCGGCGGCGCTCCTGCCGGCATCCTCCGCGGCTCGGGCGATCAGCCCGTCCGCGGAGCCGGTGGCGGATGCCGGCTATTATTGACCAACTGGTCGGTCAATAATAGCCTTCAGGGGTGCGTACCAGAGATCCAGACGCGAAGCGGGCGACCCTCATCGACGCCGGCCTGACGCTCGCCGAGGAGGCCGGGCTCGGCCGGCTGAGCGTCGACAAGATCGTGGCGGCGGCCGGGGTGGCCAAGGGCAGCTTCTTCCACCATTTCGGCAGCCGCGCCGGCTTCCTGACGGAGTTGCATCGGCGCTTCCACGACCGGCTCACCGAGCGCATCGACCACGCGATCTCCGAACTCCCCCCAGGGCGGGCGAGATTGCAGGCGGGCACCCAGGCTTACCTCGATGGTTGCGGAGCCGACCGCGCCGTACGCGCCCTCCTGGTCGAGGCACGCGCCGAGCGTGATGTCCTCGCCGAGGTCGCCCAGCGCAACGATCAGTTCACCGACCTCGTGGCACCCGACTTCGCGGCCATGGGCCGGCGCTTCCCAGAGGCGGCCGCACGCCTGTGGGTGACGATGACCGCCGAGGTCGCCGTCGCGGAGTCCGCAGCGGACGCGGCGTTGCCGGAACTGCGCGCCGCGCTCCTCGACTACCTGGACCGGCCCCGATGACCCCGGACCACCGCGCTTCCCGACCACCTGGACCGGCCCCAATGACCCGGACCACCGCGCTTCCCGACCACCTGGACCGGCCCCGATGACCCGGACCACCGTGGCGACCGCGCTCGGACCGGTCGCGGTGACGGTGCGAGGCGCGGGCGCCCCGGTCATCCTGCTGCATGCCAATCCCGGAGACAGCCGCGACTTCGACGCGATCGTCGCGCCGGCCGCGGAACGCTTCACCACCTATGCGGTGGATTGGCCGGGCTATGGCCGCTCCCCGGCGCCGCCCAACCCGAGCGCCGTCACGGCGATGGCCTACGCGGACCTCCTGCCGGGCATCCTGAACGGCCTCGGCCTGGCCCGCGCCGCCTTCGTCGGCAACAGTGTGGGCGGGTACGCCGCGGCCCGGCTCGCCGTCACCCACCCGGCGAGTGTCGCGGCCTTGGTCCTGGCCAACAGCGGCGGCTTCACCCGGCAGAACGTCGTCACGCGGGCCGTCACCCGATGCAAAGGGACGGAGAGGGTCACCGGCGCGCTGATCGGCCGGCTGCCGAAGGTGTACCTCCGCCGGCGCACTCCGGTCGTGCGCGAGATGCTCGCCCGCGACACGCGACGGCGCGGCGACCGGGCCGCCATCGCCCTGGAGGCGGCCATCTGGCGCAGCTTCAACTCCCCCGCACACGACCTGCGCGCCCAGGCGCCACACATCACCGCGCCGGTGCTGCTCCTCTGGGGCACCCGCGACCCGCTCCTCGGCATCGACGGCCGGCAGGCCCGCCGCTGCATCCCCCGAGCGACGTGGCACCCCCTCCGGACCGGCCACGCGCCCTTCGCCGAAGCACCCGAAGACTTCCTCGCCGCAGCACTGCCCTTCCTCGAATCGGCGCACAACCCGGCCTGATCCGGGCGCTCGGCCGACGCGGGTTTCCGCTATTGACCAACCGGTCGGTCAATAGTAGCCTTTTGGCGAACAGGGAGAGGCAGATGACACATAGCTCCGAAACAGGCAGCCGCACGGCCTTACCCGCCCTGGAGGATCACCTGGCGGAATGGTCGCTGCGGACCGGGATCACGGTGGAGAGCTGGGCCCTGCCTGAACAACCGCTTCCCGCCTTCATCACCGAGATCGTCCATGGTGCGATCCGGGAGGTCCTGAAGGAGGTGGAACGACAGGCACAGGCCCGTACCGTCTCCATCGCGCTCACCGTGGCGCCCAGCGGGCTGCGCCTGACCGTCAGCGACGACGGCCAGGGGACGGCGGCCGAGGCGTATGAGGTCCAGCTGCGGAGCAGGCGGGCCGAGCTCGCAGCTTTGGGCGGCGGCCTCACCGTCAACGGCGTACGCGGAGAAGGCACCACGGTGAGCGCCTCCCTTCCCCGGAGGGCCTGGGCTTGATGTTCGCCGCGCTGATCGCCAGGGCGGGTCTGTCGGCGAACGCTTCAACTGCGGAGGTCGTGGAAGCGGTGCGGTCGATGCCGTACGGGCGTCCCACGGAGCGGAGCGCCCAAGGAGCGCTCGCCGAGTGGCGGGGGACCTGCTCGACCAAGCACGCGCTGCTGGCCGTGGTCCTGGCGGAACACTGGCCGCACACGGAACCGCGGCTTGTCCATCGCGTCTACCGGTGCACGCCCGAGGACGCGGCACGCAACTTCGGCCCGGACGTGGCCGCCGCGGTGCCCGGGGAAGGTCTGTGGGACGTGCACCGGTACCTGACCATCGACCTGGACGGGCACCGAGTCGTCATCGACGTCACTTTCCCGTCCGGCCCGGGTTGGGACGGCACCGGCTCGATGCCGGTCGCGTGCGGGACCGGGACCGACCATGCGGCCGGTCCCGACCCCGACGCGGACAAGCGAGCCCTGGAGGACGCGCACTGCGACGCCGGCATCCGCGAGCCTTTCATCGCCGCTCTGAGCAGGGCCGCACCGAACATGGCGGGCACTGAGCAGGGCGGGCACTGAGCAGGGTGGCGACGCCGGGCGGCGACCCGGCGGGGCCCCGGCCGGGTTGTGGTGATCGCTGATGAGGGTGGGCTCAGCTCCGTCCGGCTCTGGCCAGGGTGTCCTCGGCCTGGGTGGCCAAGGTGGTGACGAGGTCCGCCGCCGAGGGAAGGTCGGTGATGAGGTCGATGGCCTCGCCGGCCCAGATCGGCAGCGGGGGTATGGCGCCGCGCGCCGCATCGCGCTGGTAGTCCTGCCGGGCCTGGGAGTCGGCGGCGAGCTCCGCCTCGCGGCCGCGCCATCGGTCGAGGTAGGGGTGGCCGAGGGTGCGGGCGGCGTACTTCGACGGCCATCGGGAGCCGCGCGCGATGTCCAGCACGCTGCTGCGCTCGGTGTCCTGCCCCCGTCCTTCGACGATCGCCTTGGTGATCGCGGGGTCGGCCAGCGCCTCGACGGTGGCCTGGAAGCGGCTGCCGATCAGGGCTCCGGCCGCGCCCAACGCCAGGGCCGCGGCCAGGCCACGGCCATCGGCGATCCCGCCGGCCGCCAGCACCGGCACCGGCGCCGCGAGATCCACCACGATGGGGACGAACGGCAACGTGGACCGCCCGCGCAGGGCGCCATGGCCACCGGCCTCGGCGCCCTGCGCCACGATGACGTCGGCGCCCAGGTCCACGGCCCGCCGGGCCTCCTCCATGTCGGTGACCTGGATCATCAGAGCGGCCCCCGCTCGCCTGATGCGTTCCGTGAACGGGCCCGGGTCGCCGAAGGACAACATGACCGCCCTGGGGCCGTACGCCAGCGCACGCTCCACCGCGCCGACGTCGATCGCCCACGTCAGGAACCCGATGCCCCACGGCTGGTCGGTGCTCGAAGCGACGATCGCCACCTCACGGTCGAGCCACTCCCGGTCCCCGTCCGCGGCCCCCAGCATCCCGAGCCCGCCGCCCCGCGAGACGGCCGCCGCCAGCGCCCCACCGGCCGAGCCGCCCATCGGCGCCAGCACGATCGGCTGCCGCACCCCGAACAACCGTGTGAACCGCGTCGACAACACCTTCAGCGCATCATTTCCGATGCCCGGATTCTTGCCGCCGCACTGCGGAGCACTCCGGGAATCAGTGCGCGATGGATGGCGGACAACAAGGGCCATACGGCATGGCCCAGGAGCCCCTCATAGTGCAGCAAGGTCGCCAGCGACACCCGTCCCGGGCCTGTCCGTACGAAGAAGTTGCCGGTCAGAAGCCAGGAAGCGGCCTCCAGCCGGATCCAGTCCTCCCCGCGTCCGCCGATCCGCCAGCCGCCCACGGTGGCCGGCGATCGTCCCCGGCTGAGCCGGAGACCGAGGAGCCCGCGCCAGATCAGCACTTCCGCGAAGCTGGGGACGTCGCCGAACATCGCCCGAGCCCACTGCTCCGGTGTCGCGTCCACGTCCACGGAGAGGGTGAACTGGTCGGCGTAGTTGATGCCGGGCAACGAGCTGAGCGCGCGGTCGGGTTCGGGGATGTTGTGCGTCCCCACGGCACTGCCAATGGAGCCGACAGTCATCTCGCTGTCTCCCTTCGTGTATACGATGCCGTATAGAAGCAGGCTAACCCATTTATACGGTGGCGTATATAGGAGAGATGAGGTGCGGCGCATCGTGGCCACGACTCGCACGCCGCGGGAGAGCTGGATCGAGGAAGGGCTGCGGGCGCTGGCCGCCGGCGGCCTGGACGCCGTCCGCGTCGAAGTGCTGGCCAAGAAGCTCGGCGTCACGAAAGGCGGGTTCTACGGATCCTTCGCCGACCGCGACGCGCTGCTGGAGGCGATGCTGGACACCTGGGAGCGGGAGAGCGTCGACGAGGTGCTCGACCGTGTCGAGCGCGAGGGCGGCGATCCGCGGACCAAGATCCAGCGCGCGGGTGTGCTCACCTTCTCCAGCGACCGCCTGCTGCCGATCGACCTCGCGGTCCGGGACTGGGCCCGGCGCGACGAGGCGGTCGCCGCGCGCCTGCGACGAGTGGACAACCGGCGCATGGGCCTGCTGCGCCAGATGATCGGCAGCTTCTGCTCCGATGCCGATGAGGTCGAGGCCCGCAGCCTGCTCGCCTTCTGCGTGGCGATCGGCGAGCACTTCCTCGCCGCCGACCACGGCGACCGCACCCGGGCCCAGGTCCTCGCCCGCGTCACCGACCTGCTGCTCGACCACCCCACGAGAACCGCGGCCACCGACCGTGATGATGAAGGCGAGCGGCTTCCGCCCGGGGTTCGCCCCGGGCGTTGACCGGCCTTGAGGCCGGTGGTGTGGGCGCCCGCAGCTGGGAAGCCCTCAGGCCCTCGTCTTGCGCGGCAGCCGCACCGCGACGGCGAGGACGACGCCGAGGATCGCCAGGGCGGCGTTCGCCCACACCTCGTAACCGTTCAGGAATGCGCTCCGCTCGACAACCAGCCGGTTGAAATGGTCGAATAGGCGGAGCGGAATGCTGGGCTCACCGGCCAGCACCTGGTTCAGCACGCCGGTGACGCCTTCGAGCACGGCGATAATCGCAAGGAAACTCAGAAACTTGCGCATGCGACCCCTTATGTGGATTCGATCCGGACCGCCGCGACCACCACGACGACCCCGAGAATGGCGAGAATGAGGTTCGTGAATATCTCGTAGCCCTCCAGGACGTCCAGCCGTTCCACCACGAATCTGTTGAAGGCGTTGAGCACCACGCCGAAGAAAGGCTGGACGGCGATCTGGTCGATCGTTCCGCTGACGCCCTCGGCGACCATGAACAGGCCCAGCATTTGCAGGACTTTACGCATGGCACCAGCCTAGGGCCGGTCGCCCCGGGCGCGGATCATTCGTCGGGACGGCGCATTCCGACAGAAGTCGCGGCCCGCGGACGTGTCCATAGACGAAAGTATGACCCGCGGGCCGGCCGTGGTTCCTTGTCCCATCGGCGGGACAAGGGCCCGGCTCACCGACCGGAGGGAGGACGACATGACCTGGCTCATCACGGGAGCGACCGGCCTGCTCGGGCCCGAGGTGGTGGCCGCGGCGCGGGGCCGCGGGTACCGGGTGGCCGCGCTCGGCCGCAAGGACCTGGACGTCTGCCACGAGGGGGCGATCGAGGCGGCGTTCGGCGCGCACGCTCCGAGCGTCGTCGTCAACTGCGCCGCCTGGACCGCGGTGGACGAGGCGGAGTCGCGGGAGAGCGAGGCTTTTCACGTCAACGCGGAGGGGCCGCGACTGCTGGCCGCGGCCTGCGCGCGGCACGGGGCACGGCTCGTCCAGGTCTCCACCGACTACGTGTTCTCGGGCGAGGCCGGCCTGCCCTACGGCGAGGGCGACCAGGCCGGGCCGCGGACCGCGTACGGGCGCACCAAGCTGGCGGGCGAGGAGGCGGTGCTGGCCCTGCTGCCCGGCGCGGCGATCGTCAGGACCGCGTGGCTGTACGGGGCCCACGGCAGGAATTTCGTCACCGTCATGTTGCGGGCGGCGGCCGAACGCCGCACGGTGGACGTGGTGGACGACCAGCGCGGCCAGCCGACGTGGGCGCCCGACCTCGCCGAGCGCCTGGTCGCCGTGGGCGAGTCGGGCGCGGCGGGCGTGTTCCACGCCACGAACGCGGGCCAGACCTCGTGGTTCGGCCTGGCGCGTGCGGTGTTCCGGCTGACGGGGGCCGATCCCGGACGCGTCCGGCCGACGACTTCGGCCGCCCTGATGCGCCCGGCCGCGCGCCCGGCCTTCAGCGTCCTGCGCGACGGCCGCTCGCACGAACTGGGCCTGCCGCCCTTGCGTTCCTGGCAGGAGGCACTGCGGGCGGCCTGCTCCATACTCTCCGCCTTTCCTGAAAACTGAGAGCATGCTGGCCGCTTACTCCATGCTCCCCCGCCTTTCCTGAGAACCGAGCGATCGGCACGGAAGGGGCCGTCCGGAATCCGTTTTCTCGCGCCCACTCGTGACCATCGCGCGAAAGTCTCATACTTTCGTCGGACGGCGCCGCCGCCGCCGCTACTTCCGTTGCCCGGACGCATCCCGAAAGCCGATTCGCGGGCGTACGTGCCACCCCTACCGTGAATCGTGGACGGCGGCCGTGCCCGCCTCGTGCCAGCACACGGAAGAAAAGCGGAAGAAACTCATCCAGGAGATTCATGGTGACGAACAGGACAGCGGTGTCCACCGAGAATACGACCGGTCCCGCCGCCGCCAGCGCCGAACGCATTCACAAGCGCTACAACACGGGACAGACGGCGGTCACCGCTCTCGACGGCGTGTCGGTGAATATCCAGTCGGGCCAGTTCAGCGGCATCATGGGGCCGTCCGGGTCCGGTAAGTCGACGCTCATGCACTGCATGGCGGGGCTGGACACGGTCGACGAGGGCCGGGTCTTCATCGGCGACCAGGAAGTGACCGGCATGACGGACAAGGAGCTGACCCGGCTGCGCCGCGACCGGGTGGGCTTCATCTTCCAGTCCTTCAACCTGCTGCCCACGCTGACGGCCCTGGAGAACATCCTCCTGCCGATGCGCCTGGCCGGCCGCATCCCGGACCAGGACTGGCTGGACACCGTCATCGAGATCACCGGCCTGGGCGACCGCCTCGACCACCGCCCCAACCAGTTGTCGGGCGGCCAGCAGCAGCGAGTCGCGTGCGCCCGGGCGCTGGCGGCCAAGCCCGAGGTGATCTTCGCCGACGAGCCGACCGGCAACCTCGACTCGCGCTCCGGCGCCGAGGTGTTGTCCTTCCTGCGCGACTCGGCGCGCCGTACCGGCCAGAGCATCGTCATGGTCACCCACGATCCGATGGCGGCGGCGTACACCGATCATGTGATCTTCCTGGCGGACGGCCGCGTCGTCGACCGGATGCACTCCCCCACGGCCGACAAGGTGCTGGAGCGGATGAAGGAGCTCGACTCGCCGGCGAGCCGGCGCACGGAGGGCCACGCCTGATGCTCGCCAAGCTCGCCCTGCGCAACCTGCTGGCGCACCGGATCAGGCTGGCGCTCTCCGTGCTCGCCGTGACGCTCGGCGTCTCCTTCGTCGCCGGAACGATGATCTTCCGGGACACCGCCACCCGCAGCTTCGACCCGATCTTCGCCGCTCGCGGCGAGAGCACGACGGTGATCGTGCGGGCCACGCGGACGATCGACGCCGAGGGCGCCCCCGCCGCCACCGTGCCCGAATCGCTCCTGGACACGCTCCGCCGCGACGTCACCGACGCCCAGGAGTTCAAGGGCTACTTCGACGGGTACGCGGCCGTCGTCCGCACCGACGGGCGGATCGTGGGCGAGGACCGCGCCGGGCACATCGGCGCGGCCTACCTGCAGCGCCCGGGCGCGGGCCTGCAACTGTTGTCGGGCAAGGAGCCGGCCGGGGCCGACGACGTCGTGGTCGAGGAGCGCACCGCGGCCGAGGGCAACCTCAAGGTCGGCGACGCGGTCAGCGTGGTGACCCAGCGGGCGACCAGGAGCATGCGGGTCGTCGGCGTCTTCAGGCCGGTCAACGACCAGCTCGGCCGGGCCGCCACGTACGTGGCCTTCACCCCCGAGACCGCGCAGACCCTGCTCACGGGGCCGGACAGCTACTCGGCGATCTTCGTCCGGCCGAAGGCCGACGTCTCGCAGCAGCGGTTGCGGCAGCAGATCGCGGCGGCGCTGCCCGCCGGCTACGAGGCGAAGACGGGCACGGACGAGACCCGCGAGGTCAAGGGCCAGCTCGACTCCATCTTCTCGCTGATCAGCCGGTTCCTGCTGGTGTTCGCCGGCGTGGCGGTGTTCGTCGGGTCGTTCATCATCTTCAACACGTTCACGATCCTCGTGACGCAGCGCATCCGCGAGCTCGCGCTGCTGCGGGCCGTGGGGGCCGCGCGGGGGCAGGTGACCCGGATGGTGCTCGGCGAGGCGCTGGGGGTCGGCTTCCTCGGGTCCACCCTGGGCCTGCTGGCCGGGGTGGGTCTGTCCTACGCGCTCAGGGTGGTCTTCGAGCAGTTCTCCGGAGGCACGCAGGTCCCGCTGCGCACCCCGGTGGTCACGCCGGCGACGGCGCTGTGGGCGTACGGGGTGGGCCTCGTCGTGACGGTCCTCGCCGCCTACCTGCCGACCCGGCGCGCGGCGAAGATCCCGCCCGTGGCGGCGCTGCGGCAGGACGTCACCCTCACCCGCAGGTCGACGAGGCTGCGCGCGGTCGCGGGCTCGCTGCTCGGGCTTCTCGGCGCGCTCGCCCTGGGCGGCGGCGCGGCGTCGGGCGCGGCGGACGCCGCGGTGTTCATCGTGGGCGGCGGCCTGCTGGTGCTGCTGGCCCTGGTCATGCTCAGCCCCGTCCTGAGCCGGCCGGTCATCGCGGTGCTCGGCTGGCCCGTCGCCAAGCTGGGCGGCGCGGTCGGCCGGCTGAGCAAGGAGAACGCCCGCCGCGACCCGCGGCGCACCTCGGCCACGGCCGCGGCGATGATGGTCGGGCTCGCGCTGGTCACCGTCTCGACGGTGGTGGCCGGATCGATGAGCGCGTCCGCCGGCGGAAGGATCGACGACCAGTTCGCGGTCGAGCTCTCGCTGGAGGCGCGCGGGCTCACCGGGTTCGGCGAGGAGGTCGTGCAGAAGGTGGCGGCGGTGCCCGGCGTGCGGTCGGTGGTCCCGGTCCGCACGGGCGCGATGCGGATCGGGGGCGAGCAGGTCTCCGTCCTGGTGGGCGACGCGGCGGCGCTGGCGGGGCCGGCGAGCCTGAAGCTGACCGGCGGCGCCCTGCCCGCCGAGGGCGACCTGCTGGTCCAGGCGTCCCTGGCGGCGGAGCGGAAGTGGAAGGTCGGCGACCGCGTCGACGCGCAGTATCCCGACCGGTCCACGGCGCGACCGGCCATCGCCGGTCTGTACGCCGGCAACGAGGTGCTCGGACTGCCGTTCATCGTGACCACGGCCGCCTACCGGGCCCACGCCGACCTGGGGTTGGTCCAGCGGGCCTTCGTCGACCTCGACGACGGCCGGGAGCAGGCGCGTCAGGAGGTGATGACGGCGCTACGGGCCTACCCGAGCGTGGCGGCCAAGGACCGCGACGCGTTGCGGGCCGAGGCCAGGCAGGAGATCGACCAGGTGCTCAACCTCATCGTGGTCCTGCTGGTCCTGTCCATCCTGATCGCCGCCCTCGGCATCGTGAACACGCTGAGCCTGTCGGTGATGGAGCGCTCGCGGGAGATCGGGCTGCTGCGGGCCGTGGGCATGGGACGCGGGCAGGTGCGGTCCCTGATCAGCTACGAGGCGGTGGTCGTCGCGCTGTTCGGCGCGGTGCTCGGCGTGGGGCTGGGCGTGGTCATCGGGTGGGCGCTGCAGCGGTCGATGGCGGGCACCGGCATCGAGGTGCTGGACATCCCGTACGGCAGGCTGGCGCTCTATCTGCTGAGCGCGGTGCTGATCGGCCTGGTCGCGGCCGTCTGGCCGGCCCGGCGCGCCGCCCGGATGAACGTCCTGCGGGCGATCCACCAGGACTGAGGCGATCGGAGAATCCGGCTACGGGCGATTCACCGGATCGGAGGGTGTCCGGATGCGGCCGATCCCGCATCCGGACCCTTACCCCTTCAGCTCGCAGCCCGCGCGCCGTCGTGCGTGATCTCATGAGCGAACCGCTCCAGGGCCAGCACCATCCAGTTGGCCAGGTCGCAGTTCTGCGTGCGGGCGGCGCGTTCCCACCGTTCGAGCTGCTCCTGGCTCGGATTGAGCTGCAGCTTGACGTTCACGTTCGAGGGCTGCGCCGGCTCCGCGCCGTCCGGCGCCTCGCCGCTCTTCAACGCCGCAGCCTGCCGCAACTCCCGGCGCAGGCGGTTTCTGGACCAGGATTGTTGCTCGGCCCGCAGGAGCCACAGGTCCTGCTCGGCCATGCTGAGCGCCGCCACCTCGGCGTGGTGGGCGAAGCTCAGCTTGTCCCTGCGCCTGGCCAGGCCGAACCTGCGGGCCACCCAGGCATAGTTGCGCAGCGTCTGGTAGTCGAGCGAGGTGCGCTCGATGGCCGTGCGGTAGCGGTCGGCGTACTGCTTCTCGCCGTACACCAGCCAGTCGCCCAGCCACCAGGCGGAGGAGTCGGCGATGAGGGACAACTGACGGCCGATGCTCTCCCAGTTGGAGAAGGGGATCTCGGTCGGGAACTGCAGGCCGGTCCTTCTCGGGATCACCATCCGGTCGAGTCCCAGCCCGTGCCGTGGTCCGTTCTCGGGCTGTGGGGTCCGCCGGTCGCGGCCGGCGCTGGTCCTTCTTTTCGGCATGAGAGGATCGCTCATCGTTGCTCTTTCGACAGAAGACATGAGCCAGCAGCAGCTCGAATGAGGTGAGGGTCCGGCGCCGGCTCTCCGGGAGGATCGCCCCCGGTGATCAGGCGCGCGTGTCGGGTTGCAGAAGTTTCGGGGTGCCCTCGCCGGCGACGGGCCGCGCGGGACCCGGCGGACGCGGGGCCCGCCACCGGGAGGTCAGGCGTCCCAGCGGCAGGCGGACCGGCGCGAACGGCAGATCGACCGGCCGCAGATAGACGACGAGGCAGGCCGCCATCGCCAGGGCGAAGCTCCCCAGCCCCATGAGCAGCCCGATCAGGGCGTGCAGGGCGAGTCCGGCCGCCAGCAGGTACGGACGCACCGCCCGGCGCGCGACCAGCCCCAGGAACAGGGCGAACTCGACCGCTATGGCGCCCCAGGTGAGCATCGTGACTCCCAGCGGCGAAGCGGTCAGCCATCCCATCAGGCCCGCCGCCCAGCCGGGGGCGCCGAACAGCGGGTCTCCGAACCAGTAGTACACGGCGGTGCCGTCGGCCCACTCCTCACTGCCCAGTTTCGCCACCGAGGCCTGCAGGTAGATGCCCGCGATCTGGAGCCGGACGACCATGAGCGCCGACCAGGCGGCCAGCGACACGGCCGGGTCGCCCACCGGCTGGGGCGCTTGCCAGTGCCAGGCGCGCCGGTCGGTCAGCGCGATGGGCAGAATCAGCAGGGTGAGCACGGCGGCGACCTGGTCGCCCCCGTCGGGGACGGTGGCGGACACCTGGAAGCTGACGGCCACCCACCAGTGGGGCAGCGCGGTGAGACGTGGCCGCCAGCCTGAGGCGGCCGTCAGCAGGATCACGACGGCGGCGACGTGCGCCACGTCCACGTCCACGACGCAGAACAGGCTGTAGGCGGCGGCGCCGTCACAGTGCGGGAAGGCGGGGACGCCCTGGGCCGGGCGGAAGAGCGAGGAGCCGTCGCTGGCGAGCAGGGTGGTCAGGGTGCAGAGCGCGGCGAGCGTTCTGGCCAGACCGTACACATTGGTCCACGGGCTCGTTCCGGCGATCCTCCGCGCCCTTTCGCCTAACCCTTCGAGCACCTGACCTCCAATCGGACGACCTTGAGCGGCATGTGGGTCTGTGCGGCGGCCGAGGACCAGGCCCAGGGAAGGGGTTCCTGCCGGGTGACCTCGATGGTCCCGCAGAGGATGGGATCGGGGGCCGGATTGTGCACGGGCACGGACGGGCCGGGCAGGCCCAGGCAGGCGACGACCTCGTTCCGGCAGTCCCGCCACGTGGCGGCGGGGACGCCGGCCAGCAGCATGCCGCGTTCGATCCCTTCCGCGCGAGAGCGCCGGTCGAACCCCCACAGGTTGCGGGGCTCGGCGTGCGGTCCCGGGCCGGCGCGCCGCCACGTGCCGTCGGCGGCGCGGCTCCAGGCGATCTCTCTCGGCTCACGGGCCGACCTGGTGAAGAAGGCCCAGCCTTGGGGCGCCACGGCCCGGGCCGGCTCGCTGACCGCCCGCTGGCCGGGCAGCCGGAGGGCGGCGGCGGGGAGCTGACCGATGACGACATAGGCGATCACGACGGCCCAGCCGAGCGCGAGGGTGACGACGACGGCACCCAACCGACGGCCGGGGCTCATGGCAAGAGGGCCTCGGCCACGTCGTTCACGAACGTCTCCTTGGCGAGGGCGGACCCGGATCCGTCCGTCGAGACCCAGACCCTTGTCTGGTCCCAGATGGTGTTGGACTGCACGACCAAGGTCTGGTTGACCACGATGAAGGTGCCGTACGCGGACGCCGTCCCCGGCGGCGCCCCCGCCATCACACGGGCGGCCAGTTCGTCCGCGGCGACGGTGGCCCGCTCGATGCGCACCCGGTCGCCGCTGGTGATCTCACGCTGGAAAGTGCTGAAGAAACCGGGCTCCGCCTGCTTGATCGCGGCGATCAGTTGCCCCGACCGCGCGGCCGTCCACGTCGCGCCCGACGTCGGGACGCGCAGGTCCGGATGGTGTTCCGCGACCGGCCCGCGGCCGAGGAACAACCCCTCGAACAACGCCTGCCCGCTGTAACGCTGCTGGTCGGTGGCGCCGGCCGCCGCCATGGAGGACCCTGTTAGACCGGCGGCTAAGACGACTCCTAGGATGGTTGCTTTCCACTGCATCAGCTACCCCTGAAATAGGCGTCACTTCTGACACGGAAGTTACTCTATAATTTCTAGAACTATGAGTAAAGATTCTCCGATGCCGCGGCCAGGGGACCTGGGCCCGCTCCAGGGCACCCAGCGCTGCTGAGCCTGTATGCATTTGAGCATCGATCCCAGCAGTGGAACTCCGTTGTTCGACCAGATCGCCGAAGGTGTGCGCCGCGAACTGGCCGAGGGAACACTGCACGTGGGAGAACATCTCCCACCCGCCAAGGACCTGGCGTCCGCCCTGCGGGTGAACCTGCACACCGTGTTGAGGGCATACGCCCAACTGCGCGATGAGGGCGTGGTCGAGGTGCGCCGTGGCCGGGGAACAGTGATCATCTCGTCCGGGACGCAGATCGAGGACCGGCGGCTCAACCAGGCGGTCGTGCGGCTCGTCGTGGAGGCGCGGCGCCGGGGACTGTCGGAGGAAGTGCTGACGAATCTTGTGTTACGCACCTTCCGACAGAACAGCGACTATGACAGCATGCCTGACTGATCCACCCTTACGGCAAGACGTGCAGGTTCGGGGGAAAGGTGCACATTCGTCATGGGCTCACGCATGCGGCCACCCCTGCCATCCTCGTCATCGTCGCCGCACCCACGGCGATGATCGCCCTCACCCTCGCGACTTCCCTCGTTCTCCAGGAGCGGCTCCCCCACCCCGTCGCCTCCCACTTCAGCGGCGACAGCCCGGACGGGTCGTCCCCGTTCTGGCCGACGGTCCGCGACATCATCGTCCTGGACGTCGCCGCGTCTTCGATCCTGGCCCTGCTGGCCTTTCTGCGGCCGCCGGGGTCGATCGGCAACCGGCTGGCGGCGGGCTGCGTCATGGCGCTGACGACGGCGATCACCGGGAGCGTGCTGCTGGGCATCGTGCTCGCCAATCTGGACGCCCCCCACTGGAGCGCGGCCCGGCCGGCGCCGATGTCGGAGCCCTTCACGATCGTGGCCAGCGTGGTGGCCTTCGCCATGGGGGCGATCGCGGTCCACCCCCTCTACCGGAGCGCGGCGCAGATCGCCGAGCTGCCGCCCGAGCCGATCCTGTCCCGGCTCAGGGAGCGCCGCGGGCGCACGGTGTGGATCGGGCAGTCGCGGAACCGCCCGTTCATGCGCAAGACGCTCGCGGCCACCGCGGTCATGCTCGTGCTGGCCCTGATCGGCACCTACTGGATGGTGATCCCCGCGCTCGTGTGCCTGGCGACGCTGCACGTGTGGGGCGGCGTCCTGGCCTCCTTCGACGGCAAGACGTTGTCGGTCCGCGGCCGTATCCCGCTCGGCGTCATCGTCCGCATCCCCCTCGGGCGCATCGAGACCGCCGAGGCCATCCTCGTCGACCCGCGCCGGTGGGGCGGTTGGGGCTGGCGCATGCACAGCATCAAGCGGCACGCGATCGTCGTACGCAAGGGCGAGGCGCTGCTGGTGGCGCTGCGCGGCGGCGGCGAGCTCATCGTGACCGTGGACGACGCCGCCACCGCCGCCACCGAGATCAGGCGGGCCCTGCGCGGCGACCGCCGCGTCCCGCTGCATCCGCGGCCCCTTCCGCCGACGCACGGGGTGCACGCCTACTCGGACAGGGCTCAGGGCACCGGCCGCCCGCCCGCCGTGTGACGCACCGGCCGCCCGCCCGCCGTGTGACGCATCAGCCAGCCGGTGAGCGCCGTCGTGACGATGGCGACCAGCACCAGGATGGTGAAGCCGAGCTGGTTGATCAGCCCGTACTGCAGGCCGATGCTGGCGATCACCAGCTCGGTCACGCCGCGGCAGTTCATCAGCACGCCGACCTGCAGGGCCTGCCGTCCGGGCAGGCCGGCCAGCAAGGCCCCGCCGCCCGCTCCGACCACCTTCGTCGCCTGCGCCAGGACCAGGATCGCGAGGGCGGCGAGCCAGTGCCCCGGATGCGCGCCGATGAGCCCGGCCGCCGTCTTCAGCCCGACCCCGGCGAAGAACAGCGGCAGCAGGATCATCAGCGTGAACCCCTGGAGCTGCTCGCCGACCCGCTCGACGACCGGAGCGCCGCGCGGCACGGCCACGCCGAACAGGAACGCGCCGATCAGCGGATGGAGATGGATCATCTGGGTCAGCGCGGAGAACCCGGTCGCGCCGACCACGAGCACGATCGTCAGCACCCTCGCCGAGTCCGTCCTGGCGGCCAGCGTGGCCAGGGCGGGCCTGACGCACAGGTACGTGACCAGCATCAGCGCCACGGCGAGCGCGGCGGTCCGCCACAGGTCGCCGGTCCCCCCGGCACCGACACCGGCCAGGATGAGCGTGAGCGCCAGCCAGGCCACGCCGTCGCCGATGGCCGCCGAGGACAACGACAGCACGCCGACCCTGGTGCGCTCGATCCCGAGGTCCACGAGGATCCTGGCCAGCACGGGCAGCGCGGTGACGGCCAGCGCCAGCCCGAAGAACAGGTGGTAGGCCGGGGACACCCCGCCCGCCCCCGCCAGCATCGGCCCGGCCACCAGCGCGATGGCCGCGCCGGCGAGGAACGGCAGGCCCATGCCCCCGACGAGCGTGGCTGCCAGGATGCGCGGCACCCTGATCCGGTCGGTGCGCAGCTCGCAGCCGAGCAGGAACATGAAGACCACGAGCCCGAGCTGCGCCGCCTTGTCCAGAGCGGCCAGCACGTCGGCGGGGAACAACCAGGTCACCGCCTCCGGCCACACGGCGCCGAGCGCCGAGGGCCCGAGCAGCAGCCCGCCCAGGATCTCGCCCAGCACCGGGGGCTGGCGGACCAGGCGCATCAGCTCACCGCACGCATGGCTGGCCAGCAGGATGACGGCCACCGCGAGCAGGAACTTGGTGACCGGGTCGGGCGTGGACCGGCCGGGCGCCCACAGCGCGATGGACCCGACGAGGACCACCAGCCCCACGCAGGCGCCGAGCACGGCCCGCCGGCCCGCCCTCGGCGCGGCTCCGGGCGGGCTCGTCGTGGCCGGCCGGCCCGCCGTCGGCTCGGCTCCGGGCAGGCTCGTCATGGCCCGCTCGCCGGCACCGGCGGCCGGAAGGCGGCGGCGAACCTGCCCCGGCCGTACAGCAGGGGGTCGCCGGAGCCGTTCTCGATGTTGAGCACCCGGCCGAGGACGACCGTGTGGTCGCCGACCGCAACGGATCGGGCGACCCGGCACTCCGCCACGGCCAGGGCGTCGTCGACCAGCCAGGGCAGACCGGTGAGCGCCGTCCGCCGCCAGGTGACCTGCGCGAAGCGGTCGGGCTTGGGCGAGGCGAACAGCTCGGCGGTGCTCCGGGCGGAGTCGCCGAGCAGGTTCACCGCGAACGAGCCGCTGCCGAGCACCGCCCCGAGGGTGCCGCTGCGCACGTCCAGGCAGACGAGCAGCGTAGGCGGATCGAGCGTCACGCTGCTGAGCGAGTTGCAGGTCAGCCCGTGCAGCCCGCCCCCCTCGTCCATCGAGGTGACGACCGTCACCCCGGTGAAGTAGGAGCCCATGAAGCCGCGGAAAGCGTCGGGCGTCGCCGTGGCGCGCGCGTCAGCCATGGATTTCGGCCAGGTATTCGTAACAGCTGGGCAGCGCCGCGACCAGCTCGTCGGCCTCGGCCTTGATCCGGGCGAACTCCGCCAGCGCGTTGGCCGGGTCCATGTGCCGCAGCGCGGCCGGCGGCATGCGCGGGATCCGGCCCAGGCCGAGGTTCATGGCGTTCCACGAGTAGCTCTCGAAGCCGTGGAAGTAGGGGTAGACCGTCTCCTCGTCCAGGAGGCGCGCACCGGCCAGGTCCAGCCTCTCCCGCAGCCCGCCGGGCATCGCCCGGACCTTGGCCTCCTTCCAGTACGGCGTGTCGTCGCGCTGGGCCGACTTGTAGTGCAGGACCAGGAACTCCTTGACCCCCTCGACCGCGTGCGCCACCCGGTCGTTGTAGGCGGCGATCTGCCCGGCGTCCCAGCGCTCGTCGGGGAAGTGCCGGACGAGCTGCTCGATGCCGTGCTGGATGAAGAAGATGCCGGTCGACTCCAGTGGCTCGACGAACGCGCTGGACAGGCCGATGGCCACGCAGTTGCGCACCCAGGACTCGCGGTTGCGCCCGATGCGCATGCGGATGTGGTTGGCCTCCAGGTCGTCCCTGCCGGGAGCGACGGCCTGGCGCAGCTCGCGCTCGGCCTCCTCCGGGCTGATGAACTGGTCGGAGTAGACGTAGCCGTTGCCGTTGCGGCGGAACAGCGGGATCGTCCACATCCAGCCGGCGTTCATCGCCCTGGCCGTGGTGTAGGGGTTCATGTCGGTGGCCTCGTCGCGCGGCACCCGCAGCGCGACGGCCCGGTTGTTCGGCAGGACGTCCTCGAACGACTCGAACCGGGTGCCGAGCGTCTGGTTGATCAGCAGGCCGCGGAAACCGGTGCAGTCGACGTACAGGTCGCCCGCGATGTCGCCGTGCTCGGCGGTGCGGACGTGGCTGATCCAGCCCCGCTCGTCCTGGCCGACGTGCTCGACGTTGTCGAGGACGTGTGCGACCCCGTTCTTGACCGCGATGCCGGCCAGGTATCCGGCGACCTCGTCGGCGTCGAAGTGGTAGGCGTAGGGAAACTGCGCGCGCTGCTCGGCCAGCGTCGAGCGGCCGAGCGTGCCGTCCAGGCCGGCGGCGAACAGCGAGCTGTCCAGCATCCGGGGCGAGCGCTTGGCCTCGCACAGGGCCGAGGTGATGAAGCACGAGCGGTCGAACGGCACGCTCCTGTCCCCCAGCGCGAGCCACCACTCCGCCATCGAGAAGCCGTCCACCATGCGCAGCCGCTCGAACGGGTGGTAGAAATGCCGGCCGTCCCCGCTCCAGTTCTCGAAGCGGATGCCGAGCTTGTAGCCACCCGCGCACTTCGGCAGCCACTCGGCCTCGTCCAGGCCGAGGTAGTCGAAGAAGTGCCGCACGGTGCTGAACGTGGCCTCACCCACGCCGATGCGCTTCACCCGTGGCGACTCGATGAGCGTCACGTCCAGCCGCGGGCCGAAAGCCGCCTTCAGGTAACTGGCGGTCATCCATCCGGCGGTGCCACCACCGACGATCACCACAGAACGAATCATGCGTCACTCCTTCAGGCCAGCTCGTAGACGACGGAGTCCGCGGGCACGCGGACGGGGCGGGCGTTGAGGCACGTCCACCCGCTCTCTTCGAAAACGCTTTCCCATTCGACGAGAGACGGGAGGTAGACGCCCATAAGGTCATGGGCGGTCTCGAACGCCAGCGTGAACACCGGTTTGTCCCGGTCGGGGAGGCCCGTGGTGCGGGCGGTGTCGCCCAGCAGGAAGCGGCGGACATTGGGGAACGCCTCGCGCAGCCGGCGCAGCGAGGTCACGCACCGCTCCCGCGGCCAGAAGTCGTGGCCCATCATGAAGCACGTGAGCACCTCGACCTTCTCCAGCCGCGGATCGGGATCGAGGCCGCGCACGTCGGCCTGGACGAACTCGAACCGGCCGCCGAACCCCTCGGCGGCCACGTTGGCCGCGGCGTCGCGCAGGGCGTCGGGGGCGATGTCGATCCCGACGCCGGTGACGTCGGGGTAGCGGCCCGCGATCTGCGCCAGCCGCCCCCCGCCGCCGCAGCCGAGGTCGGCGACGACGCGGAAGGAGAAGTCGATGGCGTCCATGGCCGCCCAGAACGCCGGGTCGAACGCCTGGCGGTTGATGTCCTTGCAGGCGTGGCTGATGGCCACCGCGTCGCGGCGGTAGAAGTTGCCGTTCCTGCGCTCGTTGCGCACGATGCGCGGCATGCTGCCGAACAGCTCGGCGCAGCCGACGGTCAGCCAGTGGAAGAACGCCTTGTCGCGGTGGACCCCGGCGAGCGCGGGGCCGGCGTGCACGCTGTCCTGGCCGTCGCGCACCGCGACGCCGACCGCGGCGAGCGCCGCGAACATGCTGCGGATCGACGGCAGGTGCAGGTCGTGCCGGAGGCAGAAGGCCGGCACGTCGACCACGCCGCGGTCGTGGAGCTCGTCGAGCGCGCCCACCTCCCAGGCGGCGGCGATCGCGAACCCGGCCACGGTTGCGTTGAAGATGTCGCTGGACTTGGTGGCGTGTGCGTTCATCAGGGCCTCCTCAGGGCTTCACACGATCCGTACGTCGGGGACGTACAAGATCCATTGGCCGCCCGCGTCCCTGAACGCCTGCTCCTTGGCCATGATCTCGTCGGCGTGGTTCCAGGCGAACAGCAGCGCGTAGTCGGGGTGGTGCCGCGCGAACTCCTCCGGCGGCCGGACCGGGATGTGCGTGCCAGGGGTGAGCCGCCCCTGCTTGGCGGGCGTGCTGTCGCAGACGTACGGCACCAGGTCCGGGCCGATCCCGCACAGGTTGGTGACGGTGGCGCTCTTGGCCGTGGCGCCGTAGCCGGCCACCCGCTTGCCCTGGGCCCGCAGGTCCCGCAGCAGGGCCGTCAGGTCGTCGCGGATCCGCAACACGTTCTCGCCGAAGCGGCGCAGGGTGTCCATGTCGCCGAGCCGCCGCGTGTCCTCCTCGGCCAGCAGCTCCGCCACCCCGGGAGCCGGCGTGCGGGCCCCGGCGCGCGCCAGCGTGTAGCGGACCTCGCCGCCGTGCACCGGCAGCCGCTCCACGTCCACCAGCTCCAGCCCGTGCCGGGCGGCCATGGCCTGGACCGAGCGGACGGTGAAGAAGAAGAAGTGCTCGTCGTAGATCTGGTCGAAGGAGGTCCGCTCGACGATGTCCGACAGGTACGGGTCCTCGAAGACGAACACGCCGGTGGGCGCCAGCAGCGCGGCGACGCCGGACAGGACGGACCCGACGTACGGGATGTGGCAGAGGGTGTTGGCCGCGTAGATGACGTCGGCGGGGCCCTCGGCGGCGAGGATCTCCTGGGCGGTCGCCTCTTCGAAGAACGACTTGCGGACCCTGATGCCCTTCGCCGCCGCCACGTCGGCCACGCCCCCGGACGGCTCGACGCCCAGGTGCCGCACGCCCGCCTCGGCCAGCGCCTTGAGCATGACGCCGTCGTTGCAGCCCACCTCCACGACGAAGGGGTCGCCGCCGGTGAGCTCGGTGGTCAGCAGCCGCTTGGCCAGCTCCTCGAAGTGCGTGCGCATGTAGGCCGATCCCGAGGAGTGGTACGGGTACTCCTCGTGGAACATGCGCTCACGCGGAACCTCCTCCATGAGCTGCACCATCGTGCACGACTCGCACAGGCCGGTGGCGAGCCGGTAAAAGAACTCACGCCCCGGGTCGAAGCCGATCGGGAGGAATGCGTCCGATAACGGCTGCCGCCCGAAGTCGAAGAATTCATGAACCGTACCGTCGCAGACGCGGCACCGGGATTTGTTGGGCATACGAGCTCCTGATCGACCGTGGCCTGGAATCTCTGCGCAGCATTTTCGAGGGAGCCCGCGATTGCCGCAAACAATTGACCCCCCTGCGGCTCCCTGAATAGCCGCCCGGCTGTCCCGCCAGCGGGACGGAGCGCCGCATCATCAGGGCCAGGCGCTGGTGCGAGGCGCAACAGGCCGCTAGCTTTCCGACCGAATAATTGGATATCCATGAACGACCACGGCGCCATCGAATGCGGAGGAGAGCGATGATTACTGCCGGGCTCAAGCTGACCAAGAGCGGCGGGGTGGCTCTACTCAGGGACGGCAAGCTCGAGTTCAATATCGAGGTCCAGAAGCTGGATAACAACCCGCGGCACAGCGGCATGCCGAATCTGGAAATCGTGCCGGCATTACTCGCCGCCGGCGGTTACGAGATCGGCGACGTCGGCGAATGGGTGGTGGACGGCTGGGCGGGCGCGCACGCGGGCCGGGTGCTCGGGCTGGACGTGGCGCCGTACGCGGAGGGCCCGGCCCCTGCGGGGGTGCGCGGCACCATGCGCCTGGGCGGCAGGACCGTCGGCTACACGAGCCATCCGCACCTGACCGGGCACCTGGCGGCCGCGTACTGCACGAGCCCCTTCGCCGCCGCCGGCGAGCCGTCCATGGTCCTGGTCTGGGACGGCGACTCCTTCCCCCGGCTCTACCGCGTGGGCGCGGACGGGCGGGCCGAGCCGGGCGGCGCGCTGTTCCCGCTGATCGGCGACGTCTACGCGCTGGCCTTCGAGTACTTCGGTCCGGCTCCGCGGCAGGGCGGCGACGGCGCCCCCGACCCGCTGGCGGCCGGCAACCTCATGTCCTACCTCGCGCTGGGCGCGGCCAAGGACGAGATCCAGGGGGTGCTGCGCGAGCTGTTCGACGAGCACTTCACCGGAGGCGGAGAACGGGCGGCGGCGTACCGGCGGTCCATCGTGGGCTGCGGCGGCTCGGCCGAGCCGTCCCACCGCCACGCCCGCGCCTGCCTGGCCGGGCTGCGCGAGCGGACCATCCGGATGGGCGTGGGCGACGCCGACGTGCTGGCGAGCCTGCACGCCTTCGTCGAGCGGCTCCTGCTGGAGCGGCTCGTCGCCCGCGTGCGGGAGTGGCAGGGCGACGAGCCCTTCAACCTGTGCTTCGCCGGCGGCTGCGCGCTCAACATCAAGTGGAACTCGGCCCTGCGGGCGGAGCCGGCGATCCGCGAGATGTGGGTGCCGCCCTTCCCCGACGACTCCGGCTCGGCCATCGGCGCGGCGGCGGCGCACCTGGGGCGGGCGGACGGGCTGCGGCCCATCGAATGGAGCCTGCGGCTCGGCCCCGCGCTGACCCGCCACCCCCACCTGCCGGACGACTGGACGTTGTCGCCCTGCCGGCCCGAGGAGCTGGCCAGGCTCCTGCACGTCACCGGCAGGCCGGCGGTCGTGCTCAGCGGGCGGGCCAAGCTCGGCCCGCGCGCGCTGGGCTCGCGCAGCGTCCTGGCTCCCGCGGTACGGCCCGCGACGCGGCGGGTGCTCAACGCCCTGAAGCAGCGCGACGAGCGCCGGCCGGTCACGCCGATCTGCCTGGCCGACCGGGCCCAGGACGTCTTCGATCCGGGGACGCCCGATCCGTACATGCTGTACGAGCACCGCATCCGCCCGGAGTGGGTGGACCGCATCCCCGCGATCCAGCACCTCGACGGCACCGCGCGCCTGCAGACGGTCACGGCGGACGACGACCCGGTGCTGACCACGATCCTGCGCGAGTACGCCAAGTGGAGCGGCATCCCGGTGTTGTGCAGCACGAGCGCCGGCCCGAGCGGCGACGGTTTCTTCCCCGACGTCGCCTCCGCCATGCGGTGGGGCCGCGTCGAGGTGATCTGGAGTGACGGCGTCCTGTACCGAAGGAGGTCCCGGTGAACCGGGAACAGCGCGTGATGGTGATCTCGCTGCAGAAGAGCGGGACCCACCTGATGCAGGAGCTCATGCTGGAGCTGGGTTACAAGATGGTGGGCGTGCCGCGCCCCGCGCCGCACACCACGCCCCGCTTCGACGAGGAGCGGAGCCTGGCCATCGGCGCCCAGGTGCTGTCCAAGGTCGACTACGACGAGTTCGCCGGGCTGCGCGGCACGGAGGCGTTCGAGGAACGGGCGCGCGAGGTGTGGGCGGCCATGATGTGGCACTGGCAGCGCCAGCTCGGCCAGCGGGTGGTCAACCGCTACGGGCGCACCAGATACGAGTACGCCGAGCAGATCGTCACCAACCCGCACCTGTCCTACAGCCGCTTCGCCGACACCCCGCCGGGGTTGTGCTGGGTCTTCCACGAGCTGGACATCGAGCGGGTGGACGGCACGTTCCTCAGCGAGTGGGTGGACGGCGGCAGCCCGCCGATCATCTTCAACTACCGCGACCCGCGCGACGCCGTCATCTCGATGATCAACTTTCTGGAGGGGCGGACGAAGGAGGGGTACGGCAACTTCTTCGAGGCCGACATCTTCAGCGCCATCCTGCGCAGCAAGCCCACCTGGGAAGAGAAGATCGACCACGCGCTGCGTGACAAGTCGTTCCTCGGCCGCGACCAGTTCGAGAAGGCGCTCTGGCTGCTCAACCATCCCCAGGTGTGCAAGGTCCGCTACGAGGACCTGGTGGGGCCGGAGGGCGGCGGTTCGCGCGAGCGCCAGCTCGGCGCGGTCAACCGGGTGCTGCGCCACCTCGGCTCGGGGCGCGACGCCGAGGAGGTCGCCGGCAAGGTCTACAACCCGGACGCGTGGAGCTTCTACAAGGGACGCAGCGGCGGCTGGCCCGAGCGGTTCACCGAGCGGAACCTGGCCAGGTTCACCGAGCAGTTCGGCGACCTCATCCAGCAGTACGGTTACGAGTGACGAACCCGGGCTCGGGGCGAGACAGTCATAGCGCGGGCCCGGGGCGAGACGATCATCGCGCGGGGCGCCTGGCGAGACGGTCACCGCGCGGGGCGCCTGGCGGCGACGGAAGTCGGCTTCCTCACGACTTTGGTAGCGACCTTCTCCGCCGGGGCCGTCCGGCTGCCCGAGGGGCGCTTAGGCTACCGTCCGATGGACGAATCCGCAGCCGTGCGCAAGCCCCGCCGCAGCCTTCGCGACTGGACCGCCGACACCGTCCTGTTCCTGTTCGCGGCGGCGCTCGGGGTGATGACCGCGGCCGAGCGGCTGGGCATGGCGGATCCGGTGCAGCCGGTGCTGTTCGGGCTGGACCAGGTCGTCGGCGTGCTGGGCTGCGTCGCCCTGTGGGCGCGCAAGCGGTGGCCGGTCGAGCTGGCCGTGGCCCTGGTCGCGCTCTCGGCGATCTCCGAGCTGGTCGGCGGCGCGATGCTGGTGGCGCTGTTCACGGTGGCGGTGCACCGGTCGGCCAGGACCACGATGGCGATCTTCGGGTTGAGCATGCTCACCGCGCTCGTCTTCGCCGTGCTCAGGCAGGGCGACGACGCCTCGCGCGAGACCCTGTTCCTGCTGGCGGCCGCCACCCAGAGCGCGGCCGCCGGCTGGGGCATGCTCGTCCACCATCGCCGCCGCCTGCTGGACTCGCTGAAGGAGAGCGCGGCCAGAGCCGAGGCCGAGGCCCAGCAGCGCGTCCGCGAGGCGATCGCCCGGGAGATCCACGACGTGCTGGGCCACCGGTTGTCGCTGCTCAGCGTGCACGCGGGCGCGCTGGAGTTCCATCCCGACGCCTCGCGCGAGGACATCGCCCGGGCGGCCGAGGTGATCAGGCGGAGCGCCCATGAGGCGCTGCAGGATCTGCGCGAGGTCATCGGGGTGCTCCGGGCCCCCGTCGCGGAGCTCTCCCAGCCGTCGCTGAACGGGCTGGCGGAGCTCGCCGCCGAATCGCGGCGGGCGGGCATGACCGTGCACCTCGACGTGGAACTCGACGGCGCCGTCACCGGCCGCGCCGGGCACACCGCCTACCGGATCGTCCAGGAGGGCCTGACGAACGCCCGCAAGCACGCGCCGGGTGCGGAGGTGTGGGTGCGGGTGTCGGGCACGCCGGGCGAGTGGCTGTCGGTCGAGGTCCGCAACTCGGCCCCCACCGCACCCACCGCACCCGCTACCGCCGAACCGGCCACACCTGCTGCCGCATCCACTACTACCGCTGCCGAACCGGCCACACCCGCCGCCGAATCGGCCGCATCCGCTGCCGCGTCCACCGCGTCCACCGCGTCCACCGCGTCCGCCGCGCGGCCCGAGGGGGCCGGGCAGGGGCTGGTCGGGCTGGCCGAGCGTGTGCGGCTGACGGGGGGACGACTGCGGCACGGGCCGGACACCCCGGACGGCCGCGAGGGTGGTTGGCGCCTGTCGGCCTGGTTACCCTGGCCCGTATGATCTCCCCCGAACCGCAGGTCGGTGTGCTCATCGTCGACGACGACCCCCTCGTGCGCGCCGGGCTGGCGATGATGCTGAGCGGCGCCCCCGACCTCAAGGTCGTCGCCGAGGCCGGCGACGGGCGTGAGGCGCTGGCCCTGGCCGCCCTCCATCGGCCCGACGTGGTCCTGATGGACATCAGGATGCCGATCATGGACGGGCTCACCGCGACCAAGGAGCTGCGCGCCGTCCCCGGCGCGCCGGAGGTCATCGTCCTGACCACGTTCGACGCCGACGACCATGTCGTGCGCGCCCTGCGCGCGGGCGCGGCCGGCTACCTGCTCAAGGACACCCCGCCGGCCGAGATCGTGGCTGCGGTACGCCAGGTCAAGGCGGGCAACCCGGTGCTCTCACCCGCCGTGACGCGGCGGCTGCTGGCCCGGGTCGCCGACTCGCGCGCGGACGAGCGCCGCACCCGGGCCAGGGACCGGCTCGCCCGGCTGGTCGACAGGGAACGGCAGGTCGCCCTCGCGGTCGGGCACGGGCTGTCCAACGCCGAGATCGCCGGCCGGCTCCACCTGAGCCTGCCCACGGTGAAGACGCACGTGTCGGCCATCCTCACCAAGTGCGATCTCAACAACCGCGTCCAGATCGCGCTGCTCGTCCACGACGCCGGCCTGCTCGACCAGCAGTAAGCCGCCCTGATCCCGGAAACAGCGCTCAGCCGCCGCGCTTGGGCTTCCACCAGGACGGATTGTCCTCGTACCAGCGGACGGTCGCGGCCAGGCCCTCGCCGAACCCGGTCAGCGGCCGGTAGCCGAGCGCGCGCAGCTTGGCGTCGTCGAGGGAGTAGCGGCGGTCGTGCCCCTTGCGGTCGGGCACCCGCTCGACCATGTCCCAGCCGGCGCCCACCGCCTCCAGCAGGCGTCCGGTCAGCTCCACGTTGCTCAGCTCGGCGGTGCCCGCGACGTGGTAGACCTCGCCGGGCTCGCCGCGCTCGGCGACCAGGCGGATGGCGCGGCAGTGGTCGTCGACGTGGATCCAGTCGCGGACGTTGCCGCCGTCGCCGTACAGGGGGACCTTCCTGCCTTCGAGGAGGTTGGTGACGAACAGCGGGATGACCTTCTCCGGGTACTGGCGCGGGCCGTAGTTGTTGCCGCACCTGGTGATGAGGACCGGCAGGCCGTGGGTGACGGCGTACGCCCTGGCGATCAGGTCTCCGCCGGCCTTCGCGGCCGCGTACGGCGAACGCGGCGCGAGCGGCGCGTCCTCGGTCCACGAGCCGGTGTCGATGGTGCCGTACACCTCGTCGGTGGAGACGTGCACGATGCGCGGGATGCCCGCGTCGAGGCAGGCGCGCATCAGCGTCTCGGTGCCGAGCACGTTCGTCCGGACGAACTCGGCGGCCCCCTCGATCGAGCGGTCCACGTGTGACTCGGCCGCGAAGTTGACCACCAGGTCGTGCCCGGGCACCACGCCGGCCAGGAGGGCGGCGTCGCAGATGTCGCCGTGGACGAAGTCGTGCGGCACTCCGTCCAGGTTGGCCGGGTCCGCCGCGTACGTGAGGCGGTCCAGCACGGTGACCCGCGCCTCGCGCGCGGTGCGGACGAAGTGCGAGCCGATGAACCCGGCTCCGCCGGTGACGAGGACTCTCATGAGCGGACTTCCACCTCTCGCTTGCGACTGAAGGGGAACTCAGCCGGCCAGGCACCATTCCAGCACCGCCATCGCACTGTGCAGTTTGGTGCGGGCCTGGTCGAAGGCGATGCTCGCGGGGCCGTCCAGCACGCCCGCGCTCACCTCCTCGCCGCGGTGCGCCGGCAGGTCGTGCATGAAGCAGGCGTCCGGATAGCGGCCCATCAGGCCGCCGTCCACCCGGAACGGCGCGAACGTCGTCCGCCAGTCCGGGTCGGGCTTGGTCGTGCCGGTGGTCTGCCAGCGGGTCGTGTAGACGACGTCCACCCCCACGGGCAGCCCGGCCATGTCGTGGCGCTCGCGCACACGCCCGCCGGACCGCTCCGCCAGCGCCTGGGCCTCGGCGAGCACGGCGGGGGCGAGCCCGTACCCGGGGGGCGTGCGGAAGTCCAGCTCGACGCCCCGGAAGCGGGGCAGCGCCAGGGCCAGCGCGACCGCGGTGTTGTTGCCCTCGCCGACGTACAGCACCCGCAGCTCCTTGATCCGCCCGAACCTGGCCGCCATGGTCGTGAGGTCGGCCAGGGCCTGCGTGGGGTGCTCGTCGGCGCTCATGGCGTTGACGACGGCCGGGCAGTGGGCGGCGAAGGCGCGCATCTCCGCGGGCGGCCCGGCTGTGCGGATCACCAGGCCGTCCAGCATGGACCCGAGCACGCGGGCGGTGTCGTCCAGCGACTCGCCGGTGTTGAGCTGCAGGTCGTTCGGCCCGTACGCGATCACCTGCGCGCCGAGCCGCAGCGCGCCCGCCGTGAACGACGTGCGTGTCCTGGTGGAGGTCTTGGTGAAGAGCACGCCGAGCGTCCGCCCGGCGAGCACCGGTCCGGCCGAGGCGGGGTCGGCGGCGATCCGGGCACCGCGGTCGACGATGTGCTCGATGTCGGCGTCGGCCAGGTCGCGCAACGAGATGACGTGACGGGCGGGCATGTTCACTCCTCGATGATCGAGGCCATCGTGGCCGCGAGCGCGGACACGTGGGGCGGGCGCAGCGCGCCCCGGTGGTCACCGGACGTCAGGTGCACGCGCACCTCGGCGGCGAGCCGCCCCCACTGCTCCAGGTAGTCGTCGAAGCGCTGGGTCAGGACGCCGTCCAGGCCGCCGGACGCCAGCTCCTCGCTCAGGATCAGCTCGATCCGGCCGGGGTGGCGGGGGAAGCGATAGTGCAGGCGCACCTCCAGCAGCTCCCGCCAGGCCCGCAGCCGGTGCACCCAGGCGTCGTCGAGATCCTCCTCCTCGAACACGACGTCGCCGTCGTCCACGACGCCGCGCAACAGCTCCACCAGCTCGGTCCGGGCCGAGCGCAGCCGCCGCTCGTCGGCGCCGTCCCGCAGGAACGCGAACAGGCCCTCGGCCCGGCGGAAGAGCTCGACGTTGGCGAGCAGGGCGGCGTTGTCGCGCAGCGAGGTGTCGACGACCGGGTCGACGAGGATCAGCCGGGCCCGCTCGCCGGCCGCGGTGAGCCGCCGCACCATCTCCCAGGCGATGCCGCTGGAGCCGCACCAGCCGACGACGTGGTACGGGCCTTCCGGGCGGGCCGCGCGCAGCTCATCGACGTACATGCGGGCGATCTCGGCCACGCTGCCGGCCGGGCCGTGGTCGCCGTGCAGGCCCGGCCACTCGAAGGCGGCGAGCGGACGGCCGGGGGCGAGCGCGTCGGCGAGGTCGAGGTACCAGCGGGCGCTGCCGCCGCCGGGGTGCACGCAGAACAGCGGCGTCCCCTGGCCCTCCGCGCCCAGCCACAACAGGGCGGGCGGCCGGGCCGCGGGCGCCACGCCGCGCTCGGCCGCGGTCGCCAGGCCGCGGACCGTGCGCCGCGCCAGGAACTCGCGGAAGGTGAGGTGGACCCCGTGCTCCTTGCGCAGCCGGGAGATGATGCGCAGCGTGAGCAGCGAGTGGCCGCCGAGCGCGAAGAAGTCGTCGTCGCGGCCCACCTTCTCGATGCCGAGCGCGTCGGCCCAGACGGCGGCGATGAGCGTCTCGGTCTCGCCCTCCGGCGGCGCGTACGGCGTGGTCACCTCCGGGCGCAGCCCCGCGGGCACGGGGAGCGCCGCACGATCGACCTTGCCGTTCGGCAGGCGGGGGAAGGACTCCATGGCGACGAAGCGCGTGGGCACCATGTGGGCGGGCAGGCCGCGCTCGGCATGCGCGCGCAGGTCGCCCAGGTCGGCGCGGCCGATGACGTACGCGGCCAGCTGCCGCTCCCCCTGCGGTCCCGGCACCGGATGCGCGACCACGGCGGTCACCTCCGGATGAGCGGCCAGGGCGTCCTCGATCTCGCCGAGCTCGACACGGAACCCACGGATCTTGAGCTGGTGGTCGCGCCGGCCGAGGATCTCGATGCCGCCGTCGGGGGTGCGCCGGCCGATGTCGCCGGTCGCGTACAGGCGTCCGCCGGGGACGTCGCCGTGCGGATCGGGCAGGAACGACCGGGCGGTGGCGCCCGGCCGGCCGAGGTAGCCCGCGGCCAGGCCGTCGCCGCCGGCGTAGATCTGCCCGGGCACGCCGAAGGGGACGGGCTCCATCCGGTCGTCGAGCAGGTACGTCGTGGTGTTGGCCGCCTGCACCCAGGCGCGCGGGCCGGACAGGCGGGTGCCGAAGCAGAAGACGGTCGCCTCGCTGGGGCCGTAGTTGTTCCACACCTCGGCCTCGGTGGCGCACAGGGCGCGGACGAGCTCGGCGTTGACGGCCTCGCCGCCGGACAGCAGCCGGAACCCGCGCGGCGGCCGCCAGCCGCGTTCGATGAGCATCCGCCAGGTCGTGGGCGAGGCCTGCATGAAGCGGGCGCCGCTGTCGCCCAGCAGGGCGGCCAGCGACTGCGGGTCCCGGGCGAAGTCCTCCCCGGCGAGCACGAGCCGGCCGCCGCCCACGAGGGCGGTGAAGACGGCCAGCTGGGCCACGTCGGTCACCATCGGCACCACCAGCGCCACGGCGTCCCGCTCGGTCAGCCGCAGGTTGCGGCGCATGGACGCCACCCGGTCGGCGAGCGCGCGGTGCCGGGCCATGACGCCCTTGGGCCGCCCGGTGGACCCCGAGGTGTGCACGACGTAGGCGATCTCGTCCGGATGCACGGCCGCCCGGAGACCGACGGGCTGCCCGGCCCCGGGCAAGTCAGGCAGGTCGGGCAGGTCGGGCATCAGGATCGGGGGTGCGTCGACGGGCAGTGCGGCGGCCGTCGCGGCCGTCGTGACGACGGCGCGGGCGCCGGTCCCGGCCAGCATCGCGGCCACCCGCGCGATGGGATACCCCGGATCGATCGGCGCGTAGGCCGCGCCCGCCTTCAGGACGCCGAGCAGGACCGCGATCGCCTCGCAGTCGCGGGGCAGGCACAGGGCGACGAGGTCGCCCCGCCGCACCCCGGCCGCGCGCAGCCGCCCGGCCCAGGCCCGCGCCCGCTCCTCCAGCTCCCCGTACGTCATGCGTTCCGGCCCGCACTCGACCGCCACCGCGTCCGGCGCGGCGGCGGCCCGCGCGGCGACCTCCTCGTGCACCATGCGGCCCGGCACGGGCGCGGCGGTGTCGTTCCCCTGGGCCAGCAGGCGGGCGCGCTCGCCGGGCGGCAGCAGCGGCCCGCGCGCCGGGCCGTCGAAGTCCGCGGCCATCAGCGTCAGCGCCCGCCGGTACATCCGGCCGAGCAGCTCGGCGTGGCCGTGGCCCACCCAGGCGGACTGCGCCATGATCAGCAGCGCGCCGCCCTGCGTCGAGACGGCCAGCGGGAACTCGTTCGGGCTGACGTCGGTGCTGCCCGCCGTGTCCACCATCTCCCGGTCGAGCACGTGGAAGTCGAGGTAGTTGAAGGCCACGTTGATCAGCCGTTCGCCGTCGCCCTGCTCGCGCTGCATCTCCGGCAGGGGGAAGCGGCGGTGCGGCCACAGCTCCACCTCCTCCTCGAACACGGCCCGCACCAGGTCGCGCCAGGTGCCCGCGGCGGCGGGCGCGACGAAGGGCACCGGGTTGAGGAACATGCCGCGTACCTGGTCGCCGCCCTCGGCCTCGGTCCGGCCGTTGCACACGAGCCCGCAGTGGAAGCTCTCGGAGTCGGTGAGCGTGCGCCACACCGCCAGGTGCGCGGCGAGCAGCACGCTCTTCAGCGACGCGCCCGCGGCGGCGGCCAGCGCCCGCAGCGGCTCGACCAGGTCGCGGTAGGGCACGGACACCGAGTACTGGGCGGGGCCGCCGGGATCGGCCCAGGCCGGCGGGATGGTGAGCCGGTCCGCGCCCGCCAGCCGCCCCTGCCAGAAGGCCCGGTCGGCGGGATCGGCGAGGCTCCTGCGCTCCTCGGCGATGAAGTCGGCGTAGCGGACCGCGCCGGCCTCGGGGGACGGGAGCGGGCCGCCCGCGCGGGCCGCGCGGTACCCGGCGAGCAACTCGGTGACCAGGGAGTTGTGGCTCCACCCGTCGAGGATGGCGTGGAACTCGGTCAGCGACAGGTACCAGCGGTCATCGGCGACCTGGTGCGCGTGCACGCGGATGAGCGGCGCCGTGTCGAGCGCGAACACCCGCGCGCGCTCACGCTCGCGGAACGCCTCCATGCGCTCGTCCTGCTCGGCCGCCGTCGACGCCCGCAGGTCCTGGTGGCCGAGCTCGGCGGTGGCCTGGCGGTGCACGAGCTGCAGCGGCTCCGCGTAGGAGCCGAGGTCGAAGGACGTGCGCAGGATCTCGTGCCGGGCGACCAGCGCGTCGATCGCGGCGGACAGCGCCGCCGCGGAGAAGGGGCCGCCGTCGCGGATCAGGTAGCTGGTGACGTTGTGGTACGGCCGGGCGCCGGGGTCGGCCAGCAGCTCGTACGCCATGCCGGCCTGGACCTGGGCCATCGGGTAGGCGTCCAGCAGGCCGGCCGGCAACTTCGCCCGGTCTTCCTGGCCGATCAGGGCGAACGGCGCTACCGGCACGTACCCGCTGCCCGTACCCGCGCCGAGTCTGGCCAGGTCGGCCACGCTCTGGTTGGTGAACAGGTCGCGCACCGAGACGTCGAAGCCGTTCGTGCGCAACAGGCCCACCAGCCGGACCGCGACGATCGAGTCGCCGCCGAGCTGGAAGAAGTTGTCGTCCACGCCGACGTCCTCGACGCCCAGCGCCTGGCTCCAGAGGCCGGCGATCGCCTCCTCGGCAGGAGTACGCGGGGCGGTGCGGGCGGACGGGCGGCCGCCGGGCGCGGGCAACGCGCGTACGTCGACCTTGCCGCTCGTGGTCAGCGGCAGCTCGGGCACGATCACGAACGCGGCCGGAACCATGTAGCCGGGCAGGTGCTCGATCGCGTAGCGGCGCAGGTCCACCTCGTCCAGGCGGCCTGCGGCGGCCGGGACGGCGTAGGCGACCAGCCGCCGCTCACCCGGGGCCGCCTCGGCGGCCACGACCACCGCCGCGTCCACCCCTGGATGCCCGGCCAGGCAGGCCCGCACCTCGCCGAGCTCGATCCGGAAGCCCCTGATCTTCACCTGGTCGTCGAACCTGCCGAGGAAGGCCACCTCGCCGCCAGGCAGCACGTACGCCTTGTCGCCCGTGCGGTACAGCCGCGCCCCAGGGCCGCCGAAGGGATCCGGCACGAAGGGATCCGGCACGAAGGGATCCGGCACGAAGGGATCCGGCACGAAGGGATCCGGCACGAAGCGCTCGGCGGTCAGCGCCGGCCGGCCCAGGTAGCCGCGGGCGACGCCGGCGCCGCCGACGTACAGCTCGCCGGGGACGCCGGCCGGAACCGGGCGCATGCGCTCGTCGAGCACGTACAGGGCGAGGTCGGCGATGGGGCGGCCGATGGGGCTGTGCCGCGCGGCCAGGTCGGCCACGCCGAGCGGGCGGCAGGTCACGTGCACGGTGGTCTCGGTGATGCCGTACATGTTCACCAGGCGCGGCCGCGTCTCCCCGAACCGGTCCCACCAGGGGCGCAGCAGGGCCACGTCGAGCGCCTCGCCACCGAAGATCACCAGGCGGAGGCGCAGGCCGTCGAGGACGGCCTCGCCGCGCTGGGCCAGCTCGACCAGGGACCGGAAGGCCGACGGCGTCTGGTTGAGCACCGTGACGCCCTCGCCGGCCAGCAGGGCGGCCAGGTCCCAGGGCGAGCGGGAGGTCTCGTAGGGCACCAGGACCAGCCGCCCGCCGTGCAGGAGCGGGCCCCAGATCTCCCAGACGGAGAAGTCGAAGGCGAAGGAGTGGAAGAGCGCCCACACGTCGCCGGAGCCGAAGCCGAAGTCGTCCTCGGTGGCGGTGAAGAGGCGGGCCACGTTGGCATGGGTGACGTGGACGCCCTTGGGCCGGCCGGTCGAGCCCGAGGTGTAGATCACGTAGGCGAGGTTGCCGGGGGCCACGGCGGTGCGGGGGCACACGTCCGGCCGGGCCGCGAGATCGGCCCGTTCGGCGGGGTCGTCGAGGACGATCGGGCGCAGTCCGGCGTCCGCCTCTTCCAGCCGGCCGGTCAGGGCGCGCTCGGTGACGACCAGGCGGGCGCCGGCGTCGCGGAGGAGGAAGCCGAGGCGTTCGGCCGGCTGGTCAGGGTCGAGCGGCAGGTAGGCGGCGCCCGCCTTGAGCACGGCCAGCAGGGCGACGATCAGGTCGGGGCCGCGGGAGAGGCAGATGCCGACCAGGTCCTCGGGGCCCGCGCCGTCCGCACGCAGGCGGTGCGCCAGCCTGTTCGCGCGCGCGTCCAGCTCGGCGTAGGTGAGGTGCTCGCCGCCGGAGGTGACCGCGATGGCGGCGGGCGCCCGCCGTACCTGATCGGCGAAGCGCTCGTGCAGGCACGGGCCGGCGGGCGCGGTGGCGACCGGCGGGCGGACCAGGTCCGTCAGCTCGGCGGCGCTCAGCAGGGGCAGCTCGCCGATCCTGCGCTCGGGGGCGGCGACCGCCGCCCCGAGCAGGCGGACGTAGTGCTCGCTCAGGCGCCGCACGGTGCCGGCGTCGAACAGCGCGTCGGGGAACGTCACCTCGCCGGCGACCGATCCGTCCGGCTGCTCCTCCAGCGTCCAGCTCATGTCGAACTTGGCCTGACTGGACGGGACCGGCATCAGCTCGCCCGCCACCTGACCGGCGCGGAAGCCGGCCGGCTCGTAGGTCTGCACCGCGAAGCTGACCCCGAACAGCGGGTTCGCGGCCAGGTCGCGGCCGACGCCGAGGCGGTCGGCGATCCGCTGGAACGGCACGTCCTGGTGGCTGTAGGCGTCCAGCGCCACCTCGCGCGCGCGGCCGAGCAGCTCGGTGAACGCCGGGTCGCCCGACAGGTCGGCGCGCAGCACGATCATGTTGGCGAAGTAGCCGATCAGCTCCTGGCTCTCGGCCGTCGTCCGCCCGGCGATGGGCGAGCCGACGGCGAAGTCGCGCCGGCCGGTGTGGCGGTGCAGCAGCGACCAGAACGCCGTCAGGTAGACCATGAACGGCGTCGCCCGGTGCGCGCGGGCCAGCGCGGTCACCCGGTCGCGCACGCCGGCCGGGACGCGGAAGGTCACGGTGCGGCCGCCGGGCTGCCAGACGGCGGGGCGCGGCCGGTCGGTGCGCAGTTCCAGCGGGGGCAGGTCGCGCAGCCGGTCGGCCCAGTGGGCGACGCCCGGCTCCAGCCGCTCCGCCGGCAGCTCGCGGCGCTGCCAGGCGGCGTGGTCGGCGTACTGCAGGGCGGGCGGTGGCGGGCGTTCCCCGGCGCAGAGCGCGGCGAGCTCGCGGACCAGCAGGCCGATGGCCCAGCCGTCCATCGCGATGTGGTGGGCCACGATCAGCAGCAGGTGCTCGTCCCCGGTCAGGCGGACCAGCCGGGCGCGCAGGACCGGACCGGCCGCCAGGTCGATCGGGCGGGTGGTCTCCGCGTGCAGCAGCGCCTCCAGCGCGCCGGGTCCGGCGTCCGCGAGGTCGTCGCGGGCCAGGTCCACCGGGGCGGGCGGGTCGATGACCTGGACCGGCTCGCCGTCGGGGCCGGCGGCGTAGCGGGTGCGCAGGATCTCGTGCCGGCGTACGAGCTCGTCGAGCGCCCCGGGCAGGTCCAGGCCCGACAGGTCGCCACGCAGCCGGAGCGCGATGGGCACCAGATAGTCGGCCCCGCCGGGCCGGAGCTGATCGAGGACCCACAGCCCGCTCTGCGCCGCCGACAGCGGCAGCGGGCCGTCGCGGTCGGCGGGCGCGATCGCGGGCACGCGCGTGGCGGGACCCGGCGGCCGCTGCCGCAGGCGCTCGTGCAGCAGCCGCGCACCGGCGCTCATCCCCTGGTCCGTCACGTCCATGCTCCGCGTCACTCCCCTTGCGTGGTGGTCGCCGACGCGTCGGCGAGTCTCTCCAGTGCGCCGGCCTGCGCGGCCACGGTGGTGGCCTCGAACAGCACGCGCAGCGGTATGTCCAGGCCGAACAGCTCGCGCAGCCGGACGAGCAGGCGGGTGGCGAGCAGGGAATGGCCGCCCAGGCTGAAGAAGTCCTGCTCGGCGCCCACCCGTGGCACCCCGAGCACGGCGGACCACGACTCGGCGATGGCCTGCTCGACCGGGTTGCGCGGGGCGGTCTCCGCACCCGGCACGCTGAGGGCGGCCGGGTCCGGCTCGGGCAGCGCCCGGCGATCGACCTTCTTGCTCGCGTTGAGCGGCAGCTCGGCGAGCGTCATCCAGCCGCCGGGCACCATGTAGTCGGGCAGCCGTGCGCGCAGATGGTCGCGCAGGTCCTGGTGCGAGCAGGCGGCTCCGGCCCGGAGCACCACGTACGCCACCAGGCGGCGATCGCCGGGAGCCGGCTCGCGCACCGCCACGGCCGCCGCCTGGATCGCGGGGTGGCTCGCCAGCGCGGCCTCGATCTCGCCCAGCTCGATCCGGAAGCCGCGCACCTTCACCTGCGTGTCGATGCGGCCGAGGAACTCGATGACCCCGTCCGGGCGGTGCCTGGCGTAGTCGCCGGTGCGGTAGAGCCGCCCGCCGGGCGACCGGCCGAACGGGTCGGGCACGAACCGGTCCGCGGTCAGGCCCGGCCCGCGGAAGTAGCCCCGGCTCAGGCGGGCTCCGCCCAGGCACAACTCGCCCGTCGCGCCGGGGGGCACGGGGTTGAGCGCGTCGTCGAGCACGTACGCCGTGGTGCCGGGCACCGGGCGGCCGATGGGGACGTAGCTCTCGGGGGGCCGCGCGGACGCCTCCTCCGGGGTCACCCGGTGGGTCACGGAGACGATCGTGGTCTCCGTGGGCCCGTAGGAGCAGACGAACTCGCCCGGCAGGGCGGCCGCGTACCAGCGCCGCGCGGCGTCGTAGGTCACGGCCTCGCCGCCGACCTGGAGCAGCCGCAGGTCCTTGAGCCTCGGGTCGCCGTGCCGTACGCCGTCCATGACCTCCCGGAGGTAGGCGGGCGTGAGGAACACGTTCGTCACGCCGTTCTCCGCCAGGCGGCCGGGGGCCTCCGACGGCGCCCAGAACCGCTGGGCGTCGCTGATCACCAGCGTGCCGCCGATCAGCAGGATGACGCCCAGTTGCTCCATGGCCAGGTCGAAGGTGAGCGCCGACAGCAGCACGGCGCGGTCGCCCGCGTGCAGGCCGTGGTGCCTGGCCGCGACCCGGCAGTGGTGGGTGTAGGCGCTGTGCGGGATCATGACGGCCTTGGGCCGGCCGGTCGAGCCGGACGTGTAGATCATGTACGCGAGCCGGTCCGGGTCGCCGGGGGGCAGCGCGGCGGGGGGCGCCGGCTCCGGGGAGTCGGCCACCAGGACGGGCACCCCGACCGCGCCGAGCCGGTCCCGGAGGCGTTCCTCGGTGATCAGCAGCGCCGGCCGGAGGTCGGCCAGGATCAGGGCGAGGCGCTCGGCGGGCTGTCCCGTTCCCAGCGGCACGTACACCCCGCCCGCCCGGAGCACCGCCAGCAGCACGACCACGACGGAGGGCGTCCGCTCCAGGTGCACCGCGACCGGGGACTCCGGCCGCACGCCCCCCGCCACCAGCCTGCGGGCCAGAGCCTCACTGCGCTCGGCCACCTCCCGGTAGGTGAGGCGCTCGCCGTCCGCGACGACGGCCACCGCGCCGGGGGTGCGCGCCGCCTGCGCGGCGAACGCCTCGTGCAGGCACTCACCGGCGCCCAGCCCGTCACCCCAGTCCGCCGTCCTGCTCCACTCGTCCACCAGCCGGTGGCCGGCCTCGTCCAGGAGCTCCAGCCGGCTGACCGGACGGTGCGGCCCGGCCGCGGCGGAGGCGGCGAGGGTGCGGAAGTGCCCGGCCAGCCGCCGGGCCGTGGCCTCGTCGAACAGCGACGTGGCGTACTCCAGCTCGCCGGAGTAACCGCCGCCGGGCTCGGCCACCAGCGTGAGCGTCAGGTCGAACTTCGCGGTGGTCCGCGCGGCCGCGACCCGCCGCGCCTCCAGGCCCGGCAGGGCCGGCCGCTCGGGAACGGTCTCGCGCACCTCCATCAGCACATCCACCAGCGGCGAGCGCGACGGGTCGCGCTGCGGCGCCAGCTCCTCCACCAGCCGGTCGAAGGGCAGCTCATGCCCGAGCCCGTCGAGCACCTCCGCCCGCACCCGGTCGATCAACTGCTCCATCGCCGGGTCCCCGGCCCGGTCGACGCGGACGACGACGGTGTTGACGAAGAAGCCGACGACGTCCTCCAGTTCGGGGCGGTTCCGGTCGGCCACCGGAATGCCGATGGCCAGGTCGTCCGTGCCCGCGTAGCGGCCGAGCAGGGCGCCGAACACGCTCAGGAACGTCATGAACGCGGTCGCCCCGCGCCGCCTGCCCAGCTCCACCAGCGGCCGCGCGATCTCGGCCGGGAGGCGGAAACCGATCGCCGCGCCCCGGTCGTCCCTGGTCAGCGGGCGCGGCCGGTCGGTGGGCAGGCTCAGCGGGGGCAGCCCGGCCAGCCGCTCGCGCCAGTGGGCCAGCCGGGCGGCCACGAGGTCGCCGGTGAGGTGCGAACGCTGCCACGCCGCGTAGTCGGCGTACTGCAGCGGTGGCGGGCCGAGCGCCGCCGGCCGGCCCGCCACCCGTGCCCCGTACAGCTCGGTGAGCTCGCGGGCCAGGATCTCCTCGGACCAGGCGTCGCCCGCGATGTGGTGCATGGCCAGCAGGAACACGTGGTCGTCCGGGCCGACCCTGATCAGGTGCGGCCGGGCCGGGCCGTCGTGACGCAGGTCGAACGGCCGGTCGGCGAGCTCCCTGACGAGCGCGGGCAACTCCCGGCCACCCAGGTCGGCGACCGGCAGCGGAACCGCCCCCGGCGGGTCGACGACCTGCGCGGGCTCCCCTCCGGGGCCGGTCACGTAGCGGGTCCGGAGCGCGCCGTGACGGGCGAACAGCTCGGTCAGCGCGCCTTCCAGCGCCGCCACGTCGAGACGGCCGGTCAGACGGTACGCCCACGTCAGGTGGTATCGGGAGCTGCCCGGGTCGAGCAGGTCCAGGAACCAGAGCCGTTGCTGGGCGTAGGAGAGCGGGCCGGGACCCGCGTCGTCCGCCCGCCGGGCGATCCGGCCGCTCTGCCGCCCGTCGAGCGTGCCGATCCTGGCGGCCAGCGCCGCGGCCGTGCGGTCCTCGAAGACGGCCCGTACCGGCAGGTCCACGCCGTGCGCGGCGCCCAGCCGGCCGGCGATCCTGATCGCCAGCAGCGAGTGGCCGCCGAGCTCGAAGAAGTCGTCGCTCCGGCCCACGGCGTCGAGCCCCAGCACCTCGGCCATGGTCGCGGTGACGGCGCGTTCGAGCGGGGTGCGCGGCGGCGTCACGGTCCCGCCCGCGCGGACGCCGCCGGGGTCGGGCAGGGCCGCGCGGTCGATCTTGCCGCTGGAGGTGCGGGGCAACCGGTCCAGGGTGACGAACGCCGAGGGCACGAACGCCTCCGGCAGCCGCTCCAGCAGGAACGCGCGCGGCGTGGGGTGCGCGGGGGCGCCTTCGCGCGGTATGGGGAGCCCGGGGACATCCTCGCGCGGTACCACGTACCCGATGAGGCGGGGCTGGCCGTCCGGTCCCGGGCGGGCCGCCACGACGGCGGCGGCGAGGCCGGGATGCCGGCCGAGCACGGTCTCCACCTCACCCAGCTCGACCCGGACGCCGCGGATCTTGACCTGGTGGTCGGCCCGCCCCACGAACGTCAGCACCCCGTCCGGCCCGCGCCGCACCATGTCGCCGGTCCGGTAGGCGCGGGACCCGGGCGGCCCGTACGGGTCGGGCACGAACCGGTCCGCCGTCAGCCCGGCCCTGCCCAGATAGCCTCTGGCCAGCCCGTCCCCGGCGACGTGCAGCTCGCCCGGCACCCCGAAGGGCGCCGGCCGCCCGTCCGGCGCGCACACGACGGCCCGCGTGTTGTCCAGCGGCCTGCCGATCGGGACGACGCCGGGGTCACCGCCTGGTGTGTGCGCCCACGCCGTCACGTCGATCGAGCACTCGGTCGGCCCATAGGTGTTGACCACGGCGGTGGTCAGGCGGGCGGCCAGCCGGTCGGCCAGCTCCACGGGCAGCGGCTCGCCTGCGGAGAACAGGAGGCGCAGGGACGCACACCGTTCGAGCCCGCGCTGGTCGGCCAGCGTCCGCAGGAACGACGGCACGCCCTGCAGCACCGTGATCCGCCCGGCCACCAGCGCCTCGACCATGAGCCCCGGGTCGCGCTCGGTGCCGTCCGGCGGCAGCACCACCGTGCCGCCGGACACCAGCGGACCCAGGAACTCCCACACGGAGGCGTCGAAGGTGAGGGAGGTCTTCTGCAGCAGCCGGTCGGCGGAGCCGAGGGCGTGCCGGCGCACGGTCCACAACACCCGGTTGCGGATCCCGCGATGCGTGACCCCCACGCCCTTGGGCCTGCCCGTGGACCCGGAGGTGTAGATGACGTACGCCAGGCCGTCCGGGTCGGTGGCGGCGGGCGCGCGGTCTCCGGGCTGGATCGCGGCGGCGGTACACGCGGCCGACAGGGCCAGCACGGGCACGCCGTGCCCCGGCCCCGGCTCCCCCGCGCCTTCGACGATGACCAGCTTCGCGGCGGAGTCCCGCAGCGTCCAAGCCAGTCGTTCGGCCGGATGGGAGGCGTCGAGCGGCAGGTAGGCGGCGCCCGCGCGCAGCACGGCGAGCAGGGTGACGACCAGGCCGGGCCGGCGCGGCAGGCAGACACCGACGACGTCGTCACGGCGTACGCCGAGGTCGCGCAGGTGGTGCGCCAGCCGGTTGGCCTGCTCGTCCAGCTCCCGGTAGCGGAGCACCTCTCCCCCGCACTCCACCGCGACGTGCTCCGGGGCCGACGCGGCCTGGCGGGCGATCAGCTCAGGCAGCCCGGCCTCGGGTCGGGTGACGACGGGCCCGTTCGCGCCGGTGGTGAGCGCGTGCAGCTCCCGTTCGGCGAGGAGCTTCAGGTCGCTCAGCGTGGTGGCCGGGTCCGTGGCGGACTCCAGCAGCCCGAGGTAGTGGCGTCCGAGTCGCTCCACGGTGTCCTGGTCGTACAGGGCGGTGGCGTACTCGATCTCCGCGTTCAGGCCGCCGTCGGCCCGTCGCGTCAGCTCCAGCGTCAGGTCGAACTTGGCGGTGCGCGACGGCAGCGGCTCGGCGGAGACGTCCAGCCCCCGCAGGTCGTAGCGCTCCTCCCCCTCTTCGCGGAAGGCGAACAGGAGCTGGAACAGCGGGTGCCCGGACAGCCGCCGCTCCGGCGCCAGCTCCTCGACCAGCCGCTCGAACGGCAGCCCGGCATGCTCGTACGCCTGGGTGGCGACCTCACGCACCCGTTCGAGCAGGCTGCCGAACGACGGGTCGCCGCTCAGGTCGGCCCGCATGACGACGGTGTTGACGAAGTAGCCGACGAGGTCCTCGGTGCCGGGCTGGTCGCGCCCGGACAGCGGCACTCCGACCGCCACGTCGTCCCGGCCCGTGTACCGGGCCACGAGCGCCAGGAAGCCGGCCAGGTACGTCATGAACGGCGTGACCCGCGCCCGCTCCCCCACCCGCGCGAGCCGGCCGGCCAGCGCGGGCGGCACCTCGAACCGCACGACCGCGCCCCGATGGTCGTTGATCGCCGGTCGCGGCCGGTCCGCCGGCAGCTCGGCCGGCTCCAGTCCGGCCAGGCGCGCACGCCAGTACTCCAGGGACGCGTGCAGCACCGGTTCGGTGAGCTGTCCGCGCTGCCAGGCGGCGAAGTCCGCGTACTGGACGCGCGGCGCGGGGAGTTCCGCACCCGCGTAGGCGGCGGCCAGGTCGGCGGCGATGATCCCGCTCGACCAGCCGTCCGTGGCGATGTGGTGGGTGACGAGGACGAGCACGTGCTCGTCGGGCGCGACACGTACCAGCCTGGCCCGCAGCACGGGGCCGCGCTCCAGGTCGGCCGGGGTCGCCAGCTCCGCATCGAGCACCGCCCGCGGGTCGCCGCTCTCGACGGTGGGGAACGGTTGCGGCGGCGGATCCACGACCTGCACGGGCTCGCCGTCCTGATCCGGGACATAGCGGGTGCGCAGGATCTCGTGCCGCCCCACCACCTGGGCGAACGCCCGTCCGAGCGCGTCGGCGTCCAGCGGGCCCCGTAACCGCAGCGCCACCGCGACGAGATAGTCCGTACTCCCGGGCCGCAGCCGGTCCAGCACCCACAGGCCCCGCTGGGCGAACGACAAGGGCAGGGGGCGGGAGCGGTCCGCCGGAGTGATGAGGGCGGGTGCGGGGAGGACGGGCATGGGTACGGCGGCGCGCGCGGCGGCCAGTTCGGCGAGGGCGGACACCGTCGGAGCGGCGAACAGGTCCCGCACCGTGAGCGGCTGCGGGAACCGTCCGCGCAGCCTGGCCACCGCCCGGGTGGCCAGGATGGACTGGCCGCCGAGCGTGAAGAAGTCGTCCAGCAGGCCCACGCGCTCCACTCCGAGCACCTCGGCCCACACCTCGGCGATCATCCGCTCGGCCGGGGTGGCGGGCGCGACGTAGCCGGTCGCGTTCACCTCCGGCGGGGCGAGGCGGGGCAGCGCGCGCCGGTCCACCTTGCCGTTGCCGAGCAGCGGCAACGCGCCGAGCGTCCCCCAGAGCGTGGGCACCAGGTGGGCGGGCAGCCGGTCGGCCGCGTACTCCCGCACCTCGGCGAGGCGCTCGCCGGTGCCGGCGGTGACGACGCGCGCGGCCAGTCGCGGGTTGCCGGGATCGGCGAGGACGACGTGCGCGGCCAGTCGCGGGTTGCCGGGATCGGACCGGTCGAGTACGACGGCGGCGGCGCGCACCGCCGGATGCCCGGCCAGCACCGCCTCGACCTCCCCCGGCTCGGCCCGGTACCCGTTGATCTTGACCTGCTGGTCCGCACGGCCCCGGAAGACCAGCAGGCCGTTCGCCCCGATCCGGGCGAGATCCCCCGTTCGATACAGCCGCGCCCCCGGCTCTCCGGCGAACGGATCGGGCACGAACCGGTCCGCGGTCAGCAGCGGATCGCCCAGATAGCCGCGCCCCACCCCGCGACCACCCACGTAGATCTCACCCACGACGCCGGGCGGCACCGGTCCCATGGCCTCGTCCAGCACATGCACGGTGACGCCGGGCAGCGGCCGGCCGATGGGGACCGGTCCGGGCCGTGCGTCCCCCGCGGCCACCTCGTGCGCGCAGCAGGCGACGGAGGTCTCGCTGGGCCCGTAGCTGTTCACGACCCGCGTGCCGGGAGCGTGGACCGCCCAGGCGGCCAGGTGCTCCCCGCGCAGTTCCTCACCGCCGATCACCAGGCACCGGGCGGCGCGGGCCAGCGCCTCCGGGGGCGTCGACACGGTCAGCAGGCTCAGGTGGGTGGGGGTCAGCTTGAGCGTGCCGAACGGCTCGTCGCCCAGCGCCGCCACGAGCGCCTCCACGCCCGCGGCCTCATCGACCAGCCGGACCGGCGCGCCGGACGCCAGCGTGGGATAGAGCGAGGTGAGCGCCAAGTCGTAGGCGATGGAGGTGTGCAGCGGCGAGCCGGACCCTGCCTCGGGCCGCAGGTCACGGCGCGCCCAACGGGTGTAGTTCGCCAGGCCGCCGTGCGTGATCATGGCTCCCTTGGGCCGCCCGGTGGAGCCCGAGGTGTACACCACGTACGCCAGGTCGTCCGGGCTCAGCTCCACCTCGGGAGCCGTCGATGGGCATGCGTCGATGGCGACCCGCTCAACCGCCCCGCCCAGCGCCACCACCCGCACCCCGTCCGGCAGGGGCGGTGTCGCCGCGGAGGCGGCGATGAGCAGCGGTGCCGCGCAGTCGGCCAGCGCCTGGCGGAGCCGTGCGGCCGGATGCGCCGGATCGAGCGGAACGTACGCGGCGCCGGCCTTGAGCACACCCAGCAGGGCCACGATCAGGTCGGGCGTCCTCGGCAACCACACCGCGACGAGGTCGCCGCGCCGGACCCCCAGGTCCCGCAGCCGGTGCGCCAGCCGATTGGCCCGCCGCTCCAGCTCGCGGAAGGTGAGGTCGCCCGCCTCCCGGCCGGCCGCCCGGACGGCGGTCGCGTCACCGGCGGCATGCGGGGCGATCAGATCCAGGACGGTGCCGCGATCGCCGTCCGGTACGAGGTCCGCGGGCCTCAACTGCTCCAGCTGCCGCCTCCCCGTCCCCGTCCCCGGACTGCCGATCGTCGGCGTCGGCGAGGGGAGCAGGGGGAGGCGGCGGACCGGGGTCTCCGGGGCCGTGGCGGCAGCCTCCAGCAGGCGGACGAAACCGTCGGCGAGACCGGTCGCGGACGTCTGGGCGTAGCGGTGGGCCGCGTACTCGATGCGGCCGGACAAGGTGCCGTCGGTGCGGCGCGTCAGGTGGCAGGTGAGGTCGAACTTGGCTTCCGCCGGCCCGGGCGTGCCCACGTCGGCCAGGTGCGGCGACTCCTCGTGCCAGACGAACATCACGGAGAACAGCGGGTTCCGCGCCGGGCCCCGGTGCGCCGCTAGAGCTTCGACGACCAGCTCGAACGGCGCCTCGGCGTGCGCGCGCGCGTCCGCCACCGCGTCGCGGACCTGCGTCAGGAGGCCGGTGAACGAGGTACGCCCGGCCATGTCGGCCCGGATCACGACGGTGTTGACGAACAGGCCGGCCACGTCGTCCAGTTCCGGCCGGTCCCTGAGGGAGATCGGCACGCCGACAGCCACGTCCTCCTGCCCGGTGTAGCGGCTGAGCACGCCGAGGAAGCCGGCCAGCGAGGTCATGAACGGCGTCGCCGCGTGACGGCTACCGACCTGTGCGAGGCGAGCGGCCAGCGGCGCCGAAACCTCAAAGGCAACCGACCCAGCGGGACGCCGCCGCTCACCGAGCGGGTGATCGGCGGGCGGGTAATCGGTGGGCAGGTGATCGGCAAGCGGGCGATCGGCGGGCGGGCCATCACCGAGCGGATGATCGGCGGGCAGCTCGGTGACACCGCAGCCGGCGAGGCGCTCGTGCCAATAGTGCAACTGCGGCTCCAGTGCCGGGCGCGTCAGCCGGGTGCGCTGCCAGGCCGCATAGTCCGCGTACCGGACCGGCGGCGGCGAGAGCTCGCGACCCGCGTATGCCGCGAGCAGGTCCCCGGCCAGCACGTCGTGGGTGCGGTCGTCAGTGGCGATGTGATGCAGGACGAACAGCACGATGTGCTCGCCGGTCCCTGTGCGGACGACACGCACGCGAACCGGCGGTGCGGACGACAGATCGAAGGGACGGGCCAGCTCGGCGGCGAGCACCATAGCGGGCTCGGCCACGACGGGCTCGACCATGACGCGCTCGGCCGCCACAGGCTCGACCGCCACGGGCTCGACGATTTGCCCGGGCTCGCCGTCCGGGCCCGTGACATAGCGGGTGCGGAGGGTCTCGTGGCGGGTCAGGAGGCGGGTCAGCGTGGTGCGGAGCCGTTCGAGGTCGAAGGGCTCGGGCAGCCGGACGGCGAACGACTCCAGGTACGCGGTGCCCTCAGGGTCGAGCTGCTGGAGGAACCACATGCGGCGCTGCTCGAACGACAGCGGCGGCGCGCCGGTCCCGGTCGCCGCCGGCAGCGGCGGACGGGCGTGGCCCGCCTTCTCCAAGCGGGCGGCCAGGGCCTCGACGGTACGGGCCGCGAACAGCTCCGCCACCGGCAGCTCCACCTGCCACTCGACGCTCAGAGCGCCGGTCACCCGCACGGCGGACAGCGAATGGCCGCCGAGGACGAAGAAGTCCGCGGTCGCGGGCACGGCCGGGAGTCCGAGCTCACGGGCGAACGCCCAGGCCACGGCCTGCTCCGCCGCGCTCTCGGGCGCGCGGCCCCCGGTCGGCGCCGAGGGCGGCAGCGCGCGCAGGGCGGCGCGGTCGATCTTGCCGTTGGGGGTCAGAGGAAACACGGCGACGACGATGAAGTCTGCGGGCACGAGGTAGGACGGCAGGACGCGCGCGCAGTGGTCGTAGAGCTCACCGGGCGCGGGCGGCGCGGCGGCGTCCGCAGGCTGAACGTAGGCGACCAGACGCGGATCATCACCACCAGCCGAGACGACATCCGCAAACCGACCGTAAGCGACCGGATCCGGATCATCGCCGGCGGCGGAGGTGGTGTGGACAACTGCCTGGACGACCGCGAAGCGCACGCCTTCGTGGGTGGCGAGCACTCCCTCGATCTCGCCGGGCTCGATGCGGTGGCCGCGGATCTTGATCTGGTCGTCGGCGCGGCCGCGGATCTCGATCCTCCCGTCCGGGTGCCGGGTGGCGAGGTCGCCGGTGCGGTAGAGGCGGGTCCCGGGTGACGCGGCGAAGGGGTCGGGGATGAAGCGGTCTGCGGTCAGGGATGTGCGGGCGTGGTAACCGAGCGCCACGCCGTCGCCACCGATGTAGAGCTCCCCGTCCGGGGTGGGCCGCAGGTGGGCGTCGAGAACGTGCAGCGTGGTGTCGGCGACGGGCGCGAAGTCGTGTACCCGGCCGTCCTCCAGGCGTGCGACGGACGACCAGATCGTGGTCTCGGTGGGGCCGTACAGGTCCCAAAGGCGCGTGCCGATCGCGCAGAGGCGGCGGGCCAGTTCGGGCGGCAGGCGTTCGCCGCCGCACAGGGCGGTGAAGCCCGGCGGCGGGGTCCAGCCGGCGTCGAGGAGCAGCCGCCAGGTGGCCGGAGTCGCCTGCATGACCGTCGCGGCGATGCGGGCGAGCAGGGCCATCAGCCGGTCCGGGTCGCGGGCGTCGGCGGGCCCGGCCATCACCACCCGGCCGCCGACGACCAGCGGCAAAAAGAGCTCCAGTGCGGCGATGTCGAACGCCACGGTGGTCAGCGCGGGGAACGCGGTCCCCGGGGCGAGGCCGGGGCGCTCGCTCATGGAGCACACGAAGTTGGCGAGGGCGCGCTGCGTCACCAGCACGCCCTTGGGCCGCCCGGTCGAGCCCGAGGTGTAGATGAGGTAGGCCGGATCATCCGGGTGCACCGGGCCCGGACCATCCGCGCTGCCGGCGGGCTCACCGAGGTCCTCCGCGCGGCCGGCAGGTTCGCCGAGGTCCTCCATGCGGCCGGCAGGCTCGCCGAGGTCCTCCATCTGGACGACGGACCGCACGGCGGTCGCCTCCGTGGGCGGGGCGGGAGTGGTGGCCGTCGTGATCAGCACCCGTGTGCCCGAGTCCGCCAGCATGTACGCCAGCCGCTCCCCCGGGTGCTCCGGGTCGAGCGGGAGGTAGGCGGCCCCGGCCAGGTGGACGCCGATGAGCGCGGCCACGAGCTCCACCCCGCGCGGCAGCACCACGGCCACCGGTTCGGCGCGCCGGACGCCCTCTGCGCGCAGGCGCTCCGCGAGGGCGCCCGCGAGGTCCATGAGCTCGGCGTACGTGAGCGACCGCGATCCGCACTCGACCGCCACGGCCTGCGGACTCCGAGCCGCCCGCTCCGCGATCAACTCGCAGACGAGCAGGCCGGAGACCGGCGGGCCGGCTACAGGCAGGCCGGCTACAGGCGGCCCGGAGACGAGCGGGCCAGAAGCAGGCGGGCCAGAGACAGGCTGCTCATGGACAGGCTGCTCATGGACGGGCTGCTCATGGACGGGCTGCTCATGGACGGGCTGCTCATGGACGGGGATCGGCGAAGACATCGGGTGACCTCTCAGACGGACTCGGCGGCCATGCGGAGCCGGAGGCTGAGCGGGCGCATGTCAGTCCAGACCCGTTCGATGTGGTCCAGGCACTCCTGGCGGGTCCCCGAGACACCCTCGGCCCGCCACCCTGCGGGCAGCTCCCGGTCGGCGAACCAGACCGAGTACTGCTCCTCGTGGTTGACCACGACCAGGAACTTCTCCTCCGTGGACATCTCATCTCCTCAGCAGTGGGTCAAAAGGTCATGCCGCCCTGGCGCGGGTCGGCGAAGAAGCCGGGTACGTGCGTTCCCAGGCCGCGTGCGGCGGCCTCGTCCAAGACGTGGGCGGCCAGGGCCGCGTCGAGCGCGCCGAGCCCGAACGGCGAGAACACCGTGATCTCGGTGGCGGAGTAAGGCAGCGAGGCGGTCCCCGCCAGCAGGTCGCCGAGCTCGGCCGTGATGAAGTCCCGTCCGCCGGACCGCCGCGCGGCCAGGTCGAGGGAGGTGGCCTCGCGGCAGACGTGGTCGGTGTCGTCGACGACGTTCCGGGCGGCGAGGATCGACTCGGGGGTGAGGTCGCGCAGCGACACGTGCAGGACGACCGTGCCGGGCAGACACGCCTCGGTACCGAGGTGCGGCTCGATCGCCGTGGTGGCGAGGGCGACCAGACGGTGCGCGGCCATCGCCTCCCGCACGTCCTCGGTGACGGTCACCTTCGGCGCGTCCGGCCCGGCGAAACCCTCGCTGAGACCCTCGGCGAGGGCGGCGGCGCGCGAGCGGTCCACGTCGTACAGGGTGATCTCGCGCAGTCCTGGCAGCCGGGCCAGGAGGAACCGGAGGATCTCGTAGCCGATGACCCCGCAGCCGATCAGCGAGACCCCGCTGCGGACGCCGGCCGGCGCGCCGGCCGTGAGCGCGTCGGCGGCCACGGCGGCACTGGCGGCGGTCCGCCGGGCGGAGATGACCGCCCCTTCGAGCAGCGCCTCGGAGCGGCCGTCGGTCAGCGAGTTGAGCAGGATGGCGGCCGAGGCCCGCTCGCGGCCGGCGGCGACGTTGCCGGGAAAGGAGGCCACCCATTTGAGCGCGGCGACCGGACGCTCGCCGCCGACGTAGGCGGGCAGCGCGATGATGCGCTCCCGGGGCCGATCGGGGAAGCGCAGGAAGAGCGAGTGCGGCACCACGGTACGGCCGCGGGCGTGCTCGGCGTAGGTGCGCCCGACGATGCGGCAGACGGTGTCCTCCGCGCCCTCCAGCACATCGAGCACGTCGCTCCTGCCCAGAATCAACATGCCATCTGCTCCTTCCAGAGATGGGTGACGTCGCCGAACCTCTCCTCGACCCAGGAGTCGGAGTAGATGGTGTCCAGGTACCGCTCGCCACGGTCCGGCAGGAGCAGGACGCAGTTCGCCCCGGCCGGGAGGCCGGCCAGCCGCTGGGCGGCCGCGCTGACCACGGCGCCGGAGGAGCCGCCGCCCAGGATCGCCTCCGCGCCGACCAGCCGCCGGCAGCCGACCACGCAGTCCTGGTCGGTCATCCGCGCCACGGAGTGGGCGATGCCGTCGTAGTACAGCTCGGAGCGGAAGGCGGCGCCGTGGCCGGGGATGAGCCGCCGGCAGGTCCGCTCGCCGAAGATCGCGCTGCCCTCGGCGTCGACGGCGACGATGTGCGTGGAGAGCCCGCGCCCCGCGATGTAGCGGGCGCAGCCGTTGATGGTGCCGCAGGTGCCGGTGGCGACGAACAGGTAGTCCACCTCGCCGTGGAGCTGCTCGTCGATCTCCCGCATGATGCTCTCCTGGGCGCGGGCGTTGAGCGGGTTGGCGTACTGGTTGGGCCAGTAGGCGTTGGGCAGGTGCTCGATGAGCTCGCGCACGCGCCGGATCCGGGCCGACAGGAAGTCGCCCATGTCGTTGTCCGGCTCCCGCACGATGTCGACCTCGGCGCCGTACGCGGTCAGGATCGCCAGGTTCTGGGAGGTCATCTTGGGGTCGGCCACGCAGATGAAGCGCAGCCCGTGCCACAGGCACACCTGGGCCAGGCCGATGGCGAGGTTGCCGGAGCTGGACTCGACGACGGTGGACCGGCCGGGGACGAGTTCGCCGCGCTCCAGTGCGCCGAGCACCATGCCCATGGCCGAGCGGTCCTTCATGCTGCCGCCCGGGTTCACCGCCTCGAGCTTGGCGTAGAAGCGGGCCTCCGCCTTGCCGAAGAGGCGATCGAGGCGGACCAGCGGGGTCGCTCCGATGGTGGAGAGGATTCCCTCGCCGATTCGCGGATAATCTACTCCGCCGGACATCGCAACCTTTCCTGAGCACTTCTCGCACATTGTTCGCCCGCTATTCGCAGGCATTCGGCACGAAACTCGGGTCGCACTCTAACCAGCGCCTCCTGTAAACGGCAACAGCGACCGCGCATTGCCGCCCGGCCGCTGCTTGTGCATGATAAGTTCGGCCCTCGCCGAATTGCCAACACAAATACCCGGGAACAATTACCGGCATGTCCCGCCAGCGGGACGCACGGGCGCGGAAAACCTCAGGTCGGAGGGCCGATCTCCGCAGACCAGAAGGAGAATGCCGAGGATGACGACCGTTTCCCCCACCACCGCCGGACAGGTGAATGACATCCGGCCGATGACCGGCGCCGAATACCTGGATTCACTGCGCGACGGGCGTGCCGTTTATATCGGCGGCGAGCGCGTGGCGGACGTTACCAGCCACCCCGCTTTCCGCAATAGCGCCCGCTCGATCGCCCGGCTGTACGACGCGTTGCACGAACCCGAGGCGGCCGGCACCCTGCGTGTGCCCACCGACACGGGAAACGGCGGATTCACCCACCCCTACTTCAGGACCGCCCGGTCCGCGGCCGACCTGGTGGTGGCGCGCGACGCGATCGTGGCCTGGCAGCGGCACGTCTACGGCTGGATGGGCCGCACCCCGGACTACAAGGCGGGCTTCTTCGGCACGCTGGAGGCCAACGCGGACTTCTACGGCCCGTTCCGCGACAACGCGCTGCGCTGGTACAAGGAGGCGCAGGAGCGGGTGCTCTACTTCAACCACGCCATCGCCCATCCCCCCGTCGACCGGGACCGCCCGGCCGACCGGACGGCGGACGTGTGCGTGCACGTCGAGGAGGAGACCGACTCCGGCCTGATCGTATCCGGCGCGAAGGTCGTCGCCACCGGCTCGGCCCTCACGAACGCCAACTTCATCGCCCACTTCGGCCTGCCCATCAGGGACAAGAGGTTCGGGCTGGTGTTCACCACGCCGACCAGCGCCCCCGGGCTCAAGCTGCTCTGCCGCTCCTCCTACGAGTGGGCGGCGGCGGCCCAGGGCAGCCCGTTCGACTACCCGCTGTCCAGCCGCATGGACGAGAACGACGCCATCATGGTCTTCGACCGGGTGCACGTGCCCTGGGAGAACGTCTTCATGTACGACGCCGGCGCGGCGAACTCGTTCGCGGCCGGCTCCGGCGTGCAGGAGCGGTTCACCTTCCACGGCTGCGCCCGACTGGCCGTCAAGCTCGACTTCATCGCCGGGTGCGTGCTGAAGGGCATCGAGGCGACCGGCGTCTCGACCTTCCGCGGGGTGCAGGCGCAGGTGGGCGAGATCCTCAACTGGCGCGACCTGTTCTGGGGGTTGTCGGAGGCGATGGCCAGGTCACCGATGCCCTGGCACGGCGGCGCCGTCCAGCCGAACCTCAACTTCGCCATGGCGTACCGCACGTTCATGGGCGTCGGCTATCCGCGCGTGCGGGAGATCATCCTGAAGACGCTCGGCAGCGGCCTGATCTATCTCAACTCGCACGCCGACGACTGGAAGAACCCCGAGGTCCGGCCCTACCTGGACCGTTATCTGCGCGGCTCGCGCGGGATGGAGGCCGTGGACCGGGTCAAGCTGCTCAAGCTGCTCTGGGACTGCGTGGGGACCGAGTTCGCCGGGCGGCACGAGCTCTATGAGCGCTCGTACGCGGGCGACCACGAGGGCATCCGCGTGCAGACGCTGCAGGCGTACCAGGCCAGCGGGCAGGCGCAGGCGCTGAAGGGCTTCGCCGAGCAGTGCCTGGCCGAGTACGACCTCGACGGCTGGACCCGTCCGGACCTGATCGGCCCGGGGAGCGGCCGGTGAGCGTCGTGGAGGACGAGAAGGCGGACGCGGGCCCGGCGCCCACCGGCCCGCCGCCGGCGGCGTGGCGGCCGGTGGGCGCCATCGCGGCGGCCGTCGCCGCGCTGCTCCTGCTCACCGTCCACCGCTACGGCCACAGCATGGACGAGCTGTACTTCGTCGCGGCCGGCCGCCACCTCGACTGGGGTTACGCCGACCAGCCGCCGTTCGTGCCGCTGCTGGCGCACCTCATGGACACGCTCGTCCCCGGCTCGCTGTTCTGGCTGCGCGTGCCCGACGCGCTGGCGGTCGCGGCCGGGGTGGTGGTGTGCGCGCTCATCGCGCGCGAGCTCGGCGGCCGGGGCCGGGCCCAGGTCATGGCGGCGGCGGCGTTCGCGATCGCCTTCCTCAACCATGGCGGGCAGCTGGACACCGGCACGTTCAACCTCGTGTTGTGGACGTTGTGCGGGTGGCTGGTGACGCGATGGGTCCGCCTGCACGCCGAGGGCGCGCGCGGGCCGGCCGCCGACCTGCCGTTGTTGTGGGCGGGCGTGGCCACGGCGGTGGCGCTGCAGGTCAAGTTCCTGATCCCGATCTTCTGGGCGGGGATCGCGGCCGGGGTGCTGGCGGCCGGGCCGCGGCGGATGCTGACGCGGCCGCTGCTGTGGGCGGGCGCGGCGGTCGCGGTGGCGGCCACGGTCCCCGGGCTGGTCTGGCAGGCGGCCAACGGCTGGCCGCAGGCGGAGATGACCGCGGTGTTGTCGGAGGAGACCGAGCTGATGTGGGGCGGCCGCCTGGCCTTCCTGCCGCAGACGCTGGCCACGATGGGCCTGGTCATCGGGACGGTGCTGGGATGTTACGGCCTGTGGAAGCTGCTGCGCTCGCCCGAGCTGCGCCCGCATCGTTACCTGGGGTGGGCCGCCCTGGTGGTGGTCGTCGCCGTGGTGGCGGCCAACGGGCGGTTCACGTACGTGACCGGGATCTTTCCCGTGCTGTTCGCGGCGGCGGCGGTGCAGCTGCAGGAACGGCGGCCGGCCCGCTGGTGGCGCTGGGTGCCGACGTGGCCGGTGTTCGCGCTGTCGGCGGCGCTGACGTTGCTGGGGTTGCCGATCGACGCCGCCTCGGAGGTCAAGCCGCCGACGTCGGTCGACGATCGGCGCGAGCGCTTCGACACGCTGGTGCAGTTCGGCTGGCCGGAGTTCGCCGACTCGGTCGCCCAGGTCCACCGGTCGCTGCCCGCGAACACCGCCGTCGTCACCAAGCTCTACTGGCAGGCCGGCGTGCTGGAGGTCATGGGCCCGGCCCGCGGCCTGCCGCGCCCCTACAGCCCGCACCGCGGCTACTGGCACTTCGGCCGGCCGGCGGATCAGCTGACCACGGTGTTGTACGTCGGCGGGTCGGAGCAGGACCTGCGCCGGCACTTCGGCGTGGTCAGGAGGGCGGGGACCGTGCGGGGCCGGGTGGGCATCGCGATCGGTACGCCGCTGTGGATCTGCGAGCGGCCACGGCTGCCCTGGTCCCGGTTGTGGCCGGAGCTGCGCAGTCTGACCCTGCGCTGACCGGCCCGTCGCCTGCCCGTCGAGCGCGGGCGGGCGGCGACCGTCCCGGACGGAAGGTCAGCGTGCAACGGCGGCGGCTCCCGTACGGCAGGTCAGTGCGGGACGGGGGCCGCCGCGCGGGGCGTGCCCGAGCGGATGTCGGCGTACACGGCCGTGTCCCCGATCTCGTCGATCAGCCGCGCCTGCCGCAGCGTGCCCTCCTGCTGGGCGCTCAGGTCCTCACCGTGCAGCACCGCCCGCGCGAACGCCGCGATCACGTTGGCGAACTGGTGGTCGGCGGGCAGCACGAGCTCCTCGCGGCTGTCCTGGCGCTCGATGCGCAACACCGGGCGGTGGGTCTCCGGCGGGGTGAACACGCGGTCGAGCAGGATCTGCCCCGTGCTGCCGAGCAGCCGGTAGGCGTTGTGGTAGGAGTGCTCCATCCCGAAGGTGAGCTGGGCCGCGACGCCGTCCGGGGTGCTCAGCAGCACGTTGCCCGACATCACGACGTCCAGCTCCGGGTCGTGCCGGAAGACCGCGCCGACGACCTGGAGGTCGCCGAGGAAGTAGAGCGCCGCCCGCACCGGGTAGCCGCCGAAGTCCAGGAACGCGCCGCCGCCGACCTCGCGCTGGTAGCGGATGTCGCCCTGCGGCTTGGGCGGGAAGGTGAAGGCGCCGGCGAAGCCGCGCAGCTCGCCGATGGCCCCGCCGGCGATCAGGTCACGGACGGCGGCGTGCTGGGAGTGGTGCAGGAACATGTAGTTCTCCAGCAGCACCAGGCCGCGCGCCCGGGCCAGCGCCACCAGCCGGGCGGTCTCGGTGTGGCTGCCGGTCATCGGCTTCTCCACCAGGACGTGCAGGCCGGCCCGCAGCGCCCGCTCCACCCACTCGGCGTGCAGCAGCGCCGGCAGCGGGATGTAGACCGCGTCGAGGTCGGCGCGCTCCAGCAGCGCCTCATACCCTTCGACGGGCACGCCGCCGAACCGCTCGGCGAAGCGCTCGGCCCGCCTCAGGTCCCGGCTGGCGACCGCCGCCACCTGCACCCGCGGATCGCCGGCCATCGCGGGCAGCGTCCGCCGCCAGGCGATGTCGGCGCAGCCCATGACCGCCATCCGCAGCCCGTCGGGGGTCCTGGCACTCATCAGATGAACTCCGCTCAACAGCAGGGGCAGGGGGCGTCAGTGCGGGCAGGGGACTGCCTTCAGCGCGGCGTAGTGGGCCAGGCAGTCCTCGTACGCGGGGAGCAGCCCCTGTGCGCGCGCCTCGGCCAGGGTGGGGGCGCCGGCGTCCTTCTCGGACATGATCGGGGGCTCGGTGAGCGGCCACGGGATGCCGATCGCGGGGTCGAGCGGGTCGATCTCGATCATGGTTCCGGGCATGTACGCCTCCGAACACACGTAGTTCATGCACGCGTCGTCGGTCAGTGCGAGGAAGGCGTGGCCGAGGCCGTCGGAGAGGTAGACGGAAACGCCGGAGTCCGCTTCCTGGCGGGTGGTCTCGTACCGGCCGTAGGTGGGCGAGCCCACCCGCAGGTCCACCACGACGTCGAGCACCGCCCCGCGCACGCACGTGACGAGCTTGGCCTGCCCGGGCGGCAGCGTGGTGCCGTGGATGCCGCGCAGGGTGTTGCGCCGGCTGGCCGACCAGTTCACCTGGCCGGTCACGAAGGGGTAGCCGATCGCGTCGGACAACACCCCGCCGCGGAAACCCTCCATGAAATAGCCGCGCACGTCGGGGTACTGCGGCGGGGTGAGCCGGAACGCGCCGGGTATCGACAGCTCGGTGATCGCGTTCTCCTGGAACATGGGGCGGGCTCCTCGGTTCGGTGCGGCGATCAGCTCGCCAGCTTCTCCAACAGGTTCACGACGTCCACCGGGTCGGGCTGCGCGGCGATCTCGGCGGCGACGCCGGCCGCGGCGGCCGCGTAGCCGGGATCGCCGAGGAGCTCGCGGCACCGCTCGGCCAGCTGCCCGGGCCCGGACTCACCGGGCGCGGGCCGGATTCCGGCGCCGGTCGCCGCCACCGCGTCGGCGTTGTCGAACTGGTCGTCGAATTGCGGGATGACGAGCTGCGGGCAGCCGGCGGACAGCGCCGTCAGCACGGTGCCGTGGCCGCCGTGGTTCACCAGCAGGTCGCAGACCCGCAGCACCTGCGCGAGCGGCAGCCGTCCGACGTGGTCGGCCGCGCCGGCGAGCTCCGGCCAGGCGGCCACGACCTGCTCCTCCGCGGCCACCACGACCTCGGCGCCGAGCCCCGACAGACGGTTCAGCAGGGGAAGGAGCAGGCCGCCGACCCGCTCGGCCCCGAGCCGCGGCACGACGGTGCCGAAGGTGACGCAGACGCGCCGGCGCGAGCGGGGGCGCAGCGCCCAGCCGGGCACCCGCCCCTCCCCCGAGTAGGGCACGTCCCTGATGCCGCGGTGCGGCGCCGCGTGCGGCCGCCGCATCCGCGGCGGCCAGGGGTTGAGCACCTCGGCGGGCTCGGGCGGCCGGGCGCCGAGCTCCTCGGCGGCGGCCGTGCCGTACTCCGCCAGTGGCGCGACGCCCCACTGGTACTCCACGTGCGGCACGCCGGCGGCCGCGGCGGCGAGCGGCCCGGCGAACTCGGCCCGCTCGCTCACGACCAGGTCAGGACGCCAGTCGTCCACCAGCGCCCGCGCGCCGGGCAGGCAACGGGCGGCGATGCGGCCGAACGCGTGCCCGTGGGCCCTCCTGCGGCCCGCGGAGTCCTCCGCCTCCGGCTCCTGACCCACCAGCTCGACGAAGCCGTCCGCGGCGCCGAGGGAGGCGACGGGCAGCCCGGTCGCGGCCACGACGGCGCAGAACGCCTCCGGCGCGCCGACCACGACCTCGTGACCGAGGACGCGCGCGGCCCAGGCCAGCGGCACCAGCGGGTGGAGATGCCCACGCAGCGGCGCGGTGGTGAACAGCAGGCGCATCGAAGACTCCGACTTCTTCTCCTCCGCCGGGCGGCGGGAGGTCAGCACAGACTGTGCAGGCAGGCGAGCAGGCTGCGGGCCTCGATGTTCAGGTAGTGGCCGTGGTGGAGCAGGTCCAGCAACTGCCGGACGGTCATCCAGCGGAAGCTGGGCGGCACGTCGAGCGGGACCTCGTCGCCCGCCTCCACGATCTGGTAGCGGGTCAGCGCCTGGTAGAAGCGCCCGCCCTCCTCCGACAGCACGGTGTCGTACCTGGTCACGCCGCTCTGCGAGAGCAGGATGCCCCGCAGGAACGGGTCCTCGACGTCCTGGGCGTCCATGCCGGGCGGCAGGTGGACGGTCGGCGCCATCTCCACCATGTCCATCAGGCCGTACTCGGGCCTGGCCTGGACGAGCAGGTGCAGGACGCCCTCGATGGGCCGGGCCAGGAACACCGCCCGGCCCTGGCCGCAGGGATACAGCAGGGGCTGCGTCCAACGGGTGACCTCCCTGGTGCGGGCCTCCGCCTCGACCGCGATGATCCTGAACAGCCGGCCGTCGCGCTCGGCCAGCTCGTACGCGCCGCGCTCCCAGCCCTTGACCGCGTCGAGCGGCACCAGGCGGGCCGACCAGTCGCAGCGGGTCTTGGCCTCGGTGAACCAGCTCAGCGCCTCCCCCGCCGTGTGCAGCGCGCCCTGCGGATGCCGGTAGGAGCGGACGAGCGCCTCGCCGAACGCGTCGCGGGGCGCGCCGGCCCGGGCGGGCATCTCGAACGGCAGGCAGGACAGCACGGTTCTGGCGTCCATGTTGACGAGGTTCTCGATCCTGGTCAGCTCGCGGATCTGGGCCAGGGTGAGCCAGCAGAAGTCCTCCCGCACCGGCAGGTCCTCGGTGACCTCGACGACCATGTTGCGGTTGCGCTTGCGCCAGAACCAGGCGCCCTGCTCCGACTGCAGCACGTCGACGACGATCCTGCCGCGCCGCGATCCGAGGAAGAGCTCCAGGTACGGCGGCAGCGCGCCGCGGTGCACCCGCGTGTAGTTGCTCCTGGTGGCCTGCACGGTCGGCGAGATCTGCAGCGTGTTGACGTTGCCCGGCTCCATCTTGGCCTGCATCAGGCAGTGCAGCACGCCGCCGAACCTCTTGACGACGATGCCGAGCACGCCGATCTCCGGCTGGTTGATGACGGGCTGCGTCCAGGTGTCCACGCCGCCGTCGCGCACCTGCAGCCCTTCGATGGTGAAGAAGCGGCCGCTCGCGTGCCCGAGATTGCCGGTGCCGGCGTCGAAGGACCACGCGTCCAGCTCGGCGAACGGGATCCTGCGCACGTCGAAGCGGCCGGCGGCGAGCCGCTCGGCCCACCAGTCGTGGAACGCGGCGGTGGACATGAGCGCGCCGTCATCCGTGCCCTCGGCCGTCGGGGCGGGTCGGGTCATGGGGTCGTCCTTCTTCAGAGCCCGGCCAGCACGGCGTGCAGGGCGTCGATGACCCGTTCCTGGTCGGCGTCGGAGAGCGAGGGGTACATCGGCAGCGAGAAGATCTCCTCGGCCACGGCCTCGGTCACCGGCAGTGACCCCTTCGCGTAGCCGAGGTGCGCGAAACCCGACTGGGTGTGTACCGGCCACGGATAGCTGATGTTGAGCGAGACGCCGTGCTCCTTCAGTCCCTCCATGACGCGTTCGCGTTCGGGATGGCGGACCACGTAGACGTAGTAGACGTGCTCGTTGCCCGGCGCCGTCGCCGGGGTGATCAGGCCGGTGCCGGCGAACGCCTCGGCATAACGGTCGGCGATGGCGCGCCGCCTGGAGACGTAGTCGTCCAGCCTGGTGAGCTTGCGCCGCAGGATCTCGGCCTGCACCTCGTCGAGGCGGCTGTTGTAGCCGGGGGTGCTGACGACGTAGTACCTGTTCTCCATGCCGTAGTAGCGCAGGCGGCGCAGCCTGGCGGCCACCTCGTCGTCGTCGGTGACGGTGGCGCCGCCGTCGCCGTAGGCGCCCAGCACCTTGGTCGGGTAGAAGGAGAAGGCCGCGGCCCTGCCCATCGAGCCGGCGACGCGCCCGTGGTGCCGGGCCCCGTGGGCCTGCGCGCAGTCCTCCAGGATGACGAGGCCGTGCCGCTCGGCGAGCCGCTCCAGCGGCGCCATGTCCACGCACTGGCCGTACAGGTGGACGGGCAGGAGGCAGCGGGTGCGCTCGGTGATGGCGGCCTCCACCTGCGACACGTCCATCAGGTACGTCTCGGGGTCGACGTCCGCGAACACCGGGACGGCCCCCACGGCGTCGATGGCCACCACCGTCGGCGCGGCGGTGTTCGAGACCGTGATCACCTCGTCGCCGGCGCCGATCCCGAGGGCTCTCAGGCCGAGCACGATGGCGTTCGTCCCGTTGTCGACGCCCACGGCGTGGGCGAGGCCGTGGTAGGCGGCGAACTCGCGCTCGAACGACTCCACGGACGGCCCAAGCACCAGCCTGCCCGACCGGAACACGGTGTCGACGGCGTCGAGGATGTCGTCGCGCTCTTTCTCATACTCCGGCAGGTAGCCCCAGACGTAGAGGGTCATCGGGAGACGTCACCCTTTCAGACGATGTTCTTTCAGACGATGTTCTTGACGAGGTCCACGCCGTGCTCGTCCCAGTCCTCGCGGTAGACCGCGAAGACGTGGACGTCCCAGACCCGGCCGTGGAAGTACGTGTGCTTGGGCAGGACCGCCTCGGCCCGCACCATCGCCGCGTGCGGCCCGGCGAACCCGAGCTCCTCGACGGCGGGGTCGGTGGCGTGCAGGTAGACCTTCCTGGTGCGCCACATCGCGAACGCGAAGTTGACCGTGAGGGCGGTCGTGTCACGCCGGATCCCCTCCGGCTCGCCCGCGAGGTGGACCTCCGCCTTCAGGTGCCCGGCCATGGACAGCTCGCCCAGGGTGCTGACCCCGACGGTCTCCCCCGTGTCCTTCCGGTGGACGAGGAAGCACGCGGCCAGGCCCCGGCCGAAGCCCTCGACGTATCTGTCGAGGAGCGGCAGCCCGCCGTGTCCCAGCCGGAAAAGGATGTCGTAGACCTTGGCGGCGTCTTTCACGCCGGCCGGGCGCAGCTCGACCTGCCCGGACTCGGTATGGGGAAACAACATTTCTCGGTCGCCCTCCTTTCACGGGAATTTTTCCAAGGTCTACCACACCGGCGTGCGGAGCGGCTATTCCAGGGAAAGGGCGGGCGCTATTGCCCTGCCCGGTCGGCGCTGACTACTGTCGGCGGCGTTTACCGACCGATAAAAGCATTCGAGGCGGCTCGCTTCGCAACACAGAACATCGCCGATGGCCGCATGAAAGGACAGATAAACATGTCGGACAACGATCTCGCCGCCGGTGTCGACCTCACCTTGGTCGATGATGTGGAGCGGATGGTACGGGGCACGGCCGAGATGATCTGCGCCGAGCAGCCCGACGTGCCTCAGCCGGAGTCCCTGCACGACCTGGACTCGTTCTCGATGGTTCAGGTGCTGCTCGAACTGGAGAACGTCACCCATCTGAAGCTGCTCGAACGGTTCGAGGGCTTCGAGGGCGAAACCTTCCGCGACCTGGCCGAATTCATCGTCCGCTTCACCACCGCCGACGATGCGGCGGCCCAGGAGAAGACGCCGGCCTAGCGTCGCCGGTCAGCCGCGCTGTCCCGCCAGCGAGACAGCGCGGCGGCGCGACCGGGCCGGCTCCCGGGGCGCGGGAGCCGGCCGGGAAAACGCGGGCGCGGCGAATGCAATTGGCCGCGATCCGTTTATCGTGCCCCGGACGACCACGAAATCAGGATGGCGACATGTCCGACACCCATCACCCCGCTTCCCGACTGATGCGAAAACCGCTCGAACTGCGCCCGCCACGCAACCGGCTGGACCGCCGGGTCATTCTCATGTGGACGCTGAACGCGCTGCTGTGGGGAATAGCCGTTTCCGCCGCGCTGGGTGCGGCGTACTGGCTCGTGCCCGGCGTGCGGTCGTGGCTGGGACCGTTGCTGATTATCGTCGCGGCGATTTATGCGGTAAATGTGGCGGTCATGCCGGCGTGCCGTTACCTCATTCACCGCTGGGAGGTCACCGACCAGGCCGTCTACTCGCTGACCGGCTGGATCACCCGCGAATGGCGGATCATCCCGATCTCCCGGATCCAGTCCATCGACACCAGGCGCGGCCCGCTGCAGAACGCGCTCGGCCTGGCCACCCTCAAGGTGACCACCGCCTCCCGCGAGGGCGGCATCGGCATCGCCGGCCTGGACGTGACGGTGGCCGGCGAGCTGGCCCGGCGGCTGACCGAGATCACCCAGGACACCCCGGGGGACGCGACGTGAACCCGGGCGAGACGGTGGACCGGCCTGCGGCTTCCGAATCCGGCATGGACGGGCCTGCGGCTTCCGAACCCGCCGTGGACCGGCCGCCTGATCCCGAACCCGCCGCAGACCAGCAGGCGGCTCCCGAACCCGGCGCGGACCGCTGGGCCGGCATCCCCTGGTCCCGGCTGAGCAGCCGGGTCGCCTGGGTCGACGCGGTCAGGCTCGTGCTCACGATCATCCCCAGCGTGCTCGTCACCGTGGTGTTCGGCCGGGGCCTGGACGCCTGGCCGATCCTCGTCGCCACCGCGATCGGCGCGCTGGCCACGGTCATGGACTTCAGGCGCTGGGTGACCACGCGCTACCGCGTCACGCCCGACCGGGTCGAGATCCGCCGGGGCTGGCTGGTCCGCCGCTCCCGCTCCGTTCCCAGGGACCGGATCAGGACCGCGGACACCAGCGCCAAGCTCCGGCACAAGCTCGCCGGGCTGCGCGTGGTGCACCTGTCCTCCGGCGAGGCGGGCACGTCGTTCAAACTGGACGCGGTCACCTCGGACGCGGCGGAGCGCCTGCGCGACGAGCTGCTGGGACTCGGCGGGGCGGAACAGGCCACCGACCACGTCACAGGGCAGGCCGCGGACGAGGACGTCATCGCCCGTTTCCGGTGGTCGTGGTTCCTCTACAACGTGATCAGCATATGGGCGTTCCTCGCCGCCGCGCTGTTCCTGTGGAGCTCCTACATGACGTTGCAGATGTTCGACGTTGACCTCAGGGAGATCCTGGCCGGCGCGGTGGGCTGGGAGAGCCTCGGCACGGGATGGTCGATCGCCGTCGGCGCGGCCGGCTGCTTCGTCGTGGGCACGATCGGGCTGATGATCACCTTCCTCAAGGAGAAGTGGAACTTCCAGCTCGTCCGCACCGCGACCGAGGCCGGCACGGTGCTGCTGACCAGGCAGGGACTGTTCCAGACCCGTGAGGTGCTGCGCGACGAGCGGCGCCTGCGCGGCATCCACCTCAGTGAGCCGCTGTTGTCGCGGTGGATGAGGCTGGCCGAGACGGAGGTGATCTCGACTGGGCTGCGCTGGGTGCCCGGCAGCGACGCCTCCAGCGCCATCCTGCCCCGCACGTCCGTGACCGAGGCGCGCCGGGTGGCGCTGGCCGTGCTGGGCGCGGAGCACCGGCCGCTGGAGACGCCGCTGCGCGCCCATCCGCGGACCGCGCTCTACCGCAGGCTCGCCGGCTCGACCCTGGCCCTGGCGCTGGTGGCGGGGCTGCTGGCCTGGCTCGGCGCCAGGGACGCGATCCCGGGCGCCCTCTGGCAGATCCCGCTGTGGCTGCTGCCGCCGGCGTGGGCGCTGGCCGTGGTCGCGTACCGGTCGCTGGGTCACGCCAGGGCCGGGCCGTACCTGGTGTCCAGGTCGGGCGTGATCCGCCGGGCCACCGTGGCGTTGCAGTGCCGGGGCGTGATCGGCTGGACGCTCAGCCAGTCGCTCTTCCAGCGGCTGCTGGGCCTGACGACCGTGCGGGTGACGACCGCGGCCGGCGCCCGTTTCTACGAGATCCCGGACTTCGCCGCCGACGAGGCGGTGACGTTCGCCCACGACGCGACCCCGCGGCTCCTGGCCGAATTCTTGGTGCCGGACGCAGAGCCGCCGGCCGCCACGGGCAACTGACCTATCACCTACCTGGTGAACAGGGGGTAGACATTGCGCACGACCCAACTCACGGACGGCCTCTCGGTGAGCGCGATCGGCCTCGGCTGCAGCTCCATGTCGCACGGCTACGGCCCCGCCGAGCGGGACGACGAGGAGTCCGTCCGTGTCATCCGCCAGGCCGTCGAGTACGGCGTCACCATCTTCGACACCGCCGACATCTACGGCCCGTACGCCAACGAGCGCCTGCTCGGCCAGGCACTCAAGGACTGCGGGGACCGGGTGACGATCGCGACCAAGGGCGGCCTGGTGGTGGGCCCGGACGGCAAGTTCCAGCGCGACGGCCGGCCCGAGCACCTGCGCGCCGCCTGCGACGCGTCGCTGCGCCGGCTGCGGGTCGAGGCCATCGGCCTCTACCAGCTCCACCGCGTCGACCCCGACGTCCCCCTCGTGGAGACCTGGGGCGCGCTGGGCGAGCTGGTGACCGAAGGCAAGGTCCGGGCCCTGGGCATCTCCCACGCCACCTGCGAGGAGCTGGAGCTGCTGCACTCGGTCTTCCCGATCGCCGCCGTGCAGTACGAGCTGTCGGTGTGGGCCACCGCCAGCCGTGCCGACGTCCTGGTCTGGAGCAGGAAACACGGCGTCGGCTTCCTCGCCTTCGCGCCGCTCGGCCGCGGCTACCTGCCGGGGACGCTCGGCGGCACGGTGCTCGACACCGGCGACTCCCGCCGGCGCGACCCGCGTTTCCTGCCCGAGGCGATGCGCGCGAACACCGCGATCGTCGAGGGGCTGCGCACGATCGGCGCCCGGCACGGCGCCACGCCGGCGCAGGTGGCCATCGCCTGGACCATGGCGCAGGGCGACAACGTCGTCCCCATCCCGGGGACGCGGAAGCTGCAGTGGCTCACGGACAACGTGGCGGCGGCCGACCTGCGGCTCACCGCCGACGACCTGAGGGAGATCGAGGAGTTGCCGCCGCCGGTCGGCGAGATGACCTGGGACCGCTACCGCGTCGCGGATTCGAACCGGGCCTGAGGCCCTCGCGCACAGAAGGGACCTACGGACGTGCTCTTTCCTCACACGGCCTCGCGGCGGGTGGTGCTCCATCCCGCGAGCAGCACCGACCAGGCGGGCTTCGCCCAGGTTTTCGTACGGTCGGGCGTGGAGAGCATCCGCCCGGCGATGCGCGCGGGCGGCGGCGGCATGATGGGCGCCTACGCGGCCTTCCACGTCAGCACCGCCGGCACGGGCGAGCGGCTGGGCTTCGGCGGCCTGCACGGGCTGGACCCGGCCGGGCACATCCGCTGCGCGGTCTACCTGGACCCGCGCCGCTCCCGGCTCGGCATCGGCTCGGAAGCGGTGCTCCTGCTGGTCAACTACGCCTTCGCCACGCTGAACGTGGACCGGGTGCTCGGACAGACCACCGAGGCCAGCTTCGCCTCGTTCGGGATCACCGAGGGCGACCAGGAGATCGGCGCCCTGCGCGATCACCTCTACTTCCGGGGGCAGCTCTGGGACCTGCACACCTTCCGGATCGAACGCCCCGAGTGGGAGCGCTACATCGACAGGAACACCAGAGGGATGCTGCCACCGCCGCTGACCTGGCGGACCGCGCCGGCCCGGCCGCTTGAGGCGTCCTGAGCGCGCGCCCCCGGCCAGATCGACCGAAGGAGATGACGTGGCAACGACAGCCGCGAGACCACTGATCACCGTACTCGGCGCCTCGGGCCTGCTCGGGACGGCCATCACCCGCGAGCTGGCCGCCCGGCCGGTCCGCCTCAGGCTCGTCGGGCGCCGGCCCGTCGTCGTGCCGCCGCGGCCGCACGCCGAGGTGGAGGTCCGCGCCCTCGACCTGACCGCGGGCGACGCGGTCGCCGCCGCGGCCCAGGGCGCCGACGTGGTGATCCATCTGGTCGCGCACATGGGCAAGGCGAGCACATGGCGGGCGGCCGCGGCCGATCCGACGGCGGAACGGGTCAATCTGGGCCTGGTTCACGACCTCGTCCACGCGGTGCGCGCCCAGCGGCGCGCGCGGCCCCCGGTCGTGCTGTTCGCCGGGTCGGTGTCGCAGGCCGGGCGCTCGGCGTCGGCGCGGCTCGACGGCAGCGAGCCCGACGAGCCGCTGACCGCCTACGACCGGCACAAGCTGGCCGCCGAGCGAGCCGTCGCCGCGGCCACCGCCGAAGGGCTGATCAAGGGCTCGACGTTGCGGCTCGCCACCCTCTACAGCCGCGGCACGGATCCGGTCGCCCTGGACCGGGGGGTGGTGTCGGTGATGATGCGCCGGGCGTTCGCCGGGCAGCCGCTGACGATGTGGCACGACGGCTCGACCAAGCGCGACCTGCTGTGCGTGGACGACGCCGCGTCCGCGTTCGTGACGGCCCTGGACCAGGCCGAGGTGGTCGCGGGCGGGCACTGGGTGATCGGCACCGGCCAGGCGACCAGTGTCGCGGACCTGTTCGCGCTGATCGCGAAGGTGGTGGCGACCCGGTCGGGGCGGCCGCCCGCCCCGGTCGTCTCGGTCCCGCCGGCGGACCACTCGATGCCGACGGACGTGCTGGACTTCGTGGCCGAACCGGCGGCCTTCCACCGGGCGACCGGCTGGACCCCGCGGGTGCCGCTGCTGGAGGGCCTGGAGGCCGCGGCGGAAGCGCACGAGACGGGGTGAGCATGCGGATCCTGTTCGCGGTCAATCCGCAGAAGAGCATTTTTCAGTACATGGTGCCGCTGGCGTGGGCGCTGCGCACGGCCGGGCACGAGGTGCGGGTGGCCTGCCAGCCGTCGTTCGCCGGGGTGGTCACCCAGGCCGGGCTGACCGCCGTGCCCGTGGGCGAGGACCGCAACCAGTGGCGGATCACCGAGCACCGGCAGGACGCGCTGGACGCGCTGCGGGTGGGCATCATGGCGCCGTACGACGCCTTCGACGACCCGGCCAAGGCGACCTGGGACTATCTCAAGCCCGGCATGGCCGACGCCGTGAAGGGCTGGCATCGGGTGAGCAGCTTCCCCATGATCGCGGGCCTGGTGGAGTTCGCCCGCTGGTGGCGACCCGATCTGATCATCTGGGAGCCGCTCACCTTCGCCGCCCCCATCGCCGCCAAAGCCAGCGGCGCCGCCCACGCCCGCCTCCTGTACGGCATCGACGTCTACGGCGGCGTCCGCCGGCTCTACCAACACCTCAACCGGCAACAACCCCCCGACCGGCGCACCGACCCCCTCGCCGACTGGCTCACCGGCTACGCCCGCAAATACGGCTTCGACTACACCGACGACATGCTCA